>JAKCBW010000003.1 GCA_021842145.1 Actinomycetes bacterium
GTTCACGAACTCCCCACCGACCTCAAAGAGGCCCTTTACTTAGACGAAAAAGCCCTTTCGTTGTGGAGGCAGATCACACCATTGGCTCGCAATGAATGGATCTGCTGGACGATTACAGTAAAACAACAGAAAACCAGGGATGAGCACGTCACTCGGGTGATTTCACAACTCAAAGGTGGAAAACGTAGGCCCTGCTGCTGGTTGGGCTGTATTCATCGAACGGACAAACCGATTAGTCCGTCGGTGCAATCCATTATCGAAAAAAGAACCAAAAAGAACAACCCAGCACCCACCCCGCCCTCTATAAGCGAAGCAGGTGCCGGACTCTCCTTTGAAAGGTAGTTCCTCAATAAAACCGAATGCCGGATTGGGATATGCCAATATCCGGTAGTCGGCATGGCCCAAGCACCCTTCGATCTCAGTGCACCACAATCTCAGTGCATCACAATCTCAGTGCATCAAGACGGCCTGATGAGCAAATGTGACCAGTGGCGATGAATAGATGCCGAATACAATTGTGAAGGCCATCGCTAGGCCAACGCCTACCAACGTGACCAGCGGCGGCGTATAGGTTTTCTTGGCCGTTTCCACCTCGGTCATTACCCCACCACCAGATGCTGGTGTTGTCGTACTTTCGGCCTCTTCCCGATCCGTATAGATCGCAAATGCGAGTCTCAAGTAGAAGTACACCGCTACCACCGCCGTCATCATTGCAGCTATGGCAAGCAAATACTCTCTCGATTGAACTGCTGCGGCAATAACGGAAAACTTAGCGAGAAAACCGGTGGTAAATGGCGCTCCAGCCTGGGCGACCATGAAAATTGCTAGCGCCAAACCGAGGGCGGGATTCCGCTTAGCCAATCCCCTGAGGTCAGAGACCAGTATCGGCCCCTCAAAATTACCCCTAGCTGCAGACACCATCGAGATCACGCCGAAGGTTCCGATGATCATGATGGAGTAGGCAAACAGGTAGTAGAGGGAATCTGACACTCCAGCGGCCGTCGCAGTTGCCAACCCGATCAGGATAAAACCGGCATGGTTGATCGAAGAATAGGCGAGCATCCTCTTGACATCCCGCTGAGATAGTGCCAAGACCGCTCCTACGACAGTGGACAGAACCGCCAAGGTAATAACTACGGGCCTCCAGTCGAGGCTCAGGGTATTGAAAGAGACGTAGAAGATTCTCAACAGAGCTGCAAATCCTCCGGCCTTTGCCACCCCGGCCATATACCCCGTAACGGAGGTCGGCGCACCTTGATAGACGTCTGGTGTCCAGAAGTGAAATGGCACGGCGGCTACCTTGAAGCCCAATCCAACCAGCATGAGGACCATGCCAGCCAAAAGCACCCCGTTAGAAGTCAAGGTATTGTTGGCCAGATACTGAGCTATCTTCGAGATGTTTGATGTACCCGTTGCTCCATAGGTCAAAGCAATTCCATAGAGAAAGATAGCAGAGGAAAAACCACCGAGGACAAAGTACTTCATCGCAGCCTCTTGGGACTCCGAAGCACTTCGTCTAAACCCAACCAAGACATATAGGGCAATTGAGAGGATCTCGAGACCCAAGAACACAACGATGAGGTCATTAGCCGCAGCCATAAACATCGCGCCGGAGGCGGATATCAGGATCAGTGCCGAATACTCCGGACCCTTTGCTGCGTCCCTAAAAACAACTCCCTGAGCTATCAGCAGAGACAAAAGCACCGAAACCGAAATCACTACCATCAAAAAGGTCGAAAACCCATCTGACGATATCGCTCCCGCAATCGTCGCCTTTGGCCCCTGTGACCTGACAACTTCGAACAGGTGAAGTGACCATTCGCCTGCCACCAGTGAAGCTACTACACCTATTGCGGTGTAAGGCCAGGTAAGATCTCGCTTTCGGGTTAGCGACGAAACGATCATCGAGATAATCGCTGCACCTAGCATTACCAGCTCCGGAAGAATCGAGGAGTAATCGATCTTCGGTAGGGCGATCTTGGCGGTGCTTGCGAAAGTCAACAGTAAGTGCGGGCTCACTTATTCACCCCGCTTCCAATTGCCGATCCGCTGTTTGCAGGGGTCGTATAAGTCACCGACATCTGACGCATGAGGGTATGCACTGAAGGATCAATCCGATCTAGGAAAGGTCTTGGATAGACCCCGATAAAGACAATCAGGATCAATATTGGAGCGATGGCCAAAAACTCGCCCTTTTTGATCTCAGCAAATGGCCGATTTGCCTCATCCTTGCGATGGAATACCTTCTGGTAGGCCCACAAAAGGTATATCGCCGAGAAAATCACGCCGGTCGCACCAACGACCGCCCACCACCTGTGGGTAACGAAGGTGCCCAGCAGTATCAAAAACTCGCCAACGAATCCATTTAAGCCAGGTACTCCGATCGAGGCCATCATCACCAAGGTGAATACGCCCGCAAAAATGGGAGCCTTGGCCTGGATCCCCGACAGCACACCGGTGTCGGTGCTCTTGTGTCGCTCGTAAATCAAGCCAACCAGCAAGAACATGCCCGCGGTGTAGAGTCCGTGATTCACCATCTGTAGCACCGCACCCGAAAGACCCTGAGTGCTAAGGGCGAATAGTCCTAACACTATGAAACCCATATGCGATAGCGACGAGTATGCGATGATCCTCTTCAGATCCTTCTCTCCAGAGGCGACAATCGCACCATAGACGATACCGACAACTGCGAGGGTCATGAGGATAGGTGCCAGGGACTTAGCCGCTGCCGGGAAAAGCTGGAAATCGAAGCGGATCATCCCGTATGTACCAAGCTTAGCCATCACACCAGCCAGAATCATAACCGTAGAGGTGGGTGCTTCACCGTATGCATCTGGCGACCAGGTATGAAAGGGAAACACCGGAGCCTTGACAGCGAAGGCCGCAGTAAAGGCCAGAAATAGCCACTTTGCGGTTGCCGAGCTGAGAGTAGTCTTGGTGAGTTGGGCCAGCTCAAAAGTCAGGTGTCCCGTAGTCGCCTGATGAATAAAGACCAGACTCAAGATTCCGACCAGCATAAAGGCCGAACCCAAGAAGGTGTAGACGAAGAACTTTACGGCCGCCTTGCCACGATTTTTGAATCCCCAGTTACCGATCAAAAAGTAAGTTGGGATCAGGGTTAGCTCGAATAGCAGGAAGAATCCGAACAGGTCGAGTGCCAAGAAGCTCCCGATACAAGCGGCCTCAAGGAGCAGCATCCACGCCACATAAGCCTTCTCATCCTTATTCTCGGCGGCCCCGAAGAGCGCAACCACAAAGAGGAGCGAAGTCAGCAACACCAGGACCAACGAAATACCATCGACGCCCAAAGACCACGAAATCCCGAAGGTAGGTATCCAGCTATGAACTGACACCATCTGGAAGCCGCCGAAACCAACCTTGAATTGCGCAGCCATCGCCACCGAGATAGCGAATACCACCAAAGCGAGGCCCCTGCCAAGGTTTCTAAATACCTTTGGGCTCAGGCTCTTGGGCAGAACCGCCAGTACGAGTGACGCCACCACCGGAAGGATTATCAAAACATTCAAATAAGGAAACAAGTTCAACTCTCCTTGGAGCCGATGGCTAAGTATCTACAGAGTGCATTTGAGGGACAATACATCAGCCACCAGCCTTAATGACCGCGTAGCCGAGCAGAATAACCGCCCCAAAAGCTATCCCTAACGCATAACTCCTCACGTAGCCGGTCTGGATCTTGCGTAGAACCCCCGACAGCTTGGCGATCGCAGTTGCGACGAGCACGACCACACCATCGACGATCTTTCGATCGACAACCGTGTCCATCTTGAGTGCCAAAGCGGTGCTCGGTCGGGCGAAGACCGTATCGTAGGCGATATCGATGCCCCAAGCACGCTTCAAGAGCCTCGGCTCCAGGTTTGGCTGATCCCAATTAGTCCGCCACAAAGACCAAGCCAAAGATATACCAATCACTGCGAACACCGCATCCATCGCACCCAACAACACCTGAGCCGTCCCCGAGAGGGTATTGGCAACCAGGGCGGTTCCAAATACCGGGGTCAACCAGTTTTCGAGAAACCTCGTAGAGGACGCAAAAGGGAGATTCAAAAGGCCACCGAGGACCGCCAAGACCGCCAAGATAATAAGCGGGAGGGTCATAATCCTCGGAGACTCATGGGGAGCACTCACGTGCATATCACCCTCATGTTCTCCAACCTCATGGCCGCCCTGATGACCCGAGCCCGAGATGGCTGACCACCGGGAATCACCGAAGAAGACCAGCATTACTTCCCTGCCCATGTAGTAAGCAGTGAGAATGGCGGTCAGCGCCCCAACAAGCCACAGCAATGGGCTCTTCTGAAATGCCGCAGTCAGTACGTCTCCCTTAGACCAAAAACCAGAAAACGGTGGGAACCCGGCAATCGACAGCCAACCGATGATGAAGGTAACCGACGTGATCGGCATGTACCGTCTTAGCCGACCCATCTTCTTTATGTCCTGCTCATCGTGCATCGAGTGGATTACAGAACCCGATCCCAAGAAGAGGAGCGCCTTGTAAAAGGCGTGGGTCACCATTAGAAAGATGGCGGCGACATAAGCCCCAGTGCCCACCGCCAGAAACATATAACCGAGTTGGCTTACCGTCGAGTAGGCCAAAACCTTTTTAATGTCATCCTGTGAGGTTGCGGCGGCTGCGGCGACAAATGCGGTAAGAACTCCAACGATCGCTATAACCATCGACGCCGTCGGCGCTAAACGAAGTATCGGAGCAAGCCTTGCCATCAGGTACACGCCTGCGGTCACCATGGTTGCGGCGTGGATCAAAGCAGACACCGGAGTTGGGCCCTCCATAGCGTCTACCAGCCATGTAAACAGTGGCAACTGGGCTGACTTTCCGGCCGCACCAAGGAAGAATAGGAGAGCGATTGCAGTAGCGCTCCCCTTACTGAGGATGAGGTGCCCACCGAAAAGGTTGACGTAGTTCAGGCTACCAACCCAGTAAAAAAGTAGGAAGCTCCCGAGCAGAAAGCCGAAGTCACCGATCCTGTTGACGATGAAGGCCTTCTTGCCGGCGGTAGCTGCGCTGGGCTTTTCGAACCAAAATGAGATCAGGAAGTAGGAACAGGCCCCAACTCCCTCCCAGCCGACGAATGCTAGCGGTATATTCCCCGCTAGGACTAGCACGATCATGGAAAAGACAAACAGGTTCAGATATACAAAGAACTGGTGAAACCTTGGATCACCCTTCATGTATCCAATTGAGTATGCGTGGATGATCGTAGCGACGCCGGTTACGAAGAGCACCATGGTCATCGAAAGCGGGTCAAGATAGAGATCAATACCCAACTTAAGTGACCCAACATTCATCCAGGTAAAGAGGTGGTCGACGAAAACCCTATGGGTCCCAGTCCTGGCCAACAGTCCTACCCAGGTGATTACGGACGCGACGAAGCAGAGAAAGATCGCCGTAGTACCCAACCAACCGGCTTTAGGATAGCCGAGCTTCTTCCCAAGCGGAAGCAAGAGAAAGAATCCGACTATCGGAAATAGCGGAATAAGTGCAACGAATGAGACCATTTGGCTAACCCTTCAAAAGGTGCAGGTCATCGGCGGTGACATTCGCCCTGCGCCTGAAGATCGAAACGATAATACCAAGACCCACAACCACTTCGGCGGCGGCGACTACCAGCACGAAAAATACCAGCACCTGCCCTCCTATATCGCCGAGCATTCGTGAAAATGTCACCAGGGTCAAATTCACTGCATTAAGCATCAGCTCGATACACATGAACATCACCAGCACGTTCCTTCTCACCAGCAAGCCCAAAGCCCCCATGGTGAAAATAACGGCAGCCAGGGTCAAGTACCAACTCCCCGGGATTGTCATTGATGGCTCCTTTGCCCGTCGTCAGAAGAACTTGCTGGGTCGACTCCGAGGTCTATCAAGATATCGGAACTCGCGGTATCGAGTTTGCTTACCGTATCGGTCGGAGTCGCCGCCCGTCTCGCCAAAACCACCGCGCCGAGAACCGCTATAACCAGCAGGGCGGAGGTAGCTTCAAATGGAAGTAGGTAGGTCGTGAAGACCGCCCTTGCGAGCTCCACGATATTTGATTGTCCGCCGTTGGTCGGCCCCACTACCGCTGGTTGTCCCGTCGACCAGTGGGAGCGAGCGAGCAGTCCAATCTCTAATAGCACCAATATCGCAGCCACCACTGCGAGCGGTCTCTGTGCTGGTAAAGGATCTTTTTGCGTCACTTCTCGTCGATCAACACCTAGGAGCATGATGACAAAGAGGAAGAGCACGACTATCGCACCGGCGTAGACGATCACCTGGACGGCGGCGAGAAACTGAGCGTCCTGCTCAACAAAGAGCACCGCTACCGAAAAAAGCGTCATTACTAGCATCAGTGCCGAATGGACGGGATTTCGGGCGAGGATGACCCCACCAGCGCCCACAAGTGCGGCTAGACCCGCGAAAATAAAGGTAAAAAGGTCCGGGAGGGCGATAGTGGTCAATAAGAGGTGGCCGATCACTTGACCCTACCCCCATACTTTTTAAACATTCTGTCTGCTTTATCCTTACGAATCGAAAATTTCGGGGAAGCCTCCTCGGCGCTGAGGTCGCTTTGACCAGCCTCTGGCTTTCGGCTCCCATAGCCTGCCTCGGCGGACCATTGAACGATGCCCTCGAACTCGGCCTCACCGTTTGGAGCGGTTGCCCTCATCCAGCCCGAAGTCATCAGTTCGTCGCCCTCCTTCCAGTCTTCCCAAGGGAGTTTCTTGGGCTGACCGTCCTCGTCGACAAGTAACTCTTCCTTGGTATAGATCGCCTGTTCACGAGAGGTGAAGGAGAATTCGAAGAGCTTTGACTCCGTAATTGCCTCGGTAGGGCAGGCCTCAACACAAAGGTCACAATGGATGCAGCGTAGAAAATTGATCTCATACACATAGCCAAAGCGCTCACCTGGTGAGGTCGGAGAATCGGGGTCGTTGTCGCGACCTCGGACATGGATGCAGCGGGCGGGACAAACCCCGGCGCATAGCTCGCAGCCGATGCACTTCTCCATACCGTCTTCGTATCGATTCAAGACGTGACGTCCATGGAAGCGAGGCGGCTTTGGCCGCTTCTCCTCGGGATACTGCTTAGTGATGCGGGGCTCCCGCATTTGATTCAGCGTTACCCTGAACCCACCTAACGAGTCAAATGCGCCCACTACTTAGATCCTCCTGACTCAGGAGTTCCACTCCGAAAAGTGGGCCTCACAACTTTTAAGCCTGGTGCAATCTGCCTGGCCTCGGACTCGAGTGGTCGGTTCGTTGGCGCAAGGGTAATATCGGCCGCTTCGCCGCTTTGGTCGCCGATGGACATCGAGCGAAACAACAAGACCGCACAGAGCAGGCTCAGGACTAAAAGGCCAAACCCCATATACCTGTTTACTTGCATTGCTGCGACAATCAGAATCCATGCAAGAGAGATAGGTATGAGTACCTTCCAACCTAAATCCATCAACTGGTCGTAACGTAGCCTCGGCAATGCTCCACGAAGCCAAACGTATCCAAAAAGGAACACGAGGGTCTTTCCTAAGAACCACAGGATTGGCCAGAGCCAATGCAAGAAACTGGGATCATAGCCGTCTGGACCACCTAAGAACAGAGTGACAATCACCGCTGACATGGTGATGGTATTCATGAACTCAGCCAAGAAAAACATCGCAAATCGGATCGAGGAGTATTCGGTGTGGAATCCTCCCACCAACTCCTGCTCAGCCTCGGTCAAGTCAAATGGTGGCCTGTTCAGCTCTGCCGTGATTGCGATCACAAAAATGATAAACGGCACCACTCCGAGGCGCAAAATGTTCCACTTCGGAATGAAGCTAAAAAAGGTACCCATCTGAGAAAGTACGATATCCCGGGTCGACAGTGATCCCGTGATAAGCACGACTGTGGCTACTGAAAGCCCCATTGCCGCCTCGTAGGAGATCATCTGAGCCGACGCACGGACCGAACCTATCAATGGGTACTTCGAGCCCGACGACCAGCCGGCGAGCATTACCCCGTAGACCGCCACAGACGACATGGCCAAAAGAAAGAGTATCCCCATCGGCGGGTCGGCGACTTGAAGCTCGGTTGTGTGCCCAAAAATTGTCACTATCCCGCCAATTGGCACGATGGTAAAGATCAAAAAGGCCGGCATCAGCGTCAAATATGGGGCGAGCTTGAAGACGAAGCGATTTGAATTCTCCGGTATCAGGTCCTCTTTGAAAAAGAGCTTGATACCATCGGCAAGCGTCTGGAGCATACCCCAAGGTCCGGCACGATTCGGGCCGATTCGGTTCTGCATGTCGGAGATAATCTTGCGCTCAAACCAGATCATCAGCATCACGGCAACCATCAATGCGGCAAAAGCCACAAGCACCTTGACGATCACGATCACAAAGACCGCAAGGGTAATCCCATGTGAAAAGAGTTGGTCAGCTCCCACGTCTACACTTTCTCCATCTTCACTCGGTTAGTCGAACTCTCAACCCCAAATAGCTTGGACACTTCACCCAACGCTCCGTCGAATTCGACTTTCACTACGCCATCCAGCAATGATGGATCTTGAATGAGTTCCAATTCAATACTGGCTCCGTTCCCTTGCAGCCTGGTCAAGCCAGAGCCATTGAGGCCGATTTGTTCCCAACTTCTCGGGGAGACCCGCCCCTTTGACGGCGACACTAGCTCGCTCAGATGCTTAGCGGACAATACCTCAACGCCGTGATCATAAAGCCTCTTAGAGACGACCAGGGCAAAATTATCCGCTTCAGGTCCTGGGTTAGCTCCATCCTTGTCCGCAAGTAGATCCAACAGCTTGGATCTCGCTGGCGAATAGGCCTCCCCAGTGAAGACCATGTCGGCCTCCCCGGGTAGCGCAGCGCTGGAGGAGGGTGGTCCTGAGACGCCAACCGAGGTAATACCGGGCGTAGCAATGGGATCCAAAACCCGCCTAGAAGTTATCTGAACCTTCGATGCGGAAAGTGGGACGACGATACCCTCCTTGGCGCTAGGTGCACCCAGTACCGATATCGAAAGCCCCCTATGGAGGGGAGATACTTCTTGTATCTCCTCCCAAATATCCTGCAGATGTTCAAAGCCGAGGTCTTCACCCATGTAAGCAGCGAGTTCAACCGCTATCATCCACTCAGGGCGAGACAGGGCGAAGCCCACGAGCTTCTTGCCTAATATCGACACCCTGCCTTCGATGTTGGTGGTAGAGCCGTGCCTCTCGGCAAAAGCCGTTGCTGGCAGAACTACTGAGCAGTATTGAGTCGTCCGATTGGTCAATGTATCGATCCCGACCACCATCGGTATCTTGCTTAGAGCCCTTTCAGCGAGGGCCGAATCACCAAAATCGCTGACCAGATCGGCCCCCAGAAGGAAGAGGACCTTAATCTCTCCTCTCAGCGCCGCTTCGAGAATTTCCTTTGAATTTCTCCCCGCCTTAGAGGGCAGACTCTTCCATCTGGCCTTGAGGGAATCGCTTGCACTCTCAAGTCGAACACGACCGGGAACAAATCCGGGAACCATACCCAGGTCGATCGCCCCGTTCACATTGCCTCTTCTAAGGCCAGAGAGGAACTTCGCTCCGGCCAAGGTATCAAGCAACTTCGCGATTGCCCTCTCGGGGTCCAATGAGGATCCGGCGAGGTTCTCCCTACCGCCGACCACCACCACCGACCCCGGGTCTACCGAGGATACAAGTGCCCGGGCAGCCTGAAGGTCTCCAGAATATAGACCTGGATCGATCTCAGCACCAAGTACCCCGTCAACCAGATCCTCTGCATGACCCGGAAAGTAACGAAGGCTTACTGCCGCATCTCCCGTGAGTGATGACTCGGACTGCGAAATCTCGAGTATCTTCAGGCCCATCTTCTTGGCGGCAGACCGAATCCGCAAGAATAGGATCGGGAGTTCTTCCCGCAGGTCACCGGTCAAAAGTATCAAAAGCTTGGCCTGAGTGGCTTCTTGAATCGTCGCTCGATCGGAAAGGGCCACTACCTTGGGGTCCAAACCGTCATCGAGTTGGGCGTCGACCGAGTCGGTGCCGATTATACCTTTCGCAAACTTCACCCAGGTATAGACGTCTTCATTGGCCATATGGGATCCGCCGATCACTGCGACCGAATCGGCCTCGGCTGACTTCAAAGTCTTAGCGATAGCGTCTAGCGCCTGAGACCAACCGGTCTCGACCACTCCGCTGGCACCATTTAGGTAAGGAGATGCGATCCTTTCGGCTGAACTCACCGACTCAAAGCCAAATCGACCCTTATCGCAGAGCCAAGACTGATTGACCGCCTCCGAATCGATTCCAAGGTAGCGCACTATCTCATTCTCCGAGCTTTGCACTACCATCTGGCAGCCGACCGCACAGCTGACACAGGTGCTTTCCACCTGCTCCAGATCCCACGGCCTAGCCTTGAAGCGATACGGCGTGGTCGTCAGCGCACCGACAGGGCAGATCTGTGCCGTATTACCCGAAAAGTATGATGCGAAGGGCTTGTCTGGGAAGGTCGTGATATGCAGACTCCCACCCCGGCCTTCAAAATCGATGAGGGCCTCTCCGGCGATATCTGCAGCAAAGCGAGTACAGCGATCACACTGGATGCAGCGTTCCCTATCGAGATAGACGAGTTTGGATATTGCAATGGGCTTTTCGAAGTGCCTCTTCTCTTCGATAAAGCGACTCTCACCGGGCCCAAAGGTCAGAGTCTGGTCCTGTAACGGGCATTCGCCACCTTTGTCACAGACCGGACAGTCGAGTGGATGGTTAGCGAGTAGGAACTCCAGAACGCCGTCTTGTGCCTTTTTAGCCTTGTCGGAGTCGGTTAGTACCTCCATTCCATCGGCTACGGAAATGTAACAGGCCGGTTGTAAGGTAAATCCCCTCGGCCCCTTCACCTCCACCAAGCACATCCGGCATACGCCGACTGGCTCTAATCGCGGATGGTAGCAAAAGCGCGGAATGAGCACGCCAGCCTTTTCGGCCGCGGCTATCAACATCTCGCCCGGCGCGGATTCCACCTCCTTGCCATTGACAGTTAGCTTCAGTGTTTTTTCCGAATCAGTCATACGGACAGCCGCCCTCTTTTATGTGAGTTAGGTACTCGTCTCTGAACATCTTGATCGACACGGCGACCGAAGAAGGGATAGACGGGCCGAGCACGCAAATAGTTGTCTGTTGTGGTGGCCAGGAAACCCCGGGAACGATGTTGTCGCACAGGTCCATCAGGAGGTCAAGGTCTTCTTCCCGTCCCGCTCCAGACTCGATCCTGTTCAAAACCTTTTCTATCCAACTTCCGCCCTCACGGCAGGGGGTACACTGGCCGCACGATTCACGTGCGAAAAACTTAGAAATCCTCCAGGCGGCCCTAACCATACAGGTCGAATCGTCCATAACAATGATCGATCCCGAACCGAGCATCGAACCTACCGCTGCGACCTCATCTTGACCAAGAACGACATCAAGCTGATCGGGCCCGAGCCAAGGGGCTGAAACCCCCCCCGGAATTATCGCCTTCAAAGAGCGCCCCGGTCGAAGGCCCCCACCGAATTCCGGATCAAAAATAATATCCCGGAAGGTGTTTTTTGCCATCTCGAGTTCATATGTGCCTGGCCGATTTACCTGGCCGGACAGGGCAAACATTCTGGTACCCCTCGAGCGTCCTCCGCCCAAATCGGTGAAGGCTGAGGCCCCGTTCTTCACAATCCACGGAAGGTTGGCGACGGTCTCGACGTTGTTGACGATCGTCGGTTGACCATAAAGCCCTATAACCGCCGGGAAGTATGGGGGTTTGATCCTTGGAAATCCCCGCTTCCCTTCCAAACTCTCGAGCAGTGCGGTCTCTTCGCCGCAGATATAGGCCCCAGCCCCTGGATGAAGAACCAAGTCGATGCTGAAGTTTGAACCAAAGATATCCCGCCCGATCGCCCCGTATTCATAGGCTTCATTTATGGCGTTTTGAACCCTCTCAAAGCCCAAAGCAAACTCACCACGTAAAAAGATGAAAACTCGAGCTGCGCCGATAGCGTAGCCAGCGATAAGTGCACCCTCGACGAGCTGATGAGGATCCGCCTCGACGAGCATATGGTCTTTAAAAGTCGCTGGCTCAGACTCATCACCATTGATCACCAGGTAACGAATGTCGGACTTTTTCAGCATCGACCATTTGCGGCCCGCTTCGAATCCGGCACCACCACGGCCCAAAAGGCTCGCCTGCATCACCTGATCACGAACATCTTCCGGATTCATCTCGAGGACCGCTTTACGCAGGCCCTGATATCCTCCATTTGCGAGATAGCCCTCCAAAGTCACATTCTTTGGGTCTTTTGCCCTCGCCGAAACAATCTTCAAAGGGGGAAGTGGCATCGTTAGTTACTCCCCTCTTTGGACTCGGCGGCAGCCTTCGCCGCCAGCCTTTCTCCCTCTTTTGCGTCTGAGTCTCGCCTATGTCGCACAATTTCCTCAAGTGGAACGGCGATTGGATGCTTCCGTTGAACCCTAGAAAGCGTTCCATGGGGTGGAACTTCAGACTCGAGTTTGCCGGCGCTCAGGTCATCTACCAAAGTATCAAAACTGTCATTGGTCAAGGGACCGAAGAACCTATAGTTGACCTGAAGTGCGGGGGCGTGGTCGCAGTGTGCGATGCACTCCATGTCCTCCAGGGTGAACATGCCATCGTCGGTAGTAGCACCTGTTGGGATGCCGAGTTTTTCTTCGGCATGGGAAAGCAACTCTTCCCCACCTTGCAGAAGACAAGCAATGTTTGTACAGACGCCCACGACATACTTTCCCACCGGTTCGGTGTGGAGCATGTCGTAGAAGCTCGCAGCTCCGAGTACCTCTGCTGGGGTGGTACCGACCAGCTCGGCAATCTGAATCATCGACTCCTCGGTAAGGTAACCATTCTGCTCCTGCGCTAGATGGCACAGAGGAATCGTCGCCGAACGCCTCTCTGGATAGAGGGCGAGGATCTGATGAGCGCGCGACTCCATCTCTTTAGTAAACCGGGACATTATCTATCTACCTCACCCATAACCGGATCGACCGAAGAAATAACAGCAACCGCGTCGGCGATGAATCCACCGTGCAGCATCGGTGGGAGACTCTGAAGATTTACAAAGGACGGTCCCCTGATGTGCATTCTGTATGGCCTCGCCGTTCCATCGGAAACAAGGTAACAACCGAGTTCACCGCGGGGAGATTCGATAGCTACGTATACCTCGCCCTCGGGCACCTTATACCCTTCGGTATAGATCTTGAAGTGATGGATCAATGCCTCCATCGACTCGTCAATACGCTTCCTTGGCGGAGGGGTTACCTTTTTGGAAGCCACCTTGTAGTCACCTTTAGGCATCTTTTCGATTATCTGGGATACGATTCGATTGGACTCGAGTATCTCATTGAACCTAACCGCATATCTGTCGAAGGTATCACCGACGCTTCCAACGACCACATCAAAATCAACCTGGTCGTAAGCGAGGTACGGAATGTCCTTTCGGAGATCCCACGGTACGCCGGTAGACCTCAGTACCGGTCCAGTGGCCGAGAGTGCGATCGCCTGTTCCTGGGTAATAACACCGACTCCGTCGACCCTTGCCCGAAAGATCGGCTGACCCGTCAGTACTTGGTCATACTCCTTCAAGCGCTGGGGTACATTTTCGACGATAGCGAGAACGTCGTCTTCCCACCCGTCAGGAAGGTCCGCAGCCACTCCCCCAGGGCGAATGTAATTGTGATTCATTCGGAGCCCGGTCACCTTCTCAAAGAACGAGAGGATCATCTCACGATCCCTGAAGCCATAGATCATCATCGAGGTTGAGCCGAGGTCCATGCCGTTGGTTGCCATCCACATGAGATGGGAACTCATCCGGTTCAACTCAACCATGAGCATACGGATCCAAGTAGCTCTTTCTGGAAGCTCAAGCCCCAAAAGAGCCTCTGTGGCCAGTGAGAAAACAAGTTCGTTGTGCAGCGGAGAGAGGTAGTCCATCCTGGTTACATTTGTCGAACCTTGGAGGTAGGTGAGACCTTCGGCGGTCTTCTCCATGCCGGTGTGGAGGTATCCGATAACCGGCTTGGTCCTTAGGACGGTCTCCCCTTCCAACTCCATCATGATCCTCAAGACGCCGTGTGTCGAGGGATGCTGCGGACCCATGTTGATGATCATCGTCTGATCCTCAGAGGTCTCAATATTGATATCCCCAGGATCTAATTCGATACCCTCAGGAAGCCGCAGTGCAGCTCCAAATTCTTTGCTCAGCTCCTCGGTCTTTGTCGAGGAGCGAGGCCCCATCTCCTGGGCGCCTTCGGAAGTCTCTGCGATCAATCCCGGCTCGGCCTCTTGATATCGGGCCTCTTCATCGGGATGCTTGTGAGGTCCACCTGGTGTGTGAATAGTAGTCATCGGGTCCTTTTAACCTCTTTGAACTGCACCGGTATACGGCCTACCGAATAGTCCTTACGTAATGGATGCCCCTCCCAATCCTGTGGAAGGAGAATTCGTGTGGGGTCCGGATGTCCTTTGAACCTGATCCCAAGGAGGTCATAAGCTTCTCTCTCCATCGCTTCCACCCCAGGATAAAGGGGGAAGAGTGAATCGACCTCGGGATCCGATTCGGGCACAGGAACCCTCAGTCTGAGTCTTTTTTTCATCGACATCGAAGTCAATGAGACGACAACCTCAAATCGCTCCCTGATGACTCCTTCGGACAACGCTCTGTCGACATGATCGAGATAGTCAACTGCACAAAGGTCAGAGAGGAGATTGTAACCATCCTCCTTCAAACCGGCCACCGTCTGAAAATAGCTATCCCTCTCGACAAAAGTGGAATCGAGATCTGACACTACCGCTCACCTCCGGCAGAGGATGATCCGACAATGGTCACACTCGAACGGCCCGGAGAAGCTAACTTGCTAAGTTCTGGGGCCTCAAGCTGCAGACCAGCGCCTCTACCAGAGATCTCACGACGCTTAGTAATCTCACCGGATCGGATCATTGAATGCAGCGTCAAAATCGCGTGCATCAAAGTTTCAGGTCCTGGCGGACACCCCGGCGCATAGACATCCACGGGGACAATCTGATCAACGCCTTGGACGATTGCGTAATTATTGAACATTCCGCCCGTCGAAGCGCAGACTCCCATTGAAATCACCCACTTGGGCTCCATCATCTGGTCGTAAACCTGGCGTAACACCGGCGCCATCTTCTGGGAAACCCTACCGGCGACGATCATCAAGTCCGCTTGGCGCGGAGATGCCCTAAAGACCTCCATCCCAAATCGTGCCAAGTCGAAGTCTGCCGCACCGGCCGACATCATCTCTATGGCACAACAGGCCAAACCGAAGGTAGCGGGCCACACAGAGTTTTGCCTCGCCCACTTGACTAAATTCTCGACCGTTCCAGTTAGGAAGTTATGGTTGAGCTCTTCTAATCCCAATCTGAAATCTCCTCAATCACGCAGCCGACTCGGCGGTTACCGCCGACTCGGTGCCTTGGATCTGTGCATCTGATGGCAGAGAAGCCTTCTTCGGTCCCCAGTTCAACGCCCCGTTTGAAATCAGGTATAAAAAGGAGACGAAGACGGTCACTCCAAAAATCACCATCTCCACTAGTCCAAAAGTAGAAAGCTGCCTGTATATCACCGCCCAGGGATACAGGAAGATAATTTCTATATCGAAAACGATAAAGATCATGGCTATCAAGTAGAACCTGATAGGAAAGCGTTCCACCGGCTCAACCGATGGAACTATCCCACACTCGTATGGTGCCCTCTTTGCCGCAGTCGGTCGCTGAGGCGCCAAAAGACCCGAGGCGACAAATGAGCCAGCTGCAAAAAGTGCCGAAAGCACCGCCATAATCAGAATCGGCAGGTACTGTGCCACGAGACCTCGCTTAAATTCATACCAACCAAAACGCAACGGAAATTTCCGTTCGACATAAACCCTAACCTACCGCCACCCGTGTTACCCACCTACAACGGGCGTTCGATAAATCTTTGTCGAAACTAGGCCAAGTTTCCAAATCCGCTTGCACAATAAGTTCACTTTGGCCAAATGAACCATTTGCCCTTAATCTATGTGGGTGACGAACGAAAGCTTGCATGCAGAGGTACTTATCATCGGAGGGGGTCCCTCGGGGTCTTCAGCCGCATATTGGCTGGCCATGAGGGGTATTGATGTCTCAGTTATTGAAAAAAAGACTTTCCCGCGAGAAAAAACCTGCGGTGACGGTCTGACGCCAAGATCGGTAAAACAGCTCGAATCGATGGGAATGTCAGATTTTCTTTCCACCAAACATCGCTATATCGGATTAAGATCTGTCGGATTCGGAAAAACGATGGAGCTTCCGTGGCCTAATCATCCCGATTTCCCAAGTTACGGTTATGTCGTGACACGGAGCGATCTGGACTTGGCCGTGGCGTCGAATTCGCAGGGAGTCGGGGCAAAGTATCTTTTCGGAGCTGAGGTCTCTTCCGTGGTCCTCGACGACCACGGAGCAATTGATCATGTCGTTGTGTCGGACAAGAGCGATGGGTCGAAGTTCACCGCAAGTGCGGATTACTACATTGTCGCCGATGGAGCAAATTCAAGAGTTGGCCGGGCCCTCGGGGCAGCCAGGCGAAAAGGGGAGCCAATCGGGCTCGCAATTCGCACCTACCACAGCAGCCCGCGGCACGATGACAACTACATCGAATCCCAGCTCGAAGTGAGGGATGAGAGCGGAAGGGTTATGCCCGGCTATGGCTGGATCTTTCCCCTCGGAGACGGACGGGTCAATGTCGGATTCGGACTCTTGACCAATCGATCTAGGTGGAAGTCGATAAATACTTCCAATGAGCTCAACCGTTACATAGCCGCCGCGCCGGGTTACTGGGCGTTATCGAAGGATTCGGAGTTGCGGCCTCCAACGGGGGGCAAACTCCCAATGGGACACTCTATCGAGCCCATCTCTGGCAGGAACTTCCTGGTCATTGGTGATGCCGCAGCCTCGATCAACCCATTCAATGGCGAAGGTATCTCCTATGGATACGAGACCGGCCGAATCGCCGCCGACCTCCTCACGAGGTGCATTGAAGAAAAAGATCCGACGAATATAGCCGAATATTCACAAATCATGCAGGACCGCTACGGGCTCTATTACAAAGCTGGACAACACTTTGTGAACTTAATAGCTAACCCAAAAATTCTCTCTTTGACCGTTTGGGCCGGAATGCACTCCGCTCCGCTCATGGCAACCGTACTCCGAATCATGGCCAACCTTCTCCGGGAGGACAAAAAGGGCGCACCCGAACTGATCTACGAAACGGCGATCAAGGTTGCTTCAAAGATTCCATGATTCGCTTCTTGAGTGACTGCCTTACTGACTGACCGAGTTCCCCTCCAGGTGGAGCCTAAAATAGCCTTCAGAGTTTCTTGCTCGCCGAGAAGTACTTGTCTCGGGCCTCCTTTGCCGCGGCTTGAGTAATGTCAATGGTCCGATCCAACTGTTCCCAGTCGTGGCTCAGGCCGACAAAAATGGCCTCATACGGCCCAGGTGCTAGCGCTACTCCCCTGTTCAGCATGGCGTGAAAGAAGTAGGGGTAGACCCCTTTGGAGACGCTCGCCCTCGCCTGTTCAAAGTTTCCCACTGGAGCCAAACCGAAAAACAGGCTGAACAAGGGGCCGTGTCGCTGTGCCACGACCTCCAGGTCAACTTCTAGCATCACCTTTTCCATGCCAGCTGCGAGGTACTTGGCCCTCCCCTCAAGCATCAGATAGCTAGCCGGCTCAAGCAGACGCAAAACGGTCGATCCCGCAGCAGTCGCCACCGGATTCCCCGAGAGGGTCCCGGCTTGATAGACCGGACCAACTGGAGCGAGTACCTCCATGACATCCGATCTTCCACCGACAGCTCCAATAGGCAGACCACCACCGATTACCTTGCCAAAGGTATAAAGGTCGGCTACGACGCCAAAGTTTTCCTCTGCACCGCCAAATGCGATCCGAAACCCAGTGATTACTTCATCGAAGATAAGTAGGGCTCCAACTCGATCACATTCCGCCCTTAGTCCGGCCAAAAAACCATCTTGCGGTGGCACCAGGCCCATATTTGCCGCCACCGGCTCGACAATTACCGCTGCGATGGTCTCGTCCAATTCCGGCACTACGTTGTAAGGAAGTACTACGGTCGATGAGGCCATTGATGCAGGAACTCCACCAGAATCCGGAACAGCCATGTTTGCCACACCCGACCCGGCGTGTACAAGGAGACCATCGGAATGGCCGTGGTAGCAGCCGTCAAATTTGACTATCTTGTCCCGCTTTGTAAAACCTCGTGCGATGCGAATAGCGGTCATCGTCGCCTCAGTTCCCGAAGAAGTTAGCCTAAGCATTTCGACACCGGCCACTCTCGAGGATATGAGCTGAGCAAGTTCTAGTTCACCTGGAGTTGGAGCGCCGTAGGATGTCCCCTTAGCGGCGGCTTCGGTAATAGCCGAGGTAACTCGGGGATCAGCGTGGCCTAGGATGATCGCCCCATATGACTGGACGTAGTCGATATATCGCTTGCCCTCCACGTCGAAAACGAACGGTCCGCTTGCCTTCTCCACGACGTAGGGTGTTCCGCCCACGGATCCAAAGGACCTCACCGGCGAATTTACGCCACCGGGCATCAGTCTGCTTGAAGCCTCGAAGAGCTCTATATTGGTCAACATTTCCATTCCAGGGAGTCTCGTCTCTTGCAGTAGTGGTTCAGAGCAACATCAATCCTAAGATCTGATCAAGAGCACCATGGCTTCACTAGGACCAAATCAGCTAGCCATCCTCAGTTAAAATGAGTCAGCACCTCTTTAGCGAAATAACTCAAAATCAAGTCTGCACCAGCCCGTTTTATAGCAACTAGCTGCTCCACGGCGACGCTAAGTCCATCTATGTATCCCGCCTGGTCGGCCGCCTTTACCATCGCATACTCACCCGACACCTGATATGCCGCCACGGGCAAAGAGGTCCTCGCTTTAACGAGCGAGATGATATCTAGGTAGGTCAGAGCCGGCTTGACCATCAGTGCATCCGCACCCTCTGCCTCGTCGAGAAATGCCTCTAAAATCGCCTCTTTGGAACGCCGATAGTCCTGCTGATAACCTTTACGATCCCCACCGCCTTCGATCTCCACCTCTACGGCATCTCTGAAGGGACCATAAAGCGACGAAGCATATTTGACCGAATATGCCAGTATGCCAACATTGGATTTGCCGCTGTGGTCGAGTGCGCTTCTAATCTTGCCGACTTGTCCATCCATCATCCCTGATGGCGCCACAAAATCTACCCCGGCGTCGGCCTGAGCCACGGCTACTCGCCCATAGAGGTCGAGGGTAGGGTCGTTCTCAACGCGCCCACCATTGAATACACCGCAATGCCCATGGGAGGTGTACTCGTCTAGACAAAGGTCGGCGAAGACAACTAAGTCGTCCCCGAAGCTCGCTTTAAGCTCCGAAATTGCGAGCTGGGCTATTCCGTCCTCCGCCCAAGCTTGCGATCCCAGTTCATCTTTTTGCTGCGGAATTCCAAATAGGATCACTGCCTTCACGCCGAGGGCCATCTCTTCTTCGACTTCTTTTTTCAGAGAATCGACACTGTGTTGAAATATCCCTGGGAGGGAGCGAATCTCCCTCTTTTCGCTCAGGCCCTCGCGAACAAAAAATGGAACGACAAAATCGCTGGCATTCAAGGAGACCTCTGAAAATAGGTCTCTAATCGCCGCCGTGGTCCGGAGCCTTCGGGGTCTTTGATTGGGAAAGGTCATATCTCCTAGCCTAGAGCAGATTACAGACCGAGCTTTAACCGACCCTCGCTCTTCGTCGAAGCCATCACTTTTGGATAGATTTCCACCATTCGATAGTGGCATCGCAGAGACCCGTAAGGTCGAATCTAATGGCCTCGAAGGTCACGTCGATTCCCAGAGAGCGTGCGGCATCCGAGGTGATTGGTCCGATCGAACCGACAGCTTTAGGTAGAGCGTCCCTTCCAAAACGGTCTATAAATCCCTTTACGCTGGATCCGGAGGTAAAGGTCACTAGGTGCGCCGTGCTAATCTGTTCCAAATCGAATTCACCTGCTGCTGAGACTGTCTGGTATGCCTCTACGACATCGACCTGCCAGCCCTTCTCCGAAAGCCCTGCGGTAACTACTTCCCTCGCCACCTTTGCCCTAGGGAAAAGCACCCTCCCTGGACCTAGTGGGAACTCACCAACCAAAGCCTCGCCCACCGATCTACTCGGGATGAGATCTACCCCGATCGCATGCGAGCGAACTTCCGATTCCGTAGCCGGTCCAACCGTAGCTATCTTTATACCCGCCAGCTTCCTTAGGTCAGGAATGCGTTGTAGGAACCTGGCTGCGGCGTTTTGGGAGGTGAAAACGACCCAATCGTATTTGGAAAGAGACCTGATCGCGTCGTCCATGGCCAACCCATCGTCCGACGGAGGGGCGATCTCGATTGATGCCGCCCGTATGACGCTCGCGCCAAGCTGAGAAAATCGTCTCTCTGCTTCGCTCTGCGAACTCCCCTCGGCACGGGTAACGACGACCCTCAGTCCGGCAAGAGGACGGGGTTCGAACCAATTCAGATCGAGGGTATTGACCCACCCGATAATGATTACCGCCGGCGAGACCACCTTTGCCTCCCCTAGCTCGTCGAGGGTCACCGACACTTTTACCTGGTCAGACCTTGTCCCCCAAGTTATAGCACTCACCGGGGTTTTGGGATCCATACCAGCTTCGATCAAACCGGAAGATATTTCCTTTCGGTGTGCTACCCCCATGAGAAAGATCAGGGTACCGCCGAGGTTGGCCAGCGACTGCCAATCGAATGCCAGCGGCCCGGCGTCTTTCGAATGCCCAGCTAGCACCGTGAACGAACTTGCAATCCCCCTATGGGTAACCGGAATACCTCCGTAGGTCGGTACGGCGACAGCTGATGTAACCCCCGGAACGACTTCGAAGCGAATCCCCTCAGCGATGAGTGCCAGAGCTTCCTCGCCGCCCCTTCCGAAAACGAATGGATCGCCACCTTTAAGTCGGACCACCTTTTGATGCCTCTTCGCAGCACTGATCAAGACTTCGGTCACTTTTTCCTGTGACATCGGCCTCGACGGCCTCTTACCTACGTCGATCAGTTCAGCGTCTCCTCGACACATTCTCAATATGGACTCTTCGACCAGGTAGTCATAGACCACTGCATCAGCGCTTCGGATAAGTTCCGCTGCCCGCAGCGTCAACAGGTCGGGATCTCCCGGACCCGCTCCAACCAGGAATACGGTAGCTCGCTTTTCGGTGCTTGGTCTCTCATTCTCCACCCACCCAAGGCTAGGCGGTACCGACAGCTACGGGTTTAGCTTCCAACCGCGAATAACAGAGGGTAACGCCTGCGACTTACTAGCTAAGTGGCCAACTTGGTGGTCGACGCTGGGCGACACGGCCCCCTTGGGGTCCAAGCAGGGATAGCGGCGATCTTTGCATTGTGGTCTTTCAGGACCCACTGCCTCGTGAGATCTTTCCAGAGGTTGCTCGGGGTGGCCTAATCGTGGGCCATTTGTGGTCTATTTAGATTCTGACCAGCAAATTTCAGCAGCTCAACAATCCATCACGGCGCCTGATGACGAAAGGATCATCTATCGCCAGACGCTCCAAGATACGACTCCAGTTGGTAGCGAGCGAGACTATTATCGACGCCAAAGACCATCCGAGTTGCGCCTTCCGACCCCCAGAAACAGCTCCCTATTAGGTATTAGATGCATGTCCCGAATGTGCCCGCCTTGGTATCAAGTCAGGTTCGGGCGATCCCTCTTTGAAGCCGAGGGGAAACCTCCATCGAATCTTGCTGATCGACGATGAATGCACCTTTCGGCCAGTGGCAAGGAGGAATGGGACGGAGAAACAGACGATCGGCTCACCGCTTGGTCACCAGGCAAGGAGTTTATTGGGCCGCCGAAGAATCAAAATCCACCTCAAATCACCCGAGAAGGTGGAGTGCACCCTGCTCTAGAAGGTTATTACCAACTTCCAATCCCAAAATTTCTGGGTCATCTCCGCTTCCAGATGCCTCGATGGTCGTCTCGCCAGAAGGGCTCGCCACGATACCGTAAAGGCTGAGTTTTCCTTCAACTTGACTAGCGTACGCTCCTACGGGTATCGAGCATCCACTCCCCAATTGGGCGAGTAAGGCCCTTTCAGCGGTGACAGCGGCGAAGGCACCAGCATCACACTTTGCCGCCAACCAACCAACCAGTTCGATGTCAGTCGATCGGCACTCGACTGCAAGAGCTCCCTGGCCGACCTGTGGGCAAAGCTCTTCTGGTTCAAAAACGTACGAAATCATTTCCGAGAGACCGAGGCGATCCAATGCCGCCTTGGCCACGACGATGGCGTCCAGGCCCCGCCCCTTCTCCAGGCGAGTCTGTATATTTCCCCTAATGTCTACGAATGCGAGGTCAGGCCGGAGCCTTCGCAACATTGCTTGACGCCTTGGAGCCGAGGTACCCACCCGCGCCCCCTTGGGCAAACTAGGGAACATGGTGCCTACGAGGGCGTCACGTGGATCGGATCTCTCAAAGATCGCAGCGAGCACCAACGAGTCCAACTGCTGTGTCGGAAGGTCTTTTGCAGAGTGGACCGCCAAGTCCGCAAAGCCATCGAGAACCGCCTGCTGGACTTCCTTCACGAAAACACCCTGCCCAGATAGGGCCTTGAGCGATAGAGTTAGGTCCGCGTCAGCCTTGGTCTTCACCTTCACAAGTTCGTAAGGGTGCCCAAGCACTCTGCCACAATACTCCGCCTGCCATAGGGCCAAATCTGAGGCCCTCGTCGCAATACGAATAACCCTCTCTGTCATAGGTCAAACATCAACCTGACATCCTCCAGTAGCCGTCCTAGCTCGGAGGATGCAGCCTGTCGCCGCAACTGAGAAGTAGGCTGGTGGAGTATCTTTGCGACGATCTGGTGGGTAAGCGCTTCGACAGCCGCCCTTTCTTTGTCCCCTAAGTTCACAAACTTTGGGGCGAATTTGGCTAGCTCTTCTAGGCGAATATTTTCCGCACTACGGTACAGGGCCTCTATTACCGGGTCCAGATTTCGTGAAGCACCTATCATTTCAAATTCTTGCAGGGCGACCTCAATTAGGTCTTCAACGTCCTTCACCGATCCGGTACGTTTTTTCGCCTCTACATCGAGTAAGGCATTTACCGCCTCTAGGGTCACTAACTCCAAATTCGAATACTCCGAAGCTCCCGGGTGGACATTGCGCGGGACTCCAAGATCCAACAGAATTAGCCTGGATGTTCCTCTTGCCGCACTCAACACCTCAAGCTCCTCCGAATCCAGCAGAAACTCACTCGCCGAGGTAGCAAATACAACAGCGTCAACCGTCGACATCAGCGACCGGACCATGTCGAAACTCGCCGGACTGACCGATCCTCCAAGCCCCTTGGCGATTACCTCCGCCGACTGAAAGGATTTAGAGCTGATCCAAAGCCTTCGAAATCTCTCCGAAGCGACTTCAGCTATTTCCGACCCAACCGCACCCGCGCCCAGCAGGGCGACCGTGGCGTTTGCGGGATCGGACTCGATGCGAGACTCTAATACCTTTACCGAGGCAGTAGCGAGCGAAGTAGCTCCCCTAGATATCGCCGTCTTTGACCTTGCATCTTTACCAACTTCCAGGGCCGACTGGAACAGTCGGTTTAGTATCTTGCCAATTACTTTGGCCTGGCGAGCTTCGTCCAGTGCTGACTTGAGCTGTCCCAACACTTCGGTCTCGCCAAGGATCCTCGACTCGATTCCAGATGAGACCCTATAAAGATGCTCAGCCACACCTCGGCCGTAAAAGACCTTCCCCACCTGGGAGATCTCCGTTCGTCTGGCCGAAGTAACAGTGGACAGTAACTCTACTATCCTCTCCACCCCGTGGTGGAACTCGGAGACATCGGCGTAGACCTCAGTCCGATAGCAGGTCGAAACGACTACCGCTTCCGAGACAACGTCCTCCTGCGCCAAAACTTTGTAGAGCTGCTCAGTGGCGGCCGCCCCCATCGCGAAACGGTCAAACTCCGGAGTCGAAACGTCGCTTTCACAGATACTCACCGCCGCTAATGGCAAAACTCAAACCTACCTAGGTTCTGAAACATTCTCGAACAATTCACTTTACTTACAGGGTACCCCGAGGCGTTAAAAAACCGCTAAGGCACCAGAGGGCCAGCACAAAAAACTGGGCCTATTACAACCTTTTGGCCACAGATTCGTCGATCCTGTGGAAACCTCCCTCCAACCTAGCCGATGGTGAAATTTATCTAAAAGACACAGTCCGGTTCGAGGGCCCAGCGGAAAGAAGGCCCACGCTTCGACCTTGGTTGGAGGCATTCGAAGAATCTCTTTCTGATTCAGCTGGGCGAGGAGTGTGTTTTGAGTGCAAAAAGGGCGAAATTCGGCCCGTCGCTTAGTGCATAGCGAGAGCTGGCCTGTTCATGGCTAGAGAAATATCCTTTGGCTCGTCCTTGTGCACTCCAAGGGAAAACACACATCGCCAATGGAATCAATTAAAGGCAGTGGTCATCGAGTTCATCGGAAGGTTCTTTCGAAGAACCCATAGCCAAGTCACCGACCTCTTTTTAGCCTCGCTGCCTACTTACCAAGTTCCTTGGATCTCTCGTAAGCCGCAAAGACCGCGTTTGCTATCGTCGCCTTGAGGGCTCCTCGGTCAAATTCAGCAATTCCCCTCGCGGTTGTGCCGCCCGGCGATGTCACTTCTAGCCGAAGAATACGAGGATCCCTTCCATCCTCTAACGCCAACTGTCCCGAACCCACAGTGGTCAAAATTGCGAGTTTCCTGGCTAAATCGAGTGGTAGGCCGAGGGAGACACCGGCCTCTTCTAGGGCCTCTATGAAATACATGAAGTACGCTGGGCCGGATCCAGACATTGCGGTAACCGCATCCATTTGATATTCAGGTACCCTAACGGTCATCGCCACGGCTGAAAATAGCGCCTCGGCCCTAGCCATAACCTCCTCGTCTGCACCCTTTCCAGCGGCGATGGCAACCACACCCTTGCCAACGGCTACCGCAGTATTTGGCATAGTTCTGACGATGGTAAAGCTCGGCGCCCAACTTGAAAGATGAGCAGTATCGATCCCGGCGGCGATCGATACTAGGACGGGCGGAATTGCAGTTTTACCCGAGGGGGAGTTTACCAAGATCTCCAGTTCACTTACTGCCGAGGGTGCATCCTTTGGCTTTACCGCTAACACGAATGTGTTAGCGGTTTCCGGTGATGCAGATACACTCACGCCAGGAAAGCGATCGACGATGGTCTTTCTAGCGGGCTCAAACTTTTCTGAAACATGTATTGACCTGCCTTGTGAGCCGGGGCCTTCAACAATTCCAGACAAGATGGCGCTCGCCATCTTGCCTCCGCCGACGAAACACAGATCAAACATACAACAGATAATAAGCAGGTTTGAACGGATGTTGACCCAATAATTAACCAGTAATTAGCTGACAATCCAATCCGATCGAGCATACAAAAATAGGAAACGCGGACATAACCCTATCCTTCCCAAACATTACCGTTAGCCCGGCAGTACAGTGAAACCTGCTGGATCGGTACTAGCTACAACTAAGTAGTTCTCGGGCAAGTAAAGATCTGGAAATAGAACTCATCTGTCGAGCGGCGTACGACCAGGTATAACCGAATGACTTCTCCACCGCCGCCTTTGACATGGCTTTCATCTGCTCCGGATGCGACAGCAACTTGCCCGCCTCCTCGGCAAACTTTTCTGGGGACCGTTCAGAAACCAATATCCCGGTCATCCCTCCATCTATCACGGAGGTGAGCCCGCCGACATCCGAAGCAATAGTTACCAGTCCGCACGAAGCGGCCTCAAGAGCGACAAGGCCAAATGACTCAGTTCTGGAGGTAATGAAGCATAAATCCGCTGCTCGATAGTAGCTGGAAATCGTCTCGTGGGGTTGTGGTGAGATCAGGTGCAAGCGCTCCTGAACGCCGTAGGACTCAGCAAGCTTCTTTACCAGATTCAGCTCTTCAGACCCGTCGATTCCGGACGGCCCACCTATCATGACCATCTCTACATCGAACTCCCTCGCCAGGATTCCAAGCGCAGCTACTGCCATGGAAGGTGCTTTTAGGGGTTGAATCCTGCCGATCCAAAGGAGGAGCTTCTTATTCTGGTCGAGCCCAAGGGCTTGGCGAGCCATAGCCTTTGCGCCTGGGGCAAAAAATGCATGGTCGACTCCAGGCGTGACCACCTCAACCCTCTCAGCCGAGATGCCATAAAGGTCAACAAGCTGGATCATTTCCTGAGCGCACGAAACTAGCACCGCATCTGAGCATCCCATTATTTCAAGTTCTTTTTTGACCCTAAAATCCTCGTCGTAACCATCATCCGGTCTCGTCCGGCCGAAGGACTTTACTCGCTCCAATGTATGGAAAGTCGTCAACATTGGGACGTCCAGTTCGTGTTTGATTGTGTGCCCAGCAATCCCGGATAGCCAATAGTTCGAATGAATCAGATCCGGCACAAATGAACTGGAATCGAGCATCAAGCTAAGAACTTCATCCCGGAAATCGTCGACGTGGTCCAAAAGTTCCTCTTTTTCTAGATGACGAAGGGGACCAGCTGGAACGTTGTGAACGACAAAACCGGGTTCAACGACAATTTTCGAGGGATCATTTGCCGAGGTTGATCTGGTATAGACGTCACAATCTGCCCCAGATCGAACTAGGGCCGATGCCAAACGTTTTACGTATACGTTCATTCCACCACCATCGCCAACGCCGGGTTGAGCCAACGGCGAAGTATGGTAGGACAGAACAGCAAAACGCATCGAGAACAACCTCCGACTAGCAAGCAAGACCGACGCAAGGTCGTCAGCCGAACAGCGCCATGTTTTTCAACCCATGAGCCGGGCCGTAGATTCCGAGAAGGTCCTTAGCCCTTCCTTACATCCTCAAGAAGGCCCTCTACGCTGGCTCGACCACTCTTGTACTGCTCGACTAGTTCAGATGAAAGCCGATCGAGTACCGAGTGTAACTGTTGTCTCATCTCGGATATCTCCCTTTCGGTCTCCGCCAACCGATCGCCCTTCGACGGTGGACCGGCAAGGGAGTCCTGTAAGAACTGGTCAGCCTGAAGTGAGGCCTCCTCCGAAATTTCCACTTCCACCAGTCTGCCAGCCGAACTGTGCGGATTACCGTCACTAAGTATCTCAGACAATTCGCCTATTAGTTCGCTGGAGTCTGAAGTAGTGTTAGAGGCTTCAGCGATGTCGATCATCGCTTGCACTAACCGACGCGTATAGGATACGACCGATTCGATATGGATTGCCTGGTCTCTACGCCGCCGAAGTTCTTCCACACTAATTGAACCGATGTCATCGATGAAAGAGGGGCTAAGCACCTCTGCAACTTCTTCACGGAGCGACGCCATATTCTATACTCTAGATGATTTCGCTAATGAGCTCATCTTTTAAATCCTTCCGGCCGAACTTACGGGGAAATAGCGATAGAATGCCACGCCAATAAGCTCACTAAGTGGGATGAGTCCAAAGTGCCTGGAGTCCGTGGATGCGTCGGCATTGTCACCTATTGCGACGACTTCTCCAGCCCCGACACTTTGTGCCCGCTTCACGAGAAGCCTGGTGCGCTCCCTTGGGTCAGCGAAAACTATCAGCGATCCAGGAATGGGAGCAATTCCCTTCCTGACGAGAATTTTGTCGCCATCGGAAAGAGTCGGCTCCATGGAGTCGCCTACGACTTCTAGGCGCTGGTAACGGCGGATGAACCTTCGAGTCAATTCAGCAAACCCCACGAAAAAGACCAGCCAACCCATTGCCTCCAACCCAAGCAGTAATAGATTGACAAGTCTCTTCAACTCTGCACCTCCACAACGACGCCGTCCTCATCAACACGGAAAGAGATTCCCAAATATCGGCTGCTAATCCATGCTAACATTAGGTCTATGGCTGCTGGAGCAACGAAATACTAGATAGTTGGCTCAAGCGATTCCATTGAGCCTAACCTTAGCGAGTACCCATTACAGTTCACATGGCAACTGGCGTCATCACGGATATCTAACGGTGATTAATCTAACGGTGATTACTCGTGAATATCCGGAGGCTTAGCGCAAAGCTCATCCTGGATGGCTGGCCTTAGATCCTGCATTTCACACCTCAAGGTCGATCAGAACCTTTCTGAACCGACAAGGCGAGCCGGAGTTCCTTAAGTTTGTAGCCGATAGGTCTTTGCCTAGAGACCTAGAGATTTCCTATCTGGAGATCAAAATTCGTTCACACCCTTGACGACTAGTATGGAGGGAGACCAGCCCCGAAAGAACGATATTGACGCATAGCGCTATAGAAATCGCGAAAGAGACTACCGATACCCTTGAAAGCGGGCGACGATCTTCGGGGCGACAATCTTCGGAATTAGAGTCGAGTTCTCCCTCTGCAGTCTCCCAATTGACCGTCGTCTTCGATTCAGAGTGCGATATGTGCATTCACTTCGCCAACGTGCTTGATGGATGGCGGGTGGCAACGCTGCCCTATCAGGACCTTTCCCCACAAGATCCACTCCTCGCTTACAATCCAAGAGACAGGCTGGTGGTGATACGGGACGGCTTAATTGCAACTGGCCCCTTGGCGGTATTAGAAATCGCTAGAGACAAATATCCGAAATTGAATTGGTTATGGTGTCGAGTTGGTTCCGGATGGCCGTTAGCTCTTAGCGGTGCCGTCTATGAGGCGATAGCAAAGAGGCGGCACCTTATAGTTCGACTGTTTTGCGCTCCTTTGCTCAAGGGTGCGATTCCATCCCTGGGCCTTCGACCACCTAATCGGCAATTGACCAAAAAATCACCTCACTCAGGGAAATCGAACTGAACAAAAGGTGTCCTAACCCTTCGGACCTGGGTCACCGAGAGTTAGTCCACGGTGGACATTGGAAATTTTAAACGCGTCGAGAACAAAATCCATTACATAACGAAATGCATTAGTTTTCTTACCACCCACGGATCCTTTGTATGTCGCACATGGTCGGCCCGCCGGAACTCCGCCTTGTCTAATAGGCGGAAAGGGCTTTTGGAACCGACCCAATGTGGAATCTGTTGGAAATCAGGTCTCCTCCCGTGTCACCGATCCTTTGTCAAAGGTACCGGTCAGGTTCCCCGGTCAGAGTGGACTACCGGTTTTCACATACGGAAGTTCATCACAAAGTACCTAATTTTTTGGGCCCGAGTCGACAACTCTGTGGACTACATCTACCTTGACCTTTTGGGCGACGTTCCAGTTGCTCAAGGCCCTTACGACGTGCCCTTATGACGTGTATTCGACCACGATGGTGGGTCGGTAGTAATTCACTTTTCCCAGATTGTCCCTACGAGCGGTCCGGTTCCATAATTGCAAAGGATCCAGTGATCAGTTTCTAAAGGCCTCTTGGCCGCCCCTAAGCACTAGCTCCAGGGCGGCCAATGGTACGATTGGCGAGCATGAACCGTTCGGCGACTCATATAGACCTTGCTAACACTCTCCGGTCTTGTACTCTCCGGTCTTATATTCTCCGCCCCAATATGCTCTCGAGAATCAACTGCATCCACTAGTGGTGCCGCAGCTAGTGCAGACAAAGCAGGATCCGGCTCTTTGCATAGCATTTCCGCACTGATAGCAGTACGGGGAGTCCTTTGCTGCCTCCCGAGATAACAGGTTCAAGCCAGGAGCCACCGCATGAGTCTCGTGAGAATAGTCAGACATCGAAGAATCGACTATTGCTACCGGATCATCCTGAAATAGCAGTGGCTGGGTCCTCTCTTGGACCGTCTGAATCCCAAGGTCGAGGCGCTCGTCCAATGGTAGGTAGTCAACTGCCAATCGTCGGAATATGTAGTCCACGAGCGAAGCGGCGATTCTGATGTCTGGATCGTCGGTCATTCCCGCCGGTTCAAACCTCATGTTCGTGTACTTGCGGACAAAGGTCGAAAGGGGAACTCCATGCTGTAGACCAAGGCTAACGGAAATTGAAAAAGCATCCATGATCCCAGCGAGAGTAGAACCCTGCTTGGAAACCTTCATAAACACTTCGCCAGGCCTGCCATCGTCATACTCTCCAACCGTTACATAACCTTCACAGTCAGCGACCCTGAAAGCAAACGTCGCCGAGCGTCTGCGTCTTGGCAGGCGCTCCCGCATCGGTTTCTTCACTACGACGGTCTGAGTATTGAGCGCCTTCTCAAGCTCTTCGACCTTTTTCGCCAGCTCCAAATCGGTTAGAGATGTTGCCTTAGTAGTCGAAAGCGGCTGAGCCACCTTGCAATTGTCGCGGTAGATAGCGACGGCCTTAATCCCCATCTTCCAGGCATCAAAATGTAGTTTTTCGATCTCCTCGACGGTCGCCTCTTCTGGCATATTGACCGTCTTTGAGATTGCACCGGAAATGAATGGCTGGACAGCCGCCATCATCCTAACGTGGCCGAGGTAGTGGATAGTATTGTCGCCCATTGAACAGGCAAAGACTGGAAGGTGTCCCTCCTTCAGCCCCGGCGCACCGACAATCGAGCGGTTCTTATCGACGTAAGAAACTATCTCGGCTATTGCATCTTCGCCATATCCGAGCTGACGCAATGCCCTAGGAACCGTCTGGTTAACTATCGACATAGTTCCGCCGCCAACCAGTTTCTTGGTCTTTACCAGACCTAAATCCGGCTCTATCCCGGTTGTATCGCAATCCATAAGCAGGCCAATTGTCCCAGTAGGTGCCAGAACACTCGCCTGGGCATTTCTGACTCCGAACGCTTCTCCCTGCTCAACGGCCTCATCCCAAATCTCCTGTGCCGCAGTTAGCAACTCGGTAGGGACAAGCTCTTCGTCAATCTTTGAAACGGCCTCTCTATGCATTTTCAGCACATTTATCATCGCTTCGCTGTTCTGTGAATAGCCGGCGAATGGACCCATTCGGGCCGCCAACCGGGCGGAAGTCGCATAAGAGCCACCAGTAAGAAGCGCCGTTATCGAAGCCGCCCATGCCCTCCCCTCGGCGGAGTCGTAAGGGAGGCCCTTCGCCATCAACAAAGCCCCGAGGTTTGCATACCCAATACCTAGCTGACGAAACCTGCGAGAGTTTTCTGCAATACCTTCGGTTGGATAGTCGGCATTACCGACCAATATCTCCTGGGCGGTGAAGACGACCCTTGTCGCCGATTCGAAACCGGCAATGTCGAAAGATCCGTCATCATTCAAAAAAGTCAGGAGGTTTAAACTTGCGAGATTACAAGCGGAGTTGTCGATGTGCATATACTCCGAGCAGGGGTTCGAACCATTAATTCTCCCCGTATTTGGGGCAGTATGCCAGCGATTGATCGTGGTATCGAATTGAAGCCCAGGATCGGCGCACTCCCACGAGGCCTCTGCAATCTCCCGCCAGATAGTCCTGGCCTTTTTCGTAGCGATCGTTTCGCCAGTTGAAACAGACTTGAGATCCCAATCGCCGTCAGCCTCCACGGCCTGCATGAACTCGTCGGTAATTCGAACCGAGTTGTTGGCATTCTGATACTGGATGGAAAAGCTGTCCTTGCCATCGAGGTCCATGTCGAAGCCGGCGTCGCGTAGCACCCTAGCCTTGCGCTCTTCTAGGGCCTTACACCAAATGAAGTCCTCGATGTCTGGGTGATCAACATTTAGTATCACCATCTTGGCCGCTCTTCTAGTCTTGCCGCCCGATTTGATTGTCCCAGCTGAAGCGTCGGCCCCCCTCATGAAACTTACGGGACCGGAAGCGGTACCGCCGCCCTTTATAAACTCAGCTGATGAACGAATCTTGGACAAATTCACTCCTGCTCCGGAGCCGCCCTTGAAGATAATCCCCTCTTCGCGGTACCAGTTGAGTATCGAGTCCATCGAATCGTCAACGGCGAGGATAAAACAGGCTGATGCCTGGGCTGGAACGCCTTTAACGCCTATGTTGAACCACACTGGGGAGTTAAATGCGGCTCTTTGCTTAATTACCAGGTACTTCAGTTCGTCAGAAAATGTCTCCGCCTCATCGTCATCTACGAAGTAACCATCCTTGCGTCCCCATGCGGTAATGGTGTCGACTACCCTGTCCACGACCTGCTTGAGCGAATGCTCACGCTCGGGGGTACCCAAATTTCCACGGAAGTACTTCTGCGCCAAAATGTTTGTAGCATTCACGCTCCAACTCTCGGGTACTTCAACGCCAAGCTGTTCGAATGCGACAGTTGAGTCCTTGAAGTTGGTTATGCGCGAATCCCTCTTCTCCCATCGCACCATCTGATAGGGGTGCACACCCTCTTCGGTGAAGTGCCTTCTTATGCCCAATGCCATTTTCTCTGGCGCTATAGCCATACGAACTTTCCCCCTCTTCAGATTAAAAATAGAATCCGAGCACGTTCCAAATCAGACCCTAACCAAGGATCTCTCCGCTGCGTCTAATCGGCTCAGCAAAGCTCTCCAAACGAATAAACCACAACATATGGGAATGGCTTCCGTGTCGAGTACCACATATTGTAGATGCACCGGGCGGCTTCGTGCAACCAATTCAAAGAAGTTTCGTAATTACCCTGCTGAAATTACGAATTTTCTTGAACCTGTTGCCGCCTCGTCGGGTGATGGTGGCGGTTCGTTAGTCGACCTTGCAAGCCCCGCTAAATCAGAGCTGCTAAAAAGAAATTATGACATCTACTGCGACCAGTCAACCGGGAAGGTGAAATAAATTCCGAAGGTAGTCTTGAACTGCCAGTTTCCACTTAGACAGAGGCCTACTCAAACGTGAGAGTTCCGCAGACCGTTGCAGCAGAGTTCAACTTTGCCCCAAACACGCAAGATAAGAATGCGATAGATAGGTACCTAGCAGAGCATTCCAGCGAACCGATCCCGGAGTTCATTGTTCTGATTCCTGCGTTTAATGAGGCAAAAAACCTACCTATCGTCGCCGGGCTGTTGGACAATGCCCAGGGGGAACTCCGAACAGGGAGGGTCGTCATATGTATTGACGGGGCGACTGATCAAACCGAATCTGTCGCGCGGGACCTTGGATTTGGGGTCTGTGCCGCAAGCGTCAACAGGGGGCAGGGCGCAGTACTTAAGATGGGGTATCAGCTGGCCATTGCGGTGGGCGCCAAATACGTTGTCATAGTGGACGCAGACGGTCAATGGGATCCATCAGATCTAGCCTCGATACTTAATCCGCTAAGGGAAGATATAGCTGACTTCGTACAGGGGTCGAGGGAACTAGGCGAAACCAGGGTCGGAGACTCATTCCGAGACTTTGGTGTCGTCGTCTTTGCTAGGTTGATATCACTTCTCACCGGTGTCAAGGTCACCGATACTTCGAGCGGATATAGGGCCTTCGACGTGAGCCTCCTATCAAAGATTCGGCTAAGTGAGCCACAGTATCAATCATCCGAGTTGCTGATCGGGGCGATCATGGCCGGGGCACGGGTCGTCGAGATCCCCACCGTCATGCATCGAAGGCCGAGCGGCAAATCCAAAAAGGGAAACAACTTCAGCTATGGAATTAACTACTCTAAGGTGGTACTCAATACTTGGTTGAGAGAAAAATACCTCGTAGAACGATAGCCAATCCCATAGAAATGAGAAGTTGGAAGGGCTATTTCTGGGCTTGGGCTGGCATCAGCGCCGCAGTTGTGGCGCTCTTCGTAGTTCCAACTTCACTGGGTCATCCCGCCATATTCTCTGACAACCTCAATCAGAATGTTCCACTGCACTACCTGGCCGCCCAGATAGAAAAATCCGGACATATTCCCACCTGGAATCGGTACTCCTGGTCGGGGAACCCACTGCTCGCCGGCTTCAACGTCCAGACCTTTTTCCCACTTTCGATACTATTTCTGTTCTTATCTCCTGTATGGGCCTTCACTTGGTTCGTTGTCATTGTTTACTCCTTGGGTGCAGGCGGGGTCATCGCCGCGAGCAAAGAACTCGGAGCATCGCCTTCTGGGGCGGCACTAGCGGCCATTGGCTTCACGCTTTCGGGTCAGTTTCTGTCTCAGGTCGTCCATCTTGACATGATCGCAGGGATAGCCTGCGTGACCTGGTGTATTGTCTTTCTCCTTAAAATACTGTCCAGCCAATCCGTACGTTCGGGGGCCAAATGGGCGGTACTTTTATCGGCTGGATTCGCGTTATGCGTCTTTGCGGGGGCTCCCGAGGCGATGCTGGACGGCGCGATATTTATGGCGCTTGTGGCGATACCAACAATGATAAAACGGGGAAGGGACTTCAAAGTTCCACTGCTACTACTGCTACTCGCCGGGGCCCTCGCCTTGGGTTTAGCTGCGATCCAGTGGCTACCCGGGATAGCCTTCCAGCACTTTTCAAATAGATCGAGTGGGAGCTATGCATTTTTCACCTCAGGGCCATTCAGTCCTAGAGACTTCGCTATGCTCCTATACCCATTCATTCAAGGATGGTATTCCCTAAGACACCTGCCGTCTTTTTTTGGGTCCTACAACCTCGGAGAAATAGCTTCTTATCTACCGATACTGCTTACCACCCTAGGTGTGGTGGGTTTATTGTCCTCTTCGGACACTCCTAGTAGCGACGGACGGGTTTCTGGCATAAGGCTCGCTGGATTTGGGGCTTTACTCTTGGCGCTTGGCGGTTATACCCCATTGGCCCCCCTCCTCTACCACCTCCCCCTCTACGGTAAACAGAGGTTACCGTCGCGCAATATGTTCGGATTCGATCTAGCAATGTCAATCCTCGCAGGCTTGGTTTGGACGAAAGTTAGCTCCAAGGGCAAGCCACTTTCGGGGACCGGGAGACGAGTCGTGTACGTCATCGGATCGATCGGTGTCATAATCGCCGCAGGATTCTTTCTTGACACCAGCCTCTTGTACTCGATTTTAAGTACTCCACGGCAAATTTCAGGTTTCAGCACCAACATGGCGATCTACGTGGCGCTTAGTTGTGCATTAATCGTTGCCACCACGGCAGTAATTGCCACCTCGAGGTCCGGTGGTCTGAGGAGAAGTGCAAGTACCGCACTTGCGCTGCTGGCACTGCTAGATATCGGAGTCTTCTCCTACTCGACGGTTGTCGAACAGACCCCGCCGACCTATCTCTATTCGCCGAGTGGAACTACACTGGCGAAACTCAAGTCATTGGTCGGACCAGCCGGACGCTTCGGGATATACGACCCGAACCTCTACTCATATTTTGCCCAAAATAGCGCACTGTCGGTAAATTCGAATATTTACAGCCAGGTACCTTCGGTCCAGGGGTACTCAAGTCTTTCGCTAGGAAACTACGACGCCCTCACCGGGTCCCACTTCATGGGGACTATGAAGGTGTCAGCTATCAACTCGGTCATGCACGATATCTATAACATGAATCTGCTTGAGACGAATTCGTACTACTTTCTAAACGGTGTCGGCTCATCGGCTGCAAAGAGTGCCCCTCTCTCACCTTCCGCTCCCAGCTTTACCAATTCGCCTGTCCAAACAGGGGGTTTTTTCGGCGGAAACTTCAACGTGCTACGCCTCCTGATTTCAACGCCGCGGGGAATGGATACCCAGTGTCTTGACAGACTTTCCCTGCTTACCTCCTCCGGAGGGAAGATCAAGGCATCCTCGGCGGTGGCCACGACTACTCCCAACGGCAATCCGATACAAGAGGTGAGTTTCCTCCAGCCCACGAGCGCCGTTGGATTTCAAATCCCGCCTTGTAATGGCCTTCCATCAAGCGATGGATACCCAGACCTCGGGATTCGCCTGCAGACACCGAATCACAACTACGACCTCACCGGTAGTGAGATCACCTATTTGACGCCGAAAAATTGGCACTACATCGAGAACATAGGAAGTTTGGCCATCTATGCCTCAAATCACCCGAAAACCTCGATCTTCTCGCTAGGCAACGGTGTAAAGGTCGACTCCTTCTCGATTTCGACCGCAGGAGCACTGACTTTGAAGGTGCATGCGGTGCAACCCTCGACGATAACTTGGAACGAGAACTATGCACCTTCATGGAACGAGACGGTCACTAATTCCCAAGGAACTAATAGGCCAGCCCTCCATAGTGCTGCTAACTCGACGCTGATTTCCATTTCGGTTCCAAAAGGAATCTCGAAAATTGAGCTGAGCTATCGCGCTCCGATGCTTCTTGTGGGGTTCTATATCTCTATCTGCTCTTTCGTGTTGGCCCTAGGGATACTCTTGTGGACCAGATTCCATAGCCGAAAAACGGGCACCTGGAAGAGCGGCAGGATGCAAATTAGCGTCTATGACATCAGACGCGGCTAGTCGACGACGTTAGCTTCCAAGGCATTGGCTCCCGTTTCTTGAGTCGTCGCGAAAAGAAAGCGGTTTAAAAAAGCGAACTTTGCAAACCACAGGACGGCAAACGATCCAATGTATGCACCAGATACGAACAAAACTGCGGCGCTAGAGTGAGGAGGCCCCGCAATTGAAGAGTGGCTACTCGCAAAGTCGGTAGACCAAGTCGAGAAGACCAACCCTATAATCGCCATGATGAGGTAAGGAACGACCTCTTTGGAAAGTGACGACCTATCCCTCTTTTGCCAAGCCCAGTTACGGTTTAGAAAGTAGGAAGGGACTGCCCCGACCAAAGTGGCAAATATCGCCGAGCCCCTCGCTTCAAAGAGATGAAATACTCCAAAGCTAAGTATCAGGGTCACGTAGGACACAACGGCGGACACTCCGGACCCGACGGCATACTTCACGAACTTCTTAGACAGGTCCGATCTCATAGAGCGCTCTACGAGCCGCCCGAGTGGACCTTGGGAATTAATCACCACTACTATCTTATCCACGACTAGAATGAATACCCTACGTCGTAGTACTCGCAGTCGGGTTCCGCCACGAGTATCAAAGCCCAAGGAGGTCAATTTAAAGTGCGGGTGCTTGTAACCGGGGGGTCAGGCTTCATTGGTACCCGACTGACAAAAAGACTTGTCCAGGAGGGCTACCAGGTAATAGTGGTCGATTTGAAGGAGCCCAGGGTTGACGGGGTTGAATACCACCAGTGCGACATCAGGGACGCCAATTCGGTTGCAATTGCCTTCGGATTCCAGCCCGAATCGGTGGTTCATCTTGCCGCAATGACCTCGGTCTTGAATTCGATTAAAATACCCCAAGAGGTCTTTGACGTGAACGTCGGAGGGACACAGGTACTACTCGAGCAGGCCAGGATAAGCGGCTGCACCTCTTTTGTCTTTGCCTCAACAAACGCAGTTGTAGGCCAAAGCGACTCCAAGATCTCCGAAAATTCTCCCAGTCGGCCACTAACCCCTTACGGTGCATCCAAGGCGGCCGCTGAGTCATTACTGAGCGCTTATGGCTCCTGCTACGGGATGGCATCGACGTCTTTGAGGTTGACCAACGTATACGGTCCGGAAATGTGGCAGAAGGATTCGATTGTGCCGAGGCTCTTTAAATTTGCCACCGGTACCGGAAAGTTCGCCATCTATGGAGATGGAGAACAGTATCGTGACTACGTCTTTGTAGATGACGTAGCGGGCGCCTTCATAAAGGCAATCAAGGCCGACGTCTCCGGAGTTCATCCCATAGGTTCTGGCGAGTCGATCAGCGTAAATAAGTTGGTGCAGCTCGTATCTAACGTGTCCAAGAAGGACCTACAACCAGTCCACATCGACGCCCAATCGGGAGAAATGCGAGGCGTCGACGTCGACCTTTCGGGCACGGAAAGATGGGGCTTTACTCCCGACGTTATGATCGCCGAAGGACTAGCAACTACTTGGCAAGACTTCATTTCGGCCCACTAACGAAACTTATCGCCCTGAGGTTTCGATTTCGGCACAATTGTTAGCACAGTAAGGATATCTTTTCCCTCATGGCAGTTGTGATAGCTATAGACGCCGGCACCTCATCGGTAAAGGTATCGGCACTCGACGAGTCAGCCAAGACTGTGCTAAGTGCATCACTGGAGACCACAGTGACTACCGATGGCATGGGAAAGGCCGAACAGGACCCGACAGAGGTGTGGAATTCGGTTCTTTGGTGCCTCAGGTCGGTCTGTGACGGCCTTGGCGATCGTACGGTAGCCAGTGTCGGAATCACTAATCAGCGGGAGAGTTTTCTCTTAGTCGACTCAAAGACGATGGAACCACTGACCCCGCTAATACTTTGGCTCGATCGTAGGAGTGAAAAGTATTGTGACGGGCTCAAGGATCAAGGTTATGGACCCCGAGTAAGCGAGCTAACCGGCCTTGCCATAGATCCATATTTCAGCGCTACAAAGGCGAAGATGGCCCTGTCGGACCTCAGGGAGGCTGGGCTCGATAGCAAAGTCACGTTGTTGACCGTGGACAGCTTCATAGCCCACAAATTGACCAAACAGCCCCCCCTTACCGATGCGTCAAACGCTTCGAGAACCCTACTGTTCGACACAGACAAGATGCGCTTTTCCGACGAGCTAGTCGACATTTTCGGACTGTCAGAAGTCGCCTTGCCCGAAGTAAAAAGCAGCTTTGAGAGCTTCCAGGTAATCGCTCAAGAGATCCACCCGAAGCTAAGGGGTGTCGAGATAACAGGCATCCTCGGCGACCAACAGGCTTCGCTACTGGGTCAGGGGTGCATCCGTTTTGGAATGGCAAAAAATACCTACGGAACAGGGTCCTTCATCCTGGTGAACGCAGGTGAAATTCGACCGCAACCTTCGCATGGGTTATTGGTCTCAGTTGCCTGGCTCATGCCCGACGGAAAAGCGACCTACGCCATAGAAGGCTCCATATTCGCCTGCGGTTCGATCCTAAGATGGATGAGGGACGACCTAAAAATATTCAACGATTACCAAGAAGCATCCCTGCTGGCCCAGAGCGTAAACGACTCAGGAGGTGTCGTCCTGGTACCGGCTTTTGAAGGACTTGGCTCTCCACACCTCACTCCGTCGGTTAGGGCTTCCATCACCGGAATCTCTCATGGTACATCCAAAGCCCACATCATTAGGGGGGCGATAGAGGCGATGGCGTTTCAGACACAGGATGTGATTAGCGCAATAAATGGACTACTTGAAAATCCAATCGACAACCTTAGGGTCGACGGTGGAGCGGCAATCATGGACACGCTATGCCAGTTCCAAGCGGATCAGCTTGGTATCGAGGTTTCCCGGAGCGCATCACTGGAATCGACAACACTTGGAGCCGCATTCGCCAGCGGTCTAGGTTCGGGCTTTTGGTCCAACATGGAGGAACTTGCTTCACTGTATGAGTCCGATAGATCCTTCATACCGACAAAATCCAAAGGCGGACCGAGGTCCCGGCATGATAGGTGGTCCATAGCACTCGAACACGCAAAAAGGTTTAGCCAGCACTCTTAGCCAAAAGTTCTCTGTATCGAACGTCGGCTATCCTTCCAATCAACCTGAGCTGCTCTCGCTCTATCACTCGATAAGGGCGCTTTTCCCGGCCCACCACTACTACCAATTCCGAACCCGCCAATGGTGCCCAAGCTACGTCGCCCGGCCCTTGAATCTCGCCACTATCACCGAGGGTAGCCGTCCCCTCAACAAATGCGCTAAGCCAGCTACTCGTCGGAACTTCCCCAGAAGCGACCAGCATTTCTTGCGTCTTAGGTCTAATCAGGCAGGACCAGTCGGATTCAAAATCGAAAATGACCGTCCCAATCAATTCAGAAACGAAATCTTTTGAATTGGTCATTTCCATCAAAGTAGCAATTGATGATAGCGCGGAAATTCGAACGTCTCTCATCCCATCGGACGCCGGACGGATATCCTCGACGTCTGCGCCATCCACTTCGGAAATCTCACGGGCCATCAAAGAAACGAGCTCTGGATTTGCCAAATCGACTAATAATTCATCGATTGCCCTGCCTCCACCGCGCTCTAGTATCTCTATTCCGACTAAGTCGCCCTTGACTGCGCCGATTCTACTCGCGACGGCACCTAACGCACCTGGACGATCGTCGAGCCATATTCGCAGTACAAACAGTGCCATCGCTTCATTCTAAATAGCGTCACCACAAAAACGCCTGATCAACACCCAAGGCAACAAAGTCGAAAAGCAAACGACACAATGTTACGGCTCAATTAAGTCATTCTGAACGATCCTCCATTTAGGTTCTAACCTAAAGAACAGTTTCGGTTTCTGTGCCCACTACTTGGCGGAGTTCAACGGAGAAGCAAACCATCTGCACCTGTTGGCGAACTTCCCACCGAAGGTTTCTAAATCGAAGCTGGTAAATAGTCTGAAGGGTGTTTCTTCGCGACGGCTCCGCCAGGAATTTCCCGAACTGTGACAACACTACTTGCGTGCAAACAAGCTCTGGTCTGGCTCCCGCTTTGCTGGGTCTGTCGGTGGGGCGCCGATTTCGATGCTACACCAATACATCGAGCAACAGAATCGACCAGATGCATAATTAGCGATTCACCACCGCCCTGAAGGACGGTGCCCTATCACCGACAAACGGTAACCTTTAGGTCATATAACTAAAAGAGGAGCTTTTTATGTCAGGACTCTCAGGGTTGTGGAGTAACCCAGGAGGGAGATTTGTCGACACTGCGAGCTACGGAATTCCTTCGATCGAGACCTTTAACAAGGTCCAAAACGCCCTTGAAAACTGGAAGGATGGAGCAGGCGTCTGGGAAGAATGGCAAGACGCAACCGATCTTGCCCGGCGGAGCTTCGCAGAAATCGTAGGGATCGGGGCGAGCTCGGTGACCGTTGGAGCCTCAGCATCCCAGTTGATAGGCATTATCGCCGATTCACTTAGCGAGGGCCAGGTAGTGGTTGTACCAGAGCTGGAATTCACCTCAAACCTCTTTCCTTGGTTAGTCGCGCAAGCCAGAGGCATTCGCGTAATACCCGTAGCCCTCGGAGATATTGTCGAGCGCGTAGCAGAGGGTTGTGACCTGGTAGCGACGTCCGCTGTGCAATCTTCCACCGGAGAGGTAGTGAACCTAGCGGCAATCAGTGAGGCGGCCCAAAGCGTTGGAGCCATGACCGTTGTGGACGCTACCCAGGCCATCGGCTGGCTACCGATCGAAGCGGGTCAGTTTGACGCAGTCGTGTGCGCCGCTTACAAATGGCTTTGCACCCCTAGAGGGGTGGCTTACATGTCTATTTCGCAACGGATGGGGTCTAAGCTCTCGCCAACTTCGGCCGGATGGTTTGCCGGCGAAGTAATTCACGACTCCTACTATGGCCTGCCGCTACGCCTAGCGAAGGATGCTAGGCGCTTCGACATTTCACCGGCATGGTTTTCCTGGGTCGGCGCCGCAGCCGCCAATTCAGACCTGTTGAAAGTTGGGATCGAGAAAATCTACAATCACAATGTGGAGCTAACCGATCAATTGGCTAGCGCCCTCGAGATTGAATCCCGAGGATCAGCGATCCTTTCGATCAAAGTCTCCGACACACTCGATACCGCTAACCTCCCATTTAGGGCATCCTCCAGGGGAGGCGGCCTAAGGATCTCTTTTCACCTCTACAACGACTTAGACGACGTAGATGTGGTGTTCGAATCACTAAAAGGAAAGGTGATTCCCGATTAGAGCTTTGGGAGCCCTCGCTTTAGATTCCTCATGCCCTGGGCGATGCGGGACTCATTTTCGATAAGTGCGAATCTGACAAAGCCCTCACCCCCTGGTCCGAAGCCAACCCCCGGCGACACGGCGACATCCGCCTCGTTGACGAGAAACTTGGCAAACTCCAAAGAACCCATCTCTTGATATGCGGGGGGTATCGGTGCCCATAGAAACATGGTTCCTTTGGGCCTCTCCACATGCCAGCCGATCCTTGCTAGTCCATCGACTAGTGCATCACGCCTTGACTGGTAGATGGCGTTGACCTGGGACGGGTACTCCTTCGCCTCTTGCAGGGTCACGGTCGCAGCAATCTGGATGGGTTGGAACGTCCCGTAGTCGAGGTAACTCTTGAGCTTGGTCAGCGCCTGGACGACTGCGGCGTTTCCAACCAGAAAACCTACCCTCCAGCCTGCCATCGAGAAAGACTTGGTAAGGGTAAATAGCTCAACCGCAACATCTTTTGCTCCGGGCACCTCTAGCACCGACGGCGGTACATAGCCGTCAAAAGCTGTGTCGGAGTAGGCGAAATCATGGACCAGGATCACGTCGCGCTCCTTGGCAAATGCGACTATCTCCGCCATGAAATCGAGGCTCACCACCGTAGTCGTCGGGTTATGAGGGAAGGAAAACACTATCACCCTCGGCTTGGGCCACGTAGACTCCCAGGCATCCTTTAGGGAGTTGAAAAACTCGGCGCCCTCCCTATCGGAGCCCAACGGCACCTGCCTAACCTCGGCGCCGGCGAAAAGCGGTGCCCAGATATGGATGGGGTAGCTTGGCGACGGTACAAGGGCGACGTCTCCCGGACCGACGAGAACCCACATTAGGTGGGAGAGTCCCTCTTTTGCACCTATGGTGGTCAGGACTTCGCTATCGGGATCCAAAAAGACCCCATATCTCTCACGGTAGTGGTCTGAGACCGCCTTACGGAGCTTCGGAATCCCCTTGGAGGAGGAGTAGCGATGATTTCGAGGATTATGTGCTGCCTCTGCGAGCTTGTCCACTGCAATCTGAGGTGAAGGAATGTCTGGATTTCCAAATCCCAAATCTATAACATCCCTGCCCGACCTGCGGGCCTCAGCTTTAATCGAATCAATAATCCCAAACACATACGGTGGTAAACCGTTTATCCGTCGAAACTCCATGTCAAAACGCTAGTGGTCGATCGTGTCACAGACGTAACCAACCGCTCCAGAACTTAATAAGGCTGCGCCGATGGCTCCCGAGTATTCAAGGCCAGTTGCCTTGTGTATCCGTAGCACAAAGCCGCTTCGATATGCGGAATTCGTACTTTCTAGCCCCTTGGACACCATTTCAAAAAATCCATTAGAACTATATATCAGTCCTCCGCCGAGCACTAGGCACTCGGGATCTAGTACCCGTATATAGTCGAATAGCACATCGGCTACAAGTTCGGCGGCAGCCTCAAAGTCGGGTCCCTTGGACTTCGATACCGGGTCAAGAAGCGAATAAAGTTCTGCTTCAAAACAACCGACCCTCTTGCAAGCACAGACTTCGCTCCCAAAGTGACCTACGTGTCCGATCTCCCCGAAGCTCGCATTCGCCCCTTTAAAGACCGAGCCGCTAATGGCCAGACCGGCTCCTACCCCCGTGCCGAAATTGACGACCATAACCGAGGAGTTCGGGTAGTGATGAGCCTCTAAAGCAGTGGCGCAGTTGGCGTCATTGTCGATAAGTGGCCAGACCCCGGAAACCCCGGCGATTCCCGCCTTGATATCTACTCCGACAAGCTCACCCCTATGAGGGGAGAATCTCAACTTGTTCCGATGGTCTAAAACTCCCGGGAGTCCTAAGCCAATCCCGATGGTGGCCTTGTTCTGCTTGGCGAGGGACTGAACTATCCGTCCCGAGGCTTCAAACAACTCCATCCCATCCCCGATGGGATAAGAACCCAGTATCTCGTGAGTAGCCGTCGACGGGTCATATACGGCCGCTTTTAGCAAAGTGCCCCCGAGATCCAGACCTAGGTAGACACCCTCTAAAGCAGCCAAGGTGCTCCGAAAATCCTAACCCTGTGGGTGGGTAATTAGACCTTCGACCCTACTCTTCAGGTCCTCAAGGGCCGTATGAACAATCTTCGACTCGGCTCTGCGCTTTATGAATCCCGGTATTGGTACGATCAACTCAGCATCCAGCTCGTATTCAACCTCGGTCTGTGAATCTCCCAGCTGGCTAAATCGATAAGCCCCATCGAGCTTAGAGGTGATGTCCCCTTCGGTTTGCCTCCAGGTAACGACCGACGGCGCCTGCGAATAGTCATATTCGAGGGTATAGGAGGTCGACCTTCCGAAAGCTCCCGCCCTGAAGGTCACGACTTTGGGTCTAGAAAGCTCATCGCTCTCTAAAACCCTTACCGCCTTGATGTCCGACGCCCAATTGGTGTAGCTGGCAAAGTCGGTGACGACTCTATAGCACTCCAACGGGGTTGCTCGGATGATCACCTTCTCCTTAGCGCTATCCAACTCAGCCTCCTGACTATGGGCCGCGCCAACCCGCCGCCAACTTCAACGATGCTAGCTTGTACTAAGCCAACACGACACTATCAATAGCATCTTTGAGAATATCAGCCAAACTGCGGTAGTCGAAGTCAGATTCGACAAAATTTCGCGCCCTCTGCCCCATCCTAAGTCTCAATTCTGGGTTTCGCATCAGGGTTTCCAGTGCCAATGAGGTCGACTTGGCATCTTTTGGGTTCTGGACGACGAAGCCGCTGCCCCCAGGGTCTAGTGCATCGCTAGCTCCCCCCGAATCCCCGACGAGGCAGGGGACCCCACAGGCTTGTGCTTCTAGAAAAACTATCCCAAAGCCCTCTTGCTCGAGTCCAAACCAGCGATTTCTGCAGAGCATCGCGAAGATGTCGGCAGCGCCATACAGGGCGACAAGTCGGTCTTGGCTAAGTTTTCCTAAAAAAACTGCGTCTACACCACTGCGTTCGATCAGACGCCCGAGCCTTGCCTTATCCCTTCCCGAACCGACGATCCAGAGCTGTGGAGATCCCTTACCTTGATCTAGCATGGCAATCGCCTTGATCAAGGTATCCGCCCCCTTGCGAGGCACCAACCTCGAGACGAACAGTACGCCGAGCCCCTCGGTAAGACCAAGATCTCTTCGGACTGCTAACTTGGCATCTGGAGATGGAACTACAAATCTATCAACATCGACTCCGGGGTTTACGATGGCCACCTTGGGTTCCGCTATCGATTCTCCCAGTAGGTCATAAGCGCACTGAGCAGGGTACCTCCCCGCTGCAATCAGGATCTCAGCATCCTTCATGACGCCCTTGAGAATCCCTCGAAGCATCGGAATCCTGGACGGAATGACGACTTCCGCCCCGTGAAGAACCAGCCCGTAGGGTCGCTGCAACCGATGACCAAGCATTCCAAGGGGAAGGGCCGGGTCGAGAAGTATAAGGTCGGCTTGAAACTCTTCCGCAAGTCGGTCGATCCGCCTTGCCAAAGAGGCAGTGGGCAGCAGCGGACCCTTGACCCTTTGGATCTCAAAATCTACAGCGCGGTCAAATTGGTCTGCCCCGTCATGGTCGGTGGTAAGGACCATAAAGCTGGCGGGATCAAGCCTCCTCCACAGTTCAAATAGGTAGTTCTGAATCCCGCCAACTTTGGGAGGGAAGTCGTTAGTTACGAGCAGGTGCCTAGACAACAAGACCGATCCTAATCACTCGATTGTTGCAATATTGTGGTCCTAGCGAGCTCCTCGCGGACCAATTCATCCTGATCCGCGGATACCAGATCCAGGAGGTCGACGAGGCCCAGTTTGGCTGCTGCCCAAACGGCGGTTCCCCTTAGAACTGGGGATGGGTGGGTGAGATGGGTCCCCAAAATCTCACGCACCCCATCGACAGCGCAGTCAAAGTTGCCGAGGACGAGCAGTAGATTCCGCCTTAGATGGTCAGGATCGCGCTTAGGTATGTACATGTAGCCAAAGTGCTCGATAAGGTCCCGATCCGATCTAGCTAACCAAAATAGCGGATCCACGTTTGACTCGCCCTCTGTCACCCTCGGTCTCGTCTTTCGCCCAACCGGGCACGAAGTGAGGCACTCGTCGCAGCCGTAAAATCTCAACCCTAATGAATCACGTAGTTCGTATGGGAATTGCCCCGCCTTCTGGATAAGCCACGACAGACACAGCCGAGCGTCTAACCGATACTCCTCGTCAAGGGCACCAGTCGGACAGGCAACCTTGCACCTTTCACAGGTACCACAACCCTTCCCTGACGCCTCGCTCTTCGCCAGTTCAGCATCGGTGAAAACCTCCCCAAGAATGACGAACGGTCCGGTAAGGTTGGTGAGGATTAAGGTGTTCTTGCCCATCCAACCGAGTCCCGACCTTCTAGCTATCGCCTTGTCGATGGCATGGTTTTCGTCGACTGTGACCCTCGCCCGGTACCCTTGGGATTTGACTTCATCCGCAACCACTCGAAGTCGCCTCCTCAACTCGCTATAGAAGTCGTCTTTTGCGTAATAGGCGATCTTTCCACCGGATGTACTTTGAACAGATTCCGGACCGACCGCTGGGCCTGGGTAGGCCATTGCAAAGCTAAGGATCGACTTTGCACCTTCTAATGCCACATTTGGGTCCACAGACCTAGCAGGTTTATTGAAGGTAAAGGCCATAGTCGATGCTCGGCCGGCATTCTTCGCCCTTTCAATTTCGATCCTTTCGAACTCAAATGGATCCACGCCTGAAACCCTTGGACCGATAAGGCCTATCTCGGATGAGATCCGAAGAATATCGGCGGCGAGCCGCTCGTCTACCAGCTGAGACAAACCTAATCCTCCGGTCGAGAAACTTCGCCTTGACCTGTTCCTCGCCGCAGCTTAGGTGGCAGTCGTAGGCCTGCTCGCTTCAGCGAACCTACTAAATCCCTTGGGTCCACCAACTTTGCGCCCAGCCTTATCGCTTGGTCGAACAGTTCCGCCGGGATATCGTAATGATCGCCCTGAAACGCCTTTCTGGGCACACCAAGACGTGAAGCAAACTCGTGAAGTTCGTCGAATGAACTATCTGATACTAGATGCGACCAAAGCCTTTTATCAAAGGGCCAAATTGGACGATCAACAAGAATCGCCATACCTAGTCGTACTTTTCGGACTTTACCATCTTGGGATCCATCCCCAGAGCGATTAAAGCCGCCTCTGCGTCCTCCACCATCTCAGGAGGGCCACAGATATAAGCAATCTTTGGATCGAGCTGGCCAAAGATCTCTGCGATCATCTCTTTGTCAATCCTGCGGTGATAGTGGGCTTTTGTGTCATTTGCGTCACGTGTAAATGTGTGGAATACCTTTAGCCAGGGTGCCACAGACAAAATGTCACTGAGTTCCTGGTCGTAAATCACGTATTCGGCCGACTTTGAACTATATAGAAGGGCCATCTTGACGTCGGCCTCCTTGTCGAGGGCGTATCGAATGATCGACTTCAACGGGACGACCCCTGAGCCAGCACCTACGAGTAGTACCGGACCCTGGTCCATCTCCTGCCAGGTGAAGTCACCATAGGGTCCTCGCACCTCGAGCTTGGTCCCTATCGGTGTATTTCTGACAAGTACCGGTGACACCAAGCCACCTTCTGTCTCTCGGATCCCAAAGTCCACTATCTCAATCCCCTCGGTGGGAGAGGAGCCGACGGAATATGCCCTTTGGATTGGCCTTGGTCTACCTTCTATCGGAATGCGAATATTAAAGTACTGCCCAGCCAAATAGGCTGTTGGCTGCGATAAGCGCACCTTCAGAGTGTTGGTCTCTGGAGTCTCAACAACGACACCGACCACTTCGCCCTCTTGCCATTTTGGGGCAGGGGCTCTATTGACATCGCGCACCCTTGGAGCGATGTGATGAGAACTACTTTCCATGATACGAGCCTACCCGCTGAGAAAAAATACTGCCTGTCCAGGGGAGTGCCTCGAGCTAGTCTTCTGACTCCTCGCAGACCTCAACTACCGACTTCGACGACGAGCACCACCTGCAAGAGACTTCAGAGACCTCGTCGGCCAAGATCTCTTGGCCCTCAATGCTCAACTCTCCACCTAGAGAGTAATGATAGAACGACTTGGTCGTCTGGGTTCTTGTGACATCAAAACGTGTCACATTGCCACAGTTCTCGCAGCGATATCGCAAGTTTGTCATCGAAGGCACAATAACACTACTTCAACTCAAACCCTCTATCCCAAGTGACATAGTTCTCACGTGAAATAGTTTTCCATGGTAGGTGGCAGAACTCCTTGAGACCACAGAAGAGCTAGCCCAACTTCATCACCCTCAAGCAAGACCCGCAAAACGGGTCAATTCTCCTTCGAAACTGAATCTTACTGTACGTCTGTTCGTATAGATTGAAAAGCATGCAGTTGAGTCTGGAGCTAGAACTGTCCCTTCTAGCGAACACTACCTTCTCGGTCATCGACTTTGAGACAACCGGGACGGACCCACAACTCGATCGAATCACTGAGGTAGGAGTGGTCAAAGTGAGGGGCGGGGAGATCCTACAGACCATCTCATGCTTTGTAAAGCAGCAGCGTAAGATACCACCGGCCATAACAGGCCTGACCGGCATCACTAACGAGATGCTGACTTTTGCGCCAAGCGAGGAATCCGTTGTTGAAGCGATCCATGGCGTCACCGAAGATTCGGTCATCGTGGGTCACAATGTCTCATTTGATCTCGGATTCCTAAAGGCGGCATACGAACGGGTCGGCTATGAGGTAGAAAATACAAGAATCGACACCCTAGCCCTCGCACGCAAACTGCTGAGTGGAGAAGTCCCTGATTTCAAGCTCGCCACCCTTAGCCACTATTTAAGGCTTGATCATCAGCCAAGACATCGGGCTTTTGACGACGCACTTGCTACCGTTGACCTGTTACATGTCCTGATTGAGAGGGCTGGAACCTACGGATGCACTCATATCGACGAGCTATACCGCCTCTCGAAAATCGACCTTGCATCAGTAGGATCGAAGCTAGGGATGTCTACCAAGCTCCCCCACCGTCCCGGTGTATATTTCTTCAAAGACTCAGACGGCAAGGTTATCTACATTGGGAAATCCGCCGACTTAAAGGCGAGGGTCCGAAGCTACTTCCATAGTGACTCCAGGCACAAGACTCCAAAAATGCTCAAGCAAGTAGCAGCGATTGAAGCCATCTCCTTCAAGACCGAGACCGAAGCCGCTGTAGCCGAGGTTCGGCTTATTCAAAAACAAAAACCCCAGTTCAACAAGGTCTATCTAGATCCAAACAAGTACGTATTCTTGCAGGACGATCCGACCCTGAGGGTTGTTGCCGATCAATCCCTCACGACCTGGGATGTTTCGAAAGAGTTTCCCCGGTTGCTCGGTCCGATTCGCTCAAAAACCCAGGCTCGACTCTGTATCGCTGGCCTAAGTTTCGCCGGAACCAACCTCGGCACCCGTACAAAAACGTTATTCAGTATTTCCAGCCTTTTTGAGAAACGGACTCTCGAAGAACTACATCTCAAAACGGTGAGCGAAATTGACAGACTGGCAAGCGGCAAAAGGTTTGAAGAGGCGGAGTCCCGACGCCAGGCGGCGATGACCCTTTACTCGCTCGCCATTCGACAGATCGAGTTGGGTTGGTTGATCTCATCTGATTCCGGCTTTGAGATAGGTAACAGTATCGTCGAGAATGGAGTCCTCAAGAATCTTGCACCAACCTGGGCAACGACGGACAACGTGCTTTTCGACTTATCTCTCGACGATACGTCCAGTGGGCTGACGAGGCAGCGGCTCGATGAAATGTGCATACTACTATGCCGTCTAAGGCCGAAAGTGGCGGCCTGGACCGAAACGACTGGTCGTGTACCCGAGAATCTACGGCTCCTGAGTGAACTCGTCGCTTTTTTGACTCCTCGGGGCCGGGACGATGTCTATCCGTGAGTCCACCTCAGCTTGTTTGGCGCTCGACTCAAGCAGAGATAGATTCGTGCAACACCGTCGCTACCAGGTGGATCTCATTGGCCATTAGACAATTACGTAGCTCTAGTTTGAAGCGCCGTTAGAAGTAACCTCGAGTACCGATTGGCTTACAAAGGTTACACAACTAGATTCCTTTTATGGAACTTTCAGACTCTCCCCAAATCGATTTTGATTTCCCTGGCTGGCCAGAGACTATTTTTACCCTCACAAAAAGGGAGAATCTCAGCTATGGTTGGGCTCATTCAGCGATGGTCGAAATACTTTCCGCAAGGGCCAATGAGATGGAGATGTCTGCCTTCCTAGCTGCGCTGAGGACCAAGGGTGAGACGATCGAAGAAATGTCGGCATTTGCCGATTCGATGCTCAGTTTTGCCACCAAAGTCGACTTCGACGGCGAGGTGGTCGACACTTGCGGGACCGGAGGGGACAAAAAGGGAACGATCAACGTCTCGACTGCCGCCGCCTTGATCCTCGCCGGCGCTGGTGTAACCGTATGCAAACATGGTGGCAGGGCTTCTTCGTCACTTAGCGGATCGGCGGATGTCCTTGAATACTTAGGAGTGGTCATCGACCTAGGGCCATCTGGAGTTGCGAAATGCATGGAAGAAGCTAGGATCGGCTTCTGCTTTGCCCCAACCTTCCACCCGGCTATGGCCAATGTCGCTAGCGTTCGCAGAGGATTAAAGATACCAACGGTCTTCAACTTCCTAGGTCCACTCGTAAATCCAGCCCTAGCAAAACGGCAGTTAGTGGGGGTATCAGACCCCCAAATTGCCGAGTCCATGGTGGGAGTGCTCCAGCGAATAGGTTCCCACTCTGCAATGGTTGTATACGGTAGCGACGGGCTCGACGAGGTAACTACTACCGGAAATAGCCATATCATCCAACTGACCAGGGATGAGATGGGTGAGGCGTCCATTGAAAGATACGAATTCGACCCCTCCTCAGTAGGTATTTCCAGGGCCAAACTGGAAGACCTCAAGGGAGGAGACGCTGGATACAACGCAAAAGCCCTCATTGAAATTCTCGATGGCGTCCAAGGTGCCCGCACGGACATCGCTGTTCTCAATGCCGCCTGCGCCCTGGTAGTAGCCGGTGACGCAAAAAAAATCGAAGACGGCATCGACGTAGCGGAAAAATCGATATCAACCGGAAATGCCGGAAGAGCATTGGAACAACTAATTGAGACGTCTAAAAAAATGGCAAATCCGACGCTTAGCCGTTGAGATAAAATTTTCACAAAACTATTTCGAGAAACGAAGGCGAAACAGCAACTTGTAGCCGACAACAATAAACCGACCCACGAGAATTTACCGGCTTATGTCGGGCTAATATTTACCCAGTAGCAATCACTGGCTATCCCCTTAACGGTGTAATCGCCCTTTTAGCCCGTCCCTCCTACCTGACCATTCGAAGATTCACCACCAGGTGAACTTACTAGATAACGCAATGTCTCGCATTCGTAACTCTCCGAACAACAGTCCGTGAGACGCCTTAACTTTGGCACAAACGTAACCAATCCAGTTCAGAAGAGTAGGTAGGACCCCTCACCCGCCCTCACGGACGGACCTCGCGCTCCCATTGGTTCGAAGCTCAAGTACGATGCAACCCTACTGCGATGCCACCTATCAGCAACTCGAGCTATTAGCGGCACCGTCGGGCATGACGGTGTGACAGTAATCCACTCCAACTAGCTTTGTTCCGGAAAGATCAGCGCCAAGAAGGTTGGCTCCGGTGAGGTTGGCTCCGGTGAGGTTGGCTCTAATGACGTTTCCGCCTCCAATCTTTGAAGGAGTAAGCTTGGCGTGAGACAGCTTGGCGTCGGTAAGGTTAGCTCCGGAAAGATTAGCGTCGGTAAGGTTCGCTCCGGTGAGGTTGGCGCCGTCAAGTGCAGCTCCGGTGAGATTGGCGCCAGTGAGGTTCGCAGTTGCGAAGTTGGTGTAGGCGAGGTCCGCATAGGTTAGGTTCGCAAAAACCATGTCTGCGCCAGTGAGGTTGGCGGAAGCCAAGCTAGAGAAGGTCAAGTTCGCTCCAGAGAGTCTCAGACCTCCGGTAATGGCTGGGTGCATCAAGGTCAAGGTTTTGGCTCGATCTGGTAGGTAATAGGTCGGTTGTCGCCGGTAAGCCGCGGTGGGTTGGCGTTGAGTTGGTCAATGAGTCCACCGAGGGCCCGATTGATGCGGGGAGCGTCGGGCTGGCGGATAGTCACGGTAATTGCCCTGGGGCTGTAACGGATCTCGCCGG
>JAKCBW010000199.1 GCA_021842145.1 Actinomycetes bacterium
CTTGATGATGGTATCAATCGCAGCCATCAATACGGCCTCTTCAGACAGACCCGTCCCCAGGTCCGTAAAAAAGCGCTCAGCGAAGGACTCTAGAGACTCGGTCCGCTCTTCACTTGACGAAGAGGGCGATCCGCCGCTGGCTTCAGCAGCGGATCGATGAAGGGCAAAAAGAGCGTAGATATGACGCCTCTTCTCATTTGGCAGAAGTCGGCTCAAAAAGGAGTAGCCCTTGTCGAAACGTTTGCTAATCTTCTCGCAGACATCGTAGGACTCTTCCAATGTCACCATCAGTTCCCCCTAACGCCACTCTTGCCCATCTGCCACTAATGCACACCGACTAATGCACACCGACTAATGCACACCGACTAAGCAACCATGCACCAACCCACTCTTTGGTTTGGTTGCATTACCAAATATGGGTTGAATGGAAATTCAATCCCAATGCGAAACTAACCAATGCGAAACTAATAAGCGGCCCAGGTTGGAATAGCCTGTGAAATGTCAACTGCGACCTCAGCATCAACGCAACAGAGTCGTTTCAACACGGCCCTTGCTCTGGGCGACGAAGATCGACCTCGACAGTAATAGCGGGTGAAAGCGTTGGCGAAGCGTGCAAAAGTGAATTCCGGAGCACAAAACAGAAAAATGGTACAATCCAGCCGCACTTAGCCCTTTCTGTGGGCGACGAACATCGCCAGCTCAGATAGCTCCTTTTTGGCTTCTGGGTCGAGTGATGTCACCGATAGCGCTAAGAGGGCGTCATCGACGAGTAGGGAGATTCGTTCCTCTACCTTTGCAAGTGCACCGGTATCGATTATTAACTCCTGCAGTTCCAACACGGTCTTTTCGTCCATGTCGGGATGACCTAAGGATTCGAGGATCCTTCCAGACCCCTTCTCTCGGGCCACTTGGGAGGCCAATGCCACCAAGAGGGTCGGCTTACCCTCTCGAAGGTCTTCTCCGACCGGTTTTTTGGTAATACTTGGATCGCCAAAGACCCCAAGGACGTCATCCCTGAGCTGAAAAGCTTCCCCTAGCGGAAGACCATAGAGAGATAGTTGCCTACTGAAGGCTTCCAGTCGACCGACTAGGGCGGCACCGAGATGAAGCGGCCTCTCTACGGTGTACTTGCCAGACTTATAGATCGCAACCTTCCTGGCGTACTCCTCGGTCAACATAGACCTTGCCGTACCGGAGATATCGAGGTACTGGCCCATGTTAACTTCGAGTCTGAGCTCGGTAAATACGTCCTGGGAAGACCGATTAGCGCCTTTGAGCATAAGGTCTGCATAGACAAAGGCGAGATCCCCAACCAAGACCCCAACGCCATCTCCAAATCGGCGTGATTCACCGTGCCAACGTGCATCTCTGTGTTTTGAGGCGAATGTGACATGCACCGCCTCCTGGCCCCGCCTGGTGAAGGATCCGTCCATTATGTCATCATGAATCAGAGCAAAGGTATGCAAAAACTCAAGGGCCGCCCCGGCGTCTATCACCTCTTTGGAATCGGGGTCGCCACCCGCCCCGACATAAGCCCAGTAACAAAAGGCGGGCCGAAGCCTCTTTCCACCAGCCAGAAGGACCTTAGAAAGCTGCTCCAGCGGTTCGACAAGAACCTCGTCAACCTCTCGCCAGCGAACCAATTCCCGGGATACGACCTCTTGAATGCGCGCCTCGACCGCTAAGCCGATCGCCTCAAGACTCGGAGGTGCCTCCACGGAACTCGATCTCGACAAAATTACACCCTTTATAAACCAGCCAAATACAAGATCTTCCCGACCCACCCCTCTGCTACAGCTTAGGGCCCACACGATCGAACACAAAGACCAGACGATCTAATCCCTAGATCAAGATATAAAGCATCTAATCGTATAGGCCAAAGCAATTGAAATGGTCCATCCTGAAACGAGCGGAGGGACCCCTCAGCACAATCTGACCCACATCCTGACCCACATCCTGACCCACATCCTGGCCCACATCCTGGCCCACATCCTGGCCCACATCCCGGTCTACAATCTGGCCCACAATTTGGCCTTTTAGACCCGACATAATTCGGTGGGACCAACTTCGCCTAGCAGCTACAAGCTCCACCCGAAAATTCGTCCTCTGCATCATATTGGGGGTTCCAATCAGCTCAAAGAGCGCAAAACAGCGTCACGAGTCGAGAGCAAAATCCCTCAAGACCCAACGAGCTTCGCATACCGTCCAAAACACCCTTTCGCCAAGAGTAGCGAATCCCTTTTGCAAAGTGTCTCGGTCCACATAGCACCCCGAGTCTCCCTGTCAGTAGAGATTAAAGGCCGACTTCTGTTTCAATCGACTCCCTCTGACGGCTCCTCTGCCCCATAGCGAAAGCCGGTGCGCCAAGGAGGCTTAGGGCAAGGTTGATCGTGTAGACCAGCAGTCCAAGCTCGATAGCGTGAGATGTCGAGACTCCTAGTGGTCTGAGAAAGAGGATAAATGCCCCCTCCCTCAATCCTAACCCGCCGAATGTTACCGGGACCACCTGAAGTATGGCCACGGCGGGGACGAAGGCCAACATCACGGTCCAGCTCAAGGAGAGCGACATTGCATTCGCAATCTCAAATGCGCTCGCCACCACGACCAGCTGATACATCAACGAAACCGCCAAGACCTCGAGCATCCGCCTTGGAG
>JAKCBW010000041.1:0-9406 GCA_021842145.1 Actinomycetes bacterium
TTAGGACAAGCGGCGGCCGGGCTAGCAGAGTTGGCAGGCGATCCTAACGAGACCATGGCTAGAAAGTGCGCGGGATAGTGGGAGGAGTAGGGGATTGAATCCCCTTTTAGCGAGTAGTAAAAGGGAATGTACTTGGCGCCAGTTACGCTCTTTGACCCGGCGAGTTTCTGCATTTTGAAAAAAGCGTCGTCCAAAGCTAATGCGGTACCAGTTTCGATTTGACCCTGCCCAGGAATCGAAAGGGTCTGATTGTTTAGGTTATTTTTTTCATTTGCCGACTTCAGGATCTGGGGAATCTCCGACGGAGTCACTATGGGAGTCGACTTGTTGCCCCCTTGAGTTTGTGTTGGCGTTTGTGCACTGGTCGATGACGTCGTACAAGCTGCGAGTACAAGGGCAAACAGAGAAATGCCAAAATAGCTTGTTGCCTTTTTTGGCGACTCAGGCAGGTCTGCGTTCTTTCCCATTATGAATAAAGACCTGTTCATTTGCGATCTTCCATCTGTTTGATCCGGACTAGATGATCAGCACTCTACTGACCAAAAGATTTGACACTGACTCAAAGATTTGACCTCGCGCAAAGCTAAAAACCCCAACTGGTTAGTCCCAAGCCATTCTCGGCTACCCTACCTTGAAATACCTAGTTCAGTCCGGATCTCGGAACTTGCCCTTTTGATCAGGTAGCCAAGCCCTCCTGGCACACCCCACTCCTCTTTATCTTAGATATAAAGCCGATTTAAGTCGCCGAAAGTGACTCACGACCGTTTCAGATCGTCGTGGATTATTGAATAGCGCGCCAAAATATGTATCTTTTTCGAGCCAGATTGCGTCTATCTACCGTAGAAGAGGCGACTCGAAGGGAGATCGGTGATGAAGAAGACAGTTGGGAGCACCGACAGGGTAGTACGGATTGTGCTTACCATTTTGGCGGTTGTGCTCGCTTTCGAAGCGGGAGTATCCACTGCTTGGGGCATAGTGGCACTAGTTGTGGCGGCGATACTTTTAGTGACGGCAATTTCGGGATACTGCCCTATTTATTCTCTCTTTAGGATTGACACTCTTTCGAGCGGCAAACGCTCTGGGTCATCCCATAGAGTGGCGCACTAAGTCGAACCTGTCGACGGGCTATTTGAGGGTGTCTGTGAGATTCGGTGTATGGACGTCGATATCGATTTAGGCATGTCAAAGTCGTTTGAGCCGCATCCGTAGCGCATAACGGTCGGGCAGAATGTATGTCGAGTTATGGAGTTCGGTGCCAGTAAGCGGATCTGGCGATTTTGGTCAGTTTTTGCTTTGCCCGTTTCTGGTCACTGGTTCGCTTCGGGGCAATAGACCCCATTTAGCTGCCCGATCCCATTGAGCAGTGATGGTTAGCGCACTTGCGCTCGATGCTCCAGTGGCCAGTTGTGGGCGATTGCGGAAACGCAGAGCTTGGCTATCTCGATAAACGGTAATATTTGCCTTCCCTTGGGCGGAGGCGTTGGACGTCTCATTTTAGTTGGTCGGTATAGCGTTGGAATTGATGAGCGAGATCGGATCATACAGGTTGCAGGAGCCCGACCCTACGATAAATTCCTTAGTAGAAGAGATCCCCGCTCTCTACAGGTATGCATTGACACTGACAGGAGATAGCGAAAAAGCGGAGTGGTTAGTCGGGGATACGATCTCGAAAGCATGGGAAAAAATAGCTACCTTTAGGGGAGAGTCCTCCGTAAAGACCTGGCTCCACAGGATCCTTCATAACTTGGCTGCGGATAGTTTTCGCCGGGGCAGTAATGAAGTGTCGGTCGAGGAGATAGAGGAGCAGTGGATGGATGACGACTACTCGGTTGATCCGGAGAAACTGCTAGAAAGCGCTGAAGAAAGGGAGGCCATAAAGGATTCCCTTTTGCGTTTGCCATTTGCCTACCGTAGCGTCGTGGTACTACACGACGTAGAGGGGTGGCGATTGCCTGAAGTGGCTTCATCACTGCAGATCACTTTGGCGGCAGCAAAGCAACGACTCAGACGGGGCCGAATGATGATGGTAAGTGCGCTTTCAGAGGCGTCAGATAGGAGGGAGGCCAGCAAAGGCGTCCCCCTCAGTTGCTGGCAAGCTAGAAGCATGGTGTCGGACTATATCGATGGGGATCTCATTGGTGGCAAGCGGGTCGATCTCGAAGGGCACCTACGTCTCTGCCCGACATGCCCGCCACTTTATGCATCACTGGTAGGTGTGAAGGCATCGCTCTCTAATCTGCGAGACCCAGATTCGGTTATTCCTCCCGACGTAATAATGAGAATCAGACATGGCGTTCATCGGGTGGCGAATGGCTTGAGGTGACCTGATTTTGCCTGGTGTATTCTTGTCGAATTCGCAATTCGTCCGGATCGGTTCTGAAAAGGATCGCCGGGTTCAAAAAGTGGACCTGGTAGCATATGCAGATTCTTTTAAATTTTGGTATTTCGGTAATTATTTAACCCATTCTTGCTGCCTCTTTACGCTGCGTTAACATTTCGGCAAAGGGTGCGAAACATTGACCGACAAGACTTGTTCTCGGTGGGATGCCGTGTCGGTTTTCCTGCATTCTCTAGACGGGTGCGGTTTCCGGATGGAACCGAGTTAACGAAAAAGGCACAGTGATGAGTTACCAGGCGGAGTACATCTGGATCGACGGCACAAAGCCGACGCCGATAATGCGCAATAAGACCAAGATTATCAAAGACGGCGAAGAGCCCGGTATTTGGGGATTTGACGGTTCGAGTACTAATCAGGCTCCCGGGAGCAACTCGGACTGTGTACTAAGACCGGTTTATTCATGCCCGGACCCAATTCGAGGCGGAGCAAATGTCCTTGTGCTGTGTGAGGTACTGCTTACCGACTTCACCCCTCACCCCACAAATACTCGGGCGGCCTGCGCTGCCGTAGCGGAGAAGTATTCGTCACAGGAGCCAATGTTCGGAATCGAACAGGAGTACACCTTCTACCAGAATGGTCGGCCATTGGGTTGGCCCGAGACTGGATACCCGGCCCCGCAAGGCCCTTACTACTGTGGAACCGGCGGCGAGAAGATGGTGGGACGTGAGATCGTCGAGGCTCACACCCAAGCGTGTATGGACGCTGGGATATCCATTGAGGGCACGAACGCAGAAGTGATGATGGCCCAGTGGGAGTTTCAGATTGGAATTCTTCCACCACCGGCGATCGGCGATCAGCTTTGGATGGCGAGATGGCTGTTGATGAGGGTCGCCGAAGACTACGGGGTCGTCGTCAACTGGGATGCCAAGCCAATGCCTGGTGACTGGAATGGCGCCGGGGCACATACTAACTTTTCCACCAAGGCGATGCGCGAGGGTTATGACGCGATTATCGCTGGATGTGAGGCGCTTGGTAAAGAGGTAGAGAAGCACATAAGCAACTATGGCGAAGGTATCGAGAAGAGGTTGACCGGAGCTCACGAGACCGCTCGCTACGACGTCTTCAGTTACGGGGCTTCCGACCGCGGAGCATCTATCAGAATTCCTTGGGCGGTTGAAAAGGCGAAGAAGGGGTGGATCGAAGATCGTCGCCCCAATGCCAACTGTGATCCGTATATAGTTTCACGCTTGATAGTTGAAACGGTCTGCGAAGACGCGGTCGGGCGCTAGTTCGATCCTGCTACCGACGCTGCTAATAAGTCGCTAGCCGCAATGGAGAATATTCTGCCGAGGGAGCCAAATTTTTGGCTCCCTCGGTTTTTTTCGGCGTGATCAGATTCGCAGTTGGTTTCCAGCTGAAAGGCCCCTACTCGCCGATCTGAGAAATCGATTTTGCCTGGCCGATCGGCAGAAGGCTTATCCTGGCGGTGCCCTGGATCTAATCGGCAAGCTAGCAACCAATTACCCGGCCCTTTTGGTCAGGGCGTCAATGTTCATTGGTGATTTCCGCAGGGATCGAAGATAAATGTCCGTTTGTCCGATGGCCCTTGCCGCCTTCGCTCGAAGCTGTCTGAGCGAAAGGCACCCAAGCATCTTTGGACGCCTTTATGGCGTTGACTTAGTCGTAACGGCAGAACTCTCCGATCGCAGCGGTGGTAGCTAACTTAGCGGTAGATCGGTCAATTCTTCATTGCTTCGTCGGAGGTGAAAAATGAGCGACCCCCAGACCTTTTGGCGACGTACATCAACTGATCTGCTTGTCGAAGGAGGTTGTCTGGATCGGTGTCGTCGTTTTGATAGAAAGCAACCCCGATCGAAGCGGATACCTTGAAGAAGGTTTTTGAGTCACTGAGCAAAAACGGCTCTTCGATGCGGGCTATCAGCCGGTTCAGGATCTCCTTGCATTCCGATTTGTCACTAAGACCCGGCAAAAGGCAAACAAACTCGTCGCCACCGATCCTCGCAATGGTGTCAACTTCCCTCAGCTCATTCGTGAGCCGTTTTGAAAGCTCGATGAGGAGCCGATCGCCTTCTGCGTGACCATATAGGTCATTGATCGGTTTGAAGTTGTCCAAGTCCATGTATGCGAGGGCCAATACACTCCCACACCGTCTTGCCTCGGCCATCCGAGAGCTGATCATCTCTACGAGCAGGCTCCGGTTGGCTAAACCGGTGAGGATATCATGGAAGGCCATCTCGGAGAGTTGCTTTTGGTATTGGACCATTTCGGTAATGTCTGAGAAGATACCGGCATAATGATCGATTTCGCCGTAGGTGTTTCGGATCGTAGTGATATGCATTAACGCGGGAAATTCAGATCCATCCTTGCGCCGGTTCCAGATAGTTCCGCTCCAGCGAGACGTCTCCTTGAGTGAACTGTACATTTCTTTAAAGAAGTTCTGGTCGTGGATATCGGAGCTTACAAATCCGGCATTTTTTCCGATCGCTTCACTCCTCGAGTAGCCGGTTATCCGTGTGTAGCCCCCGTTGACCTCTAGGATCGTCGAGTTCTTGTCGGCAATGACGATCCCCTCGCTCGAATTCTCGAATACAGCCGCCGCCCGTTGAAGTACTTTCAGATTCTTATCTTCGTCGGTGATGTCGTTTCCGACGACGACTACGAACTTTACTTGGTTGTCGCTCCCTTTTATGAAGGAACTTCGCCATTCGAAGAGGTGGGTAGAACCATCTCGATGTACCCAGGGAGCGAAAGTGCGGTCGGCCCTACCAGCCTCGATCGCTTCTTTGAACCACTTCACCGCAGCCGGTCGGGATTTTGATGGGAAGAAGTTGAGGTGATAATACGGGCGATCCCTCATGTCTTCAAATTTGACCCCAGTGAACTCTTCTAGGGCCTCGTTGCACTGGATTATGCTGCACTCGGCGTCGAAGACGACCACAATTCCGGGGATCGACTCGATGATCTGCGAAACGAAGGCTTCCTGCCTTGAAATGCTCGCCGTCGCTTCGAAGCGCTCGGTGATGTCGACCCCGGTACAGATGTAGGCGTTAAGTGCCCCGAGGTTATCAAAGTTAGGTATGACGTCGACGGCTAGGAGGCGTTTTTCCCCTCGAGCCGAGTTGATCCAGGCTTCGATACTTTCGCAAAGTCTGGTCCTTGTCGCCCTGGCTAATGCACCTTGGATCTTTTTCCGGTCGCTTCCGTCGGCAAGCAGGCTAAGGGGAAAGCGCTTGCCGATGAGCTGATCTTCGCTCATGGCCAATAATCCACTGACTGCGTGATTGACCATAAGTGTCACACCTAGGGGATCCACTACCGTGATCAGGACCGATGAAGTTCTCAGCAGTCGGTTTCTGCTTTCGTGTTCGGCTGCCAGCAGTTTTTCCGACTGAGAGAGGTCGGTTATATCCGCTAATGTCGTCTCGAAATACTCCACGCCGTCTTGAAGCTTTAGCGTGGTGTAGAACTCAACCTCCTTTTTCTCTCCGGTCTTAGTCCGGTGGGTTGAGGTCAAATGGAGAACTTCGCCGAGTCCGGTGCGCTCGGCTACATCGACAAACACCGAGCGGGTCATGGAAGGGTTGAGGTCGAAAAGCGTTAGGTAATCGAAGTCTTCGGTGGAGTAACCGTACATTGCCATGAAGGCTGGAGAGGGATCGAAAAGCCTTCCGTCGGGGACACTGATTTTTACCTTCTTGGGCGCCTCGAATAACTGACTTCCACCGAAGATTATCGAGTCGGATCGTTCTGCATTTTGTGATGCTGGTCTTGCCATGACGGAGGCTGCTGTTTTAGCGCAGTATTCGATTATCTCTCGCTGATACGGAGTGGGCATTTTGTGATGCTTGTGTGACATCGATATCGTCCCAATGATCTCGGAACGGTTGTTTCGGATCGGTACCGACCAGCAAGACTTGATTCCCAGAGAGGTGGCGAGGTTGCTCAGTTCCGACCACCGCGGATCGAGGAATGTGTTCCCAACGAAGACCGGTCCCTTTGAGAGTACTGCATTCGCACAGGATCCTGATCCGGGTGTAACCTTGATGAGCGACATCGCTCGTTTTGCGGCGGGTGACATCGATGGAGCCTGACTCAGATTTAGCTGGTTGTCCTGATCGAGTAGCATTATGGCGGTGACTGAATCTGCGACGTAAGATTCTGCGGTAAGGCAGATCTGTTCCAATTGTGACGCTGGAGAGGAGTTGCTAAAGCCGATTTGGGTCAACTCCCATGACAGGGAGACCAGTTTTCTCAATTCTTCGGCCGTCAGCTCCGAGAGCCCCTTAGCCTCGTAGTCGGTTTCGTCCCGATCTATCTCATGGGCCGATAGGTTGCGGTCGTTCGGATTCGAAATCCAAAGGCTTTCTTCCAGCATCTGTTTGATCGACTTGTATTGGGGGCCTGCGCCTAAGGAAAGGGCACCCTCAAGCCGCGAAAGGATGAGGTCGATTCGTGGATTAATTAGATATATTAAGGAGTTTCGTAGATCCCCGATCAGCCTCTCGTCGGTCAAGACCTCTGGGTAGCTGGCTACCGACTCTACCCTGGTTGACCAGCGCCTAAGCTTTGCAATTCCGCCGAGACTTGTTTTTGGTCGGTCGCTTTTGTTCTGCCACTCGAAGCTAAGTGCAAAATCGGCTATGTCCCTCCCTGGCATCGGCTTGGCAATTGCATATCCTTGACCGTAATCAGCGCCCATAATGGTGGCGGCTTCGATGAGGGCTTCGGATTCGAGCCCCTCCACTACCACCGATAGGTTTAAATCGTGTGCAAGTGACGTTAGGTGCTCTATTAGTTTAAGCGGGCTTTTTGGATCGGTTGGATTTCTCACCAAGGTCTGGTCTATCTTGACCTCATTGAAGCCTATCTTTTCCAGCCTGCGTAGCGAACTAAACCCGGATCCCAGGTCGTCCTGGGAGAGTTTTATCCCAAAACCCTGCAGAGAGTGCAAGACCTTGGCCGAAATTTCTAATTCGTTGAGTTCCTCCTCTTCGGTTAGCTCAAGTGTTAGTCGAGTGGGGTCGATCCCCGAGTTCTCGATCGACTTGGATATAACCCTCAAATACCTCGGGTCGGAGAATCCTTGCGGCGGAAAGTTTACCGAGACCGACGTTCGGATCCCCATCCCCTCCCAATCTGCCAAGGACTGACAACTTTTAATCAATCCGATCTCGAAAAGGATCAAAAAGTCATCCGGCCCGAGTGCCGCTAGGAAGTCCCCTGGGTATATCAGTCCGGCTGAACCCTCCGGTTTGAGCCGGGCTAGCGCCTCGACCTTGTGGAGCTCTCCCGTTTTCAAGTCGACAATTGGCTGATAGTGCATCTCTACTCGATGGCTGCTTACCAGTCCCCTCATCGCAGTTCGGGTTTCGTAAGATATGGGCTTGGCACGCGCTAGCCGTTCGATAGCAGCACCGATTATCTGCCTTGTCAGCTGGAGGATCTTGAGTCGCGAGCTCTTGGCAAAGTAGCCTGGTAGGTTCGAATACAGCCCGATAAGTCCTTCGATCTTGCCGTCGGAGTTCATTATCGGTACAGCGGCCGTGCACCTTATGCCTAACTGCGAGTACGCCTCTGACCACGGTGCCATTGTCGGATCGCTCTGGATAGCGGCGGAAACCTGAATTTCACCGCTTCGCCAGGCTCGCCCGGCCGGGCCACCCCCTGCGGGCAGGTCCGGTCGGCTAGACGGTGGGGGGATCTTTTTCTCACTAGCGAGACGACTGATTTGGACAAAGGTCTCGCCAGCGACGTGGTCGTATTCCAATTGACCTTCGAGATTGAAGTGCCCGAAATACGCCCCAGCTATCCCTTCGCTCTTTATTAGGGACTCAAGGAGGAGTTTCATCAGGTGTGAAGTGCTGGTGGCCCTCTGGGTGATCTGAGCGAGCTCCTCAATCTCTAAGAATCTCACTTCGTCGTCGTGGCGCTCTGCATCTAAAATGACCAAGATCTGGCTGGCGAATCCGGCTTCGAGTAGCGACGCTGCCCGATTTACAACTTCGGAATCGACCCCATACTTCGATGACGCAGAGCGTAGGATCTCTACGGCTTCGGAGATCATCTTCAAAAGCCAGTCGACCGAGACGCCGACGGAGAGCAGTGTTCGAGTAATTTGCTTCGAAGCTAAGGTAACCGATTCTTCGTCGGAGTTTGAATCGACTAAAAGAGCTATGTACCTCGAAAGCTCGTTTTTCATCATCGATGCTTCGGTCTTATTCAGGTGCGAGACCGTCGTCGGCGATGGCTTTTCACTACGGGTTGATTCGATGTAGCATTCTACGAACTCGTCAATGATCGGAACCAGAGTTTCACCCAATTGACCCGACGAACTGGCCCCACCCCGCTTATGGATGTGGCTCACTGTTCCTCCCCAAAAAGATGCCATGCCGCGGTCGGGCAAAAGGACTCACTACCAAAGTCCCCTGTGGCTCGGCCCGGGCTAAATTCGTGTGACACAACCAAAAGGACACACCATGTAAATAATACGACTTTCAAAATCGCCAGCGGCGCACCGCTGCTATGTGGAAACTGATTCGATTATCGGTTTAACCAAGCCGGTTCTAAAGGGTGGACCTCCTCTTAGCCCCTCATAGGTGATGATGGCTACTTGCCCAAACGAGTTCTATATTCGCCTTCGCAGAAATTTCCCGACTAGGAAACCCGCGTGGCAAGTAGAGGTGGTTGGATTTAATCTTTGGTGATGGCTGTCGGTTGCAACCGGGCCGCCGGTGGCGGGGGGCTCAAGCGCCTCGCCGCAATCCTTTGCTAATCAATCGGTGCAAGGAGTAATTATCGGCGGCCTAAGGGAGATTTTTGATTCCCAGTTTGGCTCATCAAGGAAAAAATGCCCATAGGTCGACACTTGCAATCAAAGTGCTGGTGGCCCAGCTAAGCAATCTGGTGACCTTCCACTATTTGGCAAGCACATACCAGTGCATTCTTTTGACGCTAGGGAAGATCCTGTTCGCGCGCTGCCTCGGCTCCAATTGACTCATGAGAACCGGACTTGTGGCGGCTTTTTCTTAATTTCGACGCCATATCCTT
>JAKCBW010000041.1:9416-13350 GCA_021842145.1 Actinomycetes bacterium
TTCCGATCTCTTTGTCATATACTTCATTCCGCCCGCCCTTTTAGCGCTATACATCAGCTGGTCGGCCTGCCGGAGAAGAGTATCGGGATCAGTATCGTCGTACTCGTAGAAGGCGACACCGATGGACGCAGAAACCGTTGCCGTCTCGGTCCCGTTGGCAATCTCATATGGCTCTTCGATCCGGTTAATGATCCGGTTAATGATTTTTTCGCATTCAGGTCTATCTTTGAGTTCTAACAAGCAGACGAATTCGTCACCCCCGATCCTCGCTACGGTGTCCACTTCTCGTAGTTCATATTCGAGTCTCCGAGCGACCTCGATTAGCAGGCGGTCGCCTTCGGCGTGCCCGTAGGTGTCATTTACGGGCTTGAAGTTGTCAAGATCCATGTATGCCACTGCGATCACCGAACCAGACCTTCTGGCTTCGGCCATTTTGGTCTTGATCTTGTCGACCAAGAAACTCCTGTTGGCAAGGCCCGTAAGGAGGTCATGAAAGGCCATTTCGGAGAGTTGTTTCTGGTAGCGGATCATTTCAGAGATATCCGAACAGATAGCTACGTAGTGGTCTATTTCACCATGCGAATCCCTTATGGCGGTAATATTCATCAGGACTGGGAATACTTCGCCATCCTTTCTCCGATTCCATACCGTTCCGCTCCAGTGAGAGTCGTCCCTTAGTGAACGGTACATCTCTTCGAAGAATTTGGAATCGTGAATGTCTGATCCCCAAAAGCCCGCATTTTTACCTACACATTCGGCTTTGAAGTAGCCGGAAATGTGCGAAAAGCCCTCGTTGACGTCGGTAATCGTGGAGTCCTTGCCGACGATGATGATCCCTTCGACCGAGTTATCGAATACCGCCGCCGCTCGCCTAAGTTCTCTAGACCTCTTGTCGTCCTCAGTGACATCGACGGCGACACCAATTACATAGCGGATTTTGCCCTGTGCATCGGTAATGTGTGAACTCCGCCATTCCAGGGTCCTTATCGCTCCCGACTTATGCACCCAAGTGGTCGAGGTACGCTCGGGCGCAACTCCCTTGAGGGCGTCTTGGAACCACCTAAGGGCTCCGGGCCTCGCCTGGGGAGGGTAAAAGTTGAGGTGGAAGTTTCGCTTTCCGCGCATCTCGTCGAAGGTGTAGCCGCTGAACTCCTCGAGTGCTCGGTTGCACTGTACGATACAGCACTCCTCGTCGAGGACGAGAACTACCGAAGAGAGGGCATCTATTATCTGCGAGACGAAATTCTTTTGCTTCTCAGTCTCCTGCTGGGCCTTGAACCTGTCGGTCATGTCGATAGCGGTGCAGACGAAGGACAAAAGTGAACCCGACGTATCGAAGATTGGTGAAATCCTCAAAGTAAGGTAGTACCGCCTAGCGTCCGATGTTTTGATCCATACGTCGACTGACTTTGACTTTCGATCTGTACTAGCCGAGATAAAGGCGCCTTCTACGGCTTCGCGATCCTTAGCGTTCAAAAGAGCGTCGAAAGGAAACTCTTTTCCTAGCAGTTCTCCTTCACTCGAGCCAGTCATGGTAACGACCGATTCATTGACCATAAGGGTCTTTCGAGTTGGATCCAAAGTCATGGTGAAGAAGGCGGAGGTGTTTAGTATCCGATCCCTGATCATCTGATTACTAGCGAGAATCTGCTCCGATCTAGACCGATCGGAGATGTCTACAATCGTGGTGTCCAGGTATCGACGGCTTTCCTTCTGGGAGACCTCGACGAGCAACTCGACGAGCCTCTCGTATCCTTTGCTAGTGGTGAAGCTTGAAACCAGATGACTCGTTCCGTCGAGTCCGAGTTCTGCCGCCAGCCTCTGGATCGATCTTTCGTCGAAGTCTCTGGAAATGTCCGAGGCGACCAGTCCAGACAATTGCTCCTTGGAGTAACCAAGGAACTCCAGTACCTCATCTGAAACTTCGAATAGCGAACCGTCGGCGATGTCGATACAGAACCTGCTCACCCTCCTGGTATTGGCGAGATTGGCCCATCTCAAGGAGTTTTTCTCGAAAGTTAGCTTTTCTATTAGGCGGCCTATTGCGTTTTGTGCAGCGAGAGTGATGGTCGACAAAAACTCCCTGTGGTAAATATTGGGTAGCTTGTTTTCGCTGCTGGCGATGGCGAACACACCCAACACCCTGTCGAACTGCCCCCTTATCGGAGCGCTCCAGCAGGATACGAGGCCGAGTTCGCTCATCGTATCTCTAATGTCGGCGGCCCTCGGGTCGCTACTATTGCTCGCAATATAGATCGGCTGGTTGCTCAGATAGGAATTTGCCGGTGCGCCAGAAGATGAAAGTGGCAGCTTGACACTCAATGCCGCCTTAGCGGCGGCAGAAAGAGTCGGGGCGTATTCTAGGTTCAACGACCCGCTGGGGTCAGCAATAAAGATCATCGCGGTCGAATTTGCAACCGTCCCTTCGGCTAAGAGACATAGCTTCTCGAGCGCTTCGTCGGGATTTGAATCGTAACCAAGGATCTCGAAAAGGTCACTTTGGACCTCGGCTAATCGGTATAGGTCGCTAGAGGATAGTGACTTCAAAGAGGTGGCGGCGGAATTCCAATCTGCGCTTTGGTAGGGCTCGAAGTCGTGGGGCATTCCGATCTCGCCGGTGTGTGCCCCTGAAATGTAGAGTTCTTTTGCCAGCTCGGACTTAATTTGGTGGTACTGAACGGAGATCCCATAGTTAAGGGCCTCTTCGAGTCTCCCTAACAGGCTGGCAACTTGTGGGCTCGAAAGGTATGTGAGACTGCCGCGTAGCTCCCCGATGGTGCGGGGGTCATTGAGAGCCTCGGGATACTCGGCGAGGAGTTCAGTCTTTTTTGCCCATTGCCTAAGCTTTGCTATCCCGCCAAGGTTGGTTGTCGGTCGCTCGATTGGACTGTGCCAATCGAGGTTTCTCACAAAGGTGGTCAAGTAGCCCCTCGGCATCGGACGTGCGATGGCATAACCCTGGCCGTAATCTGCGCCACATACCGCCGCCGCCTGTAGAAGTGGCTCGGTCTCGAGTCCCTCGACTACAACTGCGATCCCCATGTCGTGGGCCAAGCTAGTGAGGTGTTCCATCAGTTTGATGGTGTTTCTGGGATCGGAAGGATCTCGGACCAACATCTGGTCGATCTTTACCTCGTCAAAGCCAAATTTTTCCATTCTTTTAAGTGAGCTGAAACCCGAACCTAAGTCGTCCTGCGAAAGCTTTACACCGAGGCCTTTGAGGCCTTTGATGATGTTTTGAACTCCCAGACCTTCGCTCTCGGTAGCACCTTCGGTAACTTCGATGGTGATTTTCGACGGATCGAGTTCACTTCGATCTAACTCATTGGAGATGAAGTTGAGGTATCGAGAATCGAAGAATCCTCCAGCAGCGAGATTAAAGGACACCTCGGTATCGATACCGTGTGCTCGCCAGAACGAGAGGGCCTCTATGCCTTGGAGGAATCCCAATTTGAAGAGCTCGAAAAGATCATCGGCGCCAAAAGCCGATAGAAAATCGTCTGGAATGAGTTGCTTCTCGCTGTGGTCTCGGAGTCGTGCCAATGCTTCAAGTTTGTGCACACGGCCCGTTTTCAGGTCGAGAATTGGTTGGTAAACCATGTCTATTCGGCTTTCGCCGAGCATGCCTTGGAAGATCTTTCGGGTCTCGTTGGACAGTACGCTAGGGGTGCCGAGCCTCGTCCAGGTGGCACTTACTTGCTGCCTGACGAACTCCAAGAGGCGCTGTATTGAGGGAGCCCCGAAGTATCCGGGCCAGCAAGAGTAGATACCAATGAGGGCGAGGGGGTCTCCTTGGACATCAGTGATGGGAAGCTGTGCGAGACTCCTGACCCCAAATGAGTTGCAAGCCTCGGCCCAGGGAGCCATGGAAGGGTCCGTCTTGATCGAAGGTGAATACTGGACTTCGCCGGACCTCCATGCCCTTCCGGCTGGG
>JAKCBW010000200.1 GCA_021842145.1 Actinomycetes bacterium
GTAGGAGGAGAGCGGAGGGGGAACCTCGAGCTGCTGCCCTTCGTAACTGGGCCAAGTGTTTGCCGATTCGAAGACCATCGAAGAGGAGAGGTAGGTGACCTTGCGGAGTCGACCGCCTTTGTGGGCCTTGATCGCAGCGTCACAGGTCGAGGCGATGATTCGTTCGTTGGTCGCCAACAGGTCATAAGCGAAGGTGTGAAAGTAGGAGATTCCGCCGATCATTGCGGCCCCGGCGATTAGCTGATCTGCGTCGGCGCAGAGTTCCGCCATCAGATCGGTGTCGCGCACGTCCGCCTCTACGAAGTGATAATTCGGATGCGTATCGTATGACTTGACCACTTTGCCGTATTTTGAGTAGTTGTCGATGCCGATGACTTCATACCCCTTAGAGAGCAGCTCCTCGACCACATACCCACCTATGAAGCCCGCCGATCCAGTTACAAGTACTCGTTCCACGTGTTCCTTTCTACTGCCGTTTTAGAATAATTAAATGAGGACCTGAGGCGGTCCCCGCATTCGAGCGCACTACTTCCCCAGGCCGAATGCGTAGAGGTACCACTTGAGATAGCGTGGTAGCCACTCACTTAGTCGAAACTTAGATATCCCGTCGGTCCGCTCGAGCCAGATCGTGGGGACCTCGGCAACCGGTAGGCGTAGACGCCTAGCCTTTGCGACAAGTTCCAGCCCGACCTCAAAACCACGATCCGATTCGATGCCCACGGACTCTACAAAGGGCTTTGAATAGGCCTTAAATGAGTTCGTCGCATCCCAAGTTCCGATCCTGGCAAATAACCCGAGGGTTATGCCGGCGGTGCGGGAGAGGATACTTTTGAAAAAAGGTGCGCCTATCTGCTGGCCGCCTCGCGAATACCTCGAGGCGGCGGCGACTACTACGCCACGCTCTACGAGACGGACCATCTCTTCGATCTGGTGTGGGTCATCGCAGCCATCGGCCATCGTGACGACGACTATATCAGAGCTGGCCTGACTAAATCCGTATCGGATCGCCTTAGCGGGACCCCGCCCCAGGTCATTAATGGCTACCCGGATCCTTTGATCCGAAGTGCCAAGTTGTTCGACGAAGGGTATCGATGAATCAGATGGCGAGTCGACCACCACCAGTATCTCCGCAGACGGCCCGACGGCGTCGAGGAGTCTCACTAGGGGTTTGACCACCGCAGGCCCCTCTTCGTGAGCGGTCACAATGACGCTAAATTGGGCGGTCAAAGCCCGCTCTCCTCTCCCCGGAGGCACCATACGTCGACTATCGGAAGTTGCGTTGTTAGCTCCGCATAGACCCCATGTGGGGCGCCTATCACCAAGACGTCGGAGCGCTCCAAGACAGTATCGAGTGGATAGAGCTCTTTATCTGACGTGACGTACGGATCGGTGCAAAGAACGGCGCCCGCTCGATAGCGTAGGATGCGCTTTATCTTGTAGCTCAGACTCGATCTGGTGTCGTCTGATTCCCCTTTGAACGCCATACCGAGCAGACCAACAGTCAGCTCGTTTAGTTTTTCAAACCTTCGCTCCATCTGCGAAACTACATAGAGCGGGAAGCCCTCATTGACCGAGATAGCCGCCTGACCGAGTACGAAGTCATTATTATTGAAGGCCGCTAACTGCAGGGTGTCCTTCAACAGGCAAGGACCAGCGGTGTACCCGGCTCCCGGGAGGTCCTTTGCCCTGGGATAACCCTCGGAAATTCCCTTTCGAATCCGTTCATAGCTTACGCCAAAGTCCTGGGCCATCATAAAAAGCTGGTTCGCAGTCGCAAAGCGGATGTATCGCCAGGTATTGGTGAAGAGTTTAGCGAGTTCCGCCTCCTCCGGACTGAGTACGACGATCTGGTCGGTTAGCCGACCGAAGAGCTCACTCGACCTTTGGATCGCCCTGTCGTTCCTAGCGGATACGATTTGGGGCAGTTTGAATAGCTCGACCATCGCCTTGCCCTCTGCGATTCGTTCGGGGCAGAATGCGACGTCTATGGCCAGAGAGTTCCGCTCGAGTAACTTCTCAACCAGAGCTGTTGTACCTGGGTAGATAGTACTTCTAAGTACCAGGAGGTGATGATCCCTCAGGTAGGGGACCAGTGCTTCAATCGCATCTATTACTTTGTGGGGCTCGGGGTTTTGGTGCTCGTCTACCGGGGTTCCAATCACCACAATGACAACTTTGGAGTTAGCGACTACGCTCGGGTCGCTCGAAGCTACAATCCGGTCGCCGATCAGCCTGGCTAGAGGCTCATCGGCACCGGACTCCATGAATGGAAGCTTCCCGGAGTTGACCAGAGCTACCTTGTCATCGGCTTGGTCAACCAGGACGACGTTTGCGCCCCTGGTTGCAAATGCGATACCTAGGGGTAGCCCCACGTGCCCGCATCCACCTACGACTGCGATGTCCCACATCTGTGGGGTGGAAGGGTCAAACATGGTGGAGTTTGCCGACCCTGGGCGGTGTGGGAAACATAAATGACGAAACCATAGTCACCCACACTAATGGTGACTATAGAACTCTCTTATCGCGGGGCTACTTTTGGCATCGACGTTTACCAATTGGCTTGGATAGGGCGATTCCTGCTGGGCCCAAAAGATCGCCGCCCCGTCGTAGACGCCCTCAATAACCAGGATAGCCTTC
>JAKCBW010000201.1 GCA_021842145.1 Actinomycetes bacterium
ACAAGAAGATGCGTGGACTCCTTGAAGCCGGTGATCCTAGGGGGGATGTCATGACGGCACAGACGGCGAAAGAAGCAGTAAGAGAGTTGTATACCCACACCGATGAAAAACTAGCTAACCAGTGGGTTGACACTCTCGTAGATACCATGTCCGACAAAGACTATCCAGTAGAAGTACAATCGCTGAGTCGAACCCTCAAGAAGTGGAAGAAGGAAATAGTCGCCTGGCACTGCTCCCAGGTCAGCAACGCACCTACTGAAGCGATGAACAATCTCATCAAGAGAACCAAACGAATCGCTTTTGGCTTTGTCAACTTCCGTAACTTCAGGATTAGAGCTCTTCTGTATGCCGGAAGGGTGAATTGGGACCTTTTGGAATCGGCTCGACCCTACTAAAATCTGAAGAGTTCCCAAAGGAGGGTTCCCAAAACTAAACACTGTGTGACTACGGGCGGCAATCCCCCACTCCTAAGGTCTGGTAGATCTCTTTGTGTTTCGGTTCTGGTGTCCCAGAGGATCCAATCGAATAGACCACGTCATTCTCTGTTGTAACCCTCATCGTTGCCCGCTGATGGGTACTAAGGGTCTCTTTGATGGAGAAGAGGCTGTGATTACCGTTTCTCTCCATGGTCGCTTCGATAGCGGATAAAAGATAGTAGGCGAGAACCGAGACGAAGAGATGACCCTTGGTTCTCTTTGCCAGTTGGTGATAGACGGAACGGACACCTGTGGGGCCCCTCAGGACAACACCAGGGGGAATACCCAAAAAGGGCGCAAACCCCCCGGTTCGGGTCGGTCCACTTTCCACCTCGTCCATTAGCCGTCGTTGGACCGTATCTCGGGTTAGGCCCGTGGAGTCCCTTAGGCCGTGAGGGCCCTCGAATCGGTGTTTAGCGGGGATGGAAGGTCGGTCTTTCCCATCAGGAAACGATCCACTGCAGAGGCAACGGATCGCCCCTCGGCAATCGCCCATACGATGAGCGACTGGCCTCTTCTTGCGTCTCCAGCGGCAAAGACACCTTCGGCCTTAGTCATCCAGTTCGCGTCGGTCATGATATTTCCTCGCTGGTCAAACTCGACGCCCAGCTCCTCGAGGAATCGACCCCGCTCCGGTCCAACAAAACCAAGGGCCAATAGGACGAGCTCGCACGGAACAGTTGCCTCGGAACCTTCAACCTTCGAAAAACGTACTCCCGCTTCGCTTACCTGCTGCTCTACCCGATGGGTCACCAGCCCCACAAGCCGTCCCTGGGAATCGGCTTCAAATCTCTCGGTATTGACCGAAAATCTTCTCTCACCGCCCTCCTCATGGGCTGACGAAGTTCGCAAAACCATCGGCCAAGTCGGCCACGGAGTATTCGCAGGTCGGGAGGTTGGAGGCTGGTCTAGAATCTCGAACTGCACCACCGACGCTGCCCCCTGGCGATGAGCGGTCCCGAGGCAGTCCGCCCCGGTGTCTCCGCCGCCAATGATCACCACATGCTTGCCCTTTGCATCAATAGGAGACCTGTCGATCTCAGAAAGGGCCAGCCGATTGGCAAGGGGAAGGTACTGCATCGCCTGATAAACCCCTGTTGCCTCCCTGCCTTGGATTGCTAGATCCCTCGGCACGGTCGATCCGACGGTAAGGACGACCGCATCAAAGTTTTCCCTGAGATACTCGGCAGATATCTCCTCACCAACGGTGGTCGAACAACGGAACTCGGTGCCTTCTTTGACCATTTGGTCTATCCGTCGGTCTAAAACTTCCTTCTGCATTTTGAATTCTGGTATCCCATAACGCAAAAGTCCGCCAGCCTTGTCGGCCCTTTCGAATACCACTACCCTATGTCCAGCCCTCGTCAGCTGTTGGGCCGCCGCCAGCCCAGCCGGTCCAGAGCCAACTACGGCTACACGCCTTGAGGTACTCACTTCGGCTACTATCGGCTCCAGCCAATTCATGGACCAGGCCCTCTCGGCGATCTCCTTCTCGACAAGCTCGATCGACACCGGGTTGTCTCCGATTCCAAGCACACAAGCGGCCTCACATGGCGCTGGGCACAACCTCCCGGTGAACTCTGGGAAGTTATTCGTGGAATGCAGTTTCGCCGAAGCTTCGCGCCACATGTCCCGATAGACGAGATCGTTCCATTCGGGTATGACATTCCCTAGCGGGCAGCCGTTATGGCAGAAGGGGATCCCGCAATCCATGCACCTAGCCGCCTGGAGGGCTACGTCGGCCTTCGCTATCGGCTCGTAGACCTCCTTCCAATCTCTAACCCTTAGCTCGACGGGCCTCCGTTTGGCTCCTTGGCGCGGGTACTTCAAAAATCCCTTAGGATCTGCCACCGATCATCCTTTCAAAAGTACCTACAGTGGAGGCTTCTGCGACTCCGGCTTCATTTACGGTCGGACCACCAACGCTGCTGATGGGGTGGTAATTCCTCACAGGTCGCTTCCTTGTGACCTCTTGGCAGCCTGCGCTAGCAGAGCGGCCTTATAATCCCTCGGAAACACCTTGACAAAATGTCTGGACTCTTTGGCAAAATCCTTCAGAATCGCCTCTGCAACTTCAGACCCCGTGTAACGGAGATGGCTCTGCAACTTATCCTTCAGCCAGCTGA
>JAKCBW010000202.1 GCA_021842145.1 Actinomycetes bacterium
TCTCGAACAACAAACGGCGTTGTGGATGACAATTACATCAGCAAGCGTATATGCATCAAAACCGCAGCTCACACCCAATGCGTAAAACTTGCTCGCCCTAGGCCAGTCAGCATTCAAACGCCCCTACAGGAGATTTATAACTAATTAGAACTACTACATCTAATGCATAAATTCGAAACTTTCCTAACACTGCACCTCCACTATGGTAATTTCGGGAACCAACTTTAAAATGCACTTCCCCCCTCTTCGACTTACCACTTTCTCGAGTAAGCATTATGACCACTTCTGTTCTGGTTTAATGGTGACCATCTTGGGTCGGGAATGCCAGCTTACTCCAGCAGAGTGATTCCCGTCATTATTACACTAAATATTCGACAACGATAAGTTAGTCAATACGCGCATTGCTAGTACTTTAACGCTGACAAACTTGACCGAGGAAATCCGGGAATCTACCTACATGTCCGCTGCCACCGGCCTAAAGGTTGTCAGGTCGAATTCTTTTACCGTATAAATTAGAGTGACGCGCTTTTACCTAAAACCATCGGTGAAGGATAGAGCCAAGATATTGAATTTACTCAAGATTCCAACTTCAACCAGAACCTAGCCCGTTACGAGATGGGGAAAGATACCCTTAGCTGCCCAGGTTAACCCAATGATTGGACAGGCTTCACTTGACCAGAGGCTTTCGGCTTTCTCGCAATACCAATAGCCCAAGCGCAGCCAGCGGAGTCCCAATTTCGACTCTTGGTGTCGTATTGGCGTTCGCTGCTTTGTTGTTTATCCAGTCTTTTTACAACGGGCACTTGGGTTCGGTGGTCGAATATGACGACGGCGTATACTTTGGCGCTTCAATTAACCTGGTCCACGGGATACTTCCCTACAAGGACTTTGCCCTAGTGCAGCCCCCGTTGATAACGATTCTGCTTGCACCTTTTGCTGTGTTAGCTTCAGCCGTCGGAACGAAGGACGCCATGGAGTTGGCGAGGGTCTTCACCGACCTAATCAGCTTGGTAAATGTCGTCCTAGTGGCACTAATACTTAGAAAACGGTCGGCCTTTCGCCAAACGCTGGGTACAGCGATCATGGCTATCTCCGCCTCGACGCTGCAGGCATCCCAGACGATACTTATCGAGCCATATCTAGTCGCCTTCTGTCTGGTCGCCACTTTGGTGATCTTCGAGGGGGAAGAATTCACCTCATCTAAGGCGAGAATTCTCTGGGCTGGGGTTATTTTTGGACTGGCCGGAGCGACAAAAACCTGGGCAATCTTCCCGGTGCTCGTGATGCTGTACCTACTACACCGAAAAGGCGGCGGATTATGGTGGCGAATGTTGCTAGGAACTTCGATCGGCTTTGCCTTGACCGTCCTACCGTTTTTCATCTACGCTCCGACGTCATTCTTCAAGCAAGTCATCATTGCCCAGGCACTCCGTCCACAAGACGGAGTTGATCGCTTGGTAAGAATGGCGATGCTGACCGGAATACCCGGAATATCCCAGTTTGCCAAGTCCAACACAACTCTCGCGTGGACCTTGGTAGCCGTGATATACCTATCGGCCGTCCTTATCCTCTACCGGTCGCTGAGGCGCACAGGTTGGGTCAGCATGTCGGATCTAGCTAAAAGCGTCCTTGGCAGCGCAACCTTGATTGGACTAGTACTGACATTTGCCCCTTCATACTTCTACCACTATGGAGCTTTTTTAGCACCCTACTTGGCGGTCCTCTTCGCGACACTAAATTACGACTTCATCTCGCGTCGATTTCAAAACCGAATACATATCAGTCCTGCACTCAACATCCTTGTTGTCGTGGGTCTTTTGATTACCTTTTTTCTGGCCGACATCGGTGTGGTCACATCGCCGCCTAAGCTCCGATCCGAAATCCAAATTACTCCAGCGATATCGGCTGCCTTAGCCACCCCCGGTTGCACTTGGAGTAGCGAGCCCTCACTAATGCTCCTGGCAAACGACTTCACCGCAGATCGCAGGGGTTGTCCACACATGGTCGACTACGAGGGGACCACGATGGAATATCTCCACGTACACCTGGCTACAACCCAAACTCTCGAAAGTCGTCGCCTCCAGAATCTCTTCTTCAAGTGGATTCGGCAGTCAGCCGTGGTAGTTGCACCAACCTATCAACTCACACCAAGCACGGTGCGATATTTGACCGAGCACTTTCGGCGCATATTTTTATCTGGGAAGTATTCCGGCTTCTGGATTTACAAACGTAGCCACGGAATCAAAGAGTGATGCGCGACGAACAGAGCGATTCAATTATCGCACCTTTAGTGTAGATATCTGAATCCACAGCAACACTCTGGACCTGTGCCAAGGCTCTTCATTTGCTCAATCAAACATCGCCGGGCAAAGTATTAGCTAGCTCAATCGAAGATCTCATTCGCCGCGCCTACCATGCTCAAAAGACACGTAACAGCATCCCGTTCGAGCGACATCGACGCTGATTTGAAGTTTGAACCTAATCACCTTCTGAAATTTATTATCAAGAAAACTAAACAAGGTACTAAACCCGCCAAAAAGCCGACCTACAAATGACCAGCCTTGATCGGGCGCACTTGCAGCTGGTTTTCAAGGTCCA
>JAKCBW010000042.1 GCA_021842145.1 Actinomycetes bacterium
GCTAGCTGTGAAGGATTCTTGAAGTCACAAGTGGCACTAGTGGACCCGAAGGTGATCGTGGCACTGGGTGCGGTTGCGGCGCGGGCATTACTAGGGGTAACCGATGGTATTGGCGCGCTGAGAACCCGAGTGTTCGATTTGCAGGGTCGCGTACTTGTGCCGACCTATCACCCCGCTGCGGCACTGCGAGGCGGATCGGGGATATTGGCGGCGATGCGGGCTGATCTTGCAAAGGCCCGGCTATTGGCGGACGCCTAGGTATGGTGAGTATTGAAGTACATTCGTCGTCGGTAAGCCAAACTAGGCAGATAGGCGAGAAACTCGCTCAAGGGGTGGTTTCGGGGGATGTGATCGACCTTCGTGGTCCACTAGGGGCCGGAAAGACCGCTTTTGCGCAGGGTTTTGCGCGCGGTCTCGGAATCCACGACCAAGTCACGAGTCCAACTTTCCTTATGGTCAAGAGCTATGTTGGACGCTTCGACCTACTGCATTGCGACCTGTATCGCACCAGTGGTCCAGCGGACGTGGAATTGCTCGGCATCTACGAGGAGCTCGACGCAGGGGCGGTGGGAATCGTCGAGTGGGGAGAGAGGGCGAATGGAGAACTCGATGCGGTTGTGATCGTAGAATTCAAGCCGTCCGAGGAGGGTCCAAACTCCAGGATCTTGGAGGTTACCATTAGAGACGATTCCGTCGAGAGGTTTGGGTCGTTGTGGAGAATCCAGGGGGCCCGATGAACCAAGAGGGGGTTAGCGCCACTTCATTAGCCGCTTCTTCAGTGGCCATGAGTGCCCCAAATTGCCGGTTACTCATCGACACATCTGGTGAACAGATGCTCCTCGGGATGATCCATGAGGGGAATCTGGTATTCGCAGAGCATATGGACGGCCATCGTCAGATCGAAGCGATCAATCTTCAGGTGCAAAGCCTCCTCAAAGGATTTGACCTCGAGGTATCTGCAATATCTTCAATAGGAGTGGTCGTCGGGCCCGGTTCTATGGCGGGGTTGAGGGTTGGTGTGACCTTTGCAAAGGCACTCTCATACGCCTTGGGGTGTGGAATCACGCCGCTACTTTCCCATGAGGTAATTGCTAGCATCTTTGCTGACGGTTCTGATCCGGTGGTAGTTCTACGACGGGTTAGGAAGCAGGAGGCCTTTGGGGCAATTTGCACCAAAGGATCTATGGGCTTGACTACCATATCGGGTCCTACGGTACTCGGCCCAAATGAGTTGGAGGCTTGGCTTTCGAGGTCGAAACTCCTCACCAGCTCCATATTGGTCGTCTCTGATCGTGCCCCTGAGAAGGTTCTAGAGGGAGTTCATGGCCTGAAGGTGGTCGACTATCATCTGCCCTCCATGCTCGTAGAAACCTGCGAGTCGATGAGCTACCTCATGGATGGTGGCACCGAGAACGCCAGAGAAACCGGCTACGCCGATGTCGCTATCGCCTATGTCCGGGGGGCAGATACGAGGGTGAGTTACCAGAGGTTAAATTCTTCTGGCGATTTAGAGTGGGTGAAGGATTGAAGGGGATTAGCTCTCGTTCGGTGAGTGATTTGAGGATTACCAGAATGAGGAGGCGACACCTGCCAGCGGTGTTGCGTATCGAGAACCGCTCGTATCCGCGCCCCTGGTCATTGGGGATATTTCTCTCGGAGATTTCTCTCGGTGAGGCTCGTCAGTACTTTGTGGCCACCCTCGGTTCAAAGGTCATTGGTTACTGCGGGATGATGGTGATACTCGATGAAGGTCACATTACCAATATCGCCGTAGATGGCTCCTATTTGACAAAGGGAGTAGCTAAGCGATTACTCCTGAATGCCTTTGACGTTGCAGTCGGCCTATCGATTAAGGACATGACCTTGGAGGTCAGGGCGAGCAACCAGATTGCTCAAAGGCTCTATTTCAAATTCGGCTTCGAACCCGTCGGCATTCGAAAGAATTACTACGCGGAGTCGAATGAGGACGCATTGATCATGTGGTGCTACGACATTAGTTCGAGTGAAAATTGTCAAAGGAGACAGAAGATCAGGGGCGAGCTCGAGGAGGCAGGGCTGATCACTTCGGTCCAAGACTCGGCAGAGTTGCCCTCAGAGTCGGAGTCACTTTTAGGGGAAGAGCCTCCGTTGCAGGGGAGTTTCGAGGACGTAGTCCAAACCCAGGGCGGCGACGTCGATGAGTGAAGCCAAGCTGTTCTGTGCTAATAAATATACCATTTTGGGGATAGAGACTTCCTGCGACGAAAGCGCAGCCTCTGTCGTGAGCGCAAATAGGGTTCGTTCGTCGGTGATATCGACTCAAGTCGACATTCATTCCGGTTTTGGCGGGGTAGTTCCGGAACTGGCCTCTCGAGAACACGAAAGAGTCATAATTTCGGTAATTGATGACGCTCTCCACAAGGCAAAGATCTCCGACCCTCACAGAGAGATCGATGCAATAGCCGTTACCAAGGGTCCCGGCTTGATGGGCTCGCTTCTAGTCGGAGTTGCGGCGGCGAAGTCGCTCTCCTTAGCCTGGGATGTACCGCTAGTGGGCGTAGACCATATGGAGGGCCATATCTTCGCTTCATCCCTCGAGACGGCCCCCGCTGAGCTTCCAGCGATGGTTCTGCTGGTCTCTGGGGGTCACACTCAACTGATCTATGTTGCAGGGCCGGGTAGGTATCAGTTGGTGGGGAGTTCGATCGATGACGCAGCTGGTGAGGCATTCGATAAGGTTGCAAGGCTGTTAGGGCTCGGATTTCCTGGCGGACCGGCGATAGACCTTGTTTCGAGGGGAGTCGAGACGGGACACATCCGTTTCCCTAGGGCGATGCTGAACAAGGGGTACGACTTCTCCTTTTCTGGCCTGAAGACGGCTGTACTGAACCACCTGCAAACTAACAAGGGTGCCGCACCGGAATTGGTCGCCGCGAGCTTCCAGGAAGCTGTAGTGGACGTACTAGTTAAAAAGACCTTCGCCGCCGTGAAGGCCTACGGGGTAAAATCAGTGGTCCTTGGTGGGGGGGTTGCCGCCAACTCCAGACTGCGGGAAGAGGTCTCGAGGGTAGCCGATCAGGTCGGCATACAATCAGCGATTCCAGCACCAATTTCATGCACCGATAATGGATCGATGATTGCGGCCGCGGGCGCCTTCCGTCTCGAAACCGAGGGCCCAACTGACCCGGCCTTTGGCGTGGAGCCGTCGGCCCGACTGAAATATGTCGGCTGAGAACCACGACGCTCTTTAGTCGCCGCTTTCTGGAAAACTTAGCAGATTTTGGCCAGAAGTGAAGAATAACTACCGCAATTAGCACTCAGACTGCTAGAGTGCTAATTGGCCAATATCCGGTCCAAACCTTACAAGGAGGCTTGTTAGATGAAGCTCCAACCGCTGGAGGATCGCATTGTAGTGCGGCCGGCAGAGTCCGAAGAGAGGACCGCCTCAGGGCTGGTCATCCCGGACACTGCCAAAGAGAAGCCGCAGCAGGGAGAGGTTCTTGCCGTCGGTCCAGGTCGCAGGGCTGAGTCGACTGGGCAGATCATTCCGCTTGATATTAAGGTGGGCGACACCGTCGTCTACTCGAAGTACGGCGGTACCGAAGTGTCCCTCGAGGGTACAGACTACCTCGTGCTATCTTCCCGTGACATTCTGGCAAAGGTGAATAAGTAGATGTCAAAGATACTCCGTTTTGACGAAGCAGCGAGGCGAGGCCTCGAAGCCGGTGTCAACAAGCTCGCTGATACCGTCAAGGTCACATTGGGCCCTAAAGGGCGCAACGTGGTTTTGTCGAAGAAGTTTGGCGCTCCGACTATCACCAACGACGGCGTCTCGATCGCTAGAGAGATTGAACTAGAGGATCCATTTGAAAATATGGGTGCCCAACTAGTCAAGGAAGTTGCTACTAAGACCAACGACGTAGCCGGAGACGGAACCACTACGGCTACCGTCCTCGCCCAGGCGATGATCCGTGAAGGATTAAGAAACGTAGCCGCAGGTGCCAATCCGATGTCTTTGAAAAAGGGTATCGAAAAGGCTGTCAAGGTTGCTATCGAGGGAATAGCCGAGCAGGCTAAGCCGGTCGAAGGTAGAAATGATTTTGCTCAAGTAGCGGCAATTTCCGCTGCCGATCCGGCAATTGGCGAGGTTCTCGCCGAAGCCATCGATAAGGTCGGCAAGGATGGAACGGTTACCGTCGAGGAGTCGAACACCTTCGGACTCGAACTCGAGTTTACAGAAGGAATGCAGTTTGATAAGGGATATCTCTCCCCTTACTTTGTTACTAATCCAGACCGGCAAGAAGCGATACTAGAAAACGCATATGTCTTGCTTGTATCTTCAAAGATCTCTTCTGTACATGAGATGCTTCCGGTTCTCGAGAAGGTAATGCAAAGTGGGCGGCCGCTGCTTATCGTTGCAGAAGACGTCGAAGGCGAAGCCCTTGCGACCCTAGTGGTCAACAAGATTAGAGGGACCTTCAACTCCGTAGCCGTCAAGGCACCTGGATTTGGAGAGCGCAGAAAGTCGATGCTCCAAGACATGGCGGTACTCACCGGCGGTCAAGTTATCTCCGAAGAAGTTGGTCTCAAGCTAGATGCCGTGAGCCTTGATCTACTCGGTCAGGCGAGGCGCATCGAGGTTACCAAAGATGACACCAAAATCATCGATGGCGCCGGCACCAAAGAGGATGTTGCGGGCCGGGTAGCTCAGATCAGGCGTGAGATAGATGACACTGACTCAGACTGGGATCGCGAAAAGCTACAGGAAAGACTCGCCAAGCTGGCTGGTGGCGTAGCGATAGTCAAGGTCGGTGCTGCGACCGAGGTCGAACTTAAAGAGAAGAAGCACCGCATCGAGGACGCATTGTCGGCCACGAGGGCGGCTATCGAAGAAGGAATAGTAGCCGGTGGTGGCACAGCCCTTCTCAGGGTTAGAGGCAGGGTGCTAGCACTGGCCGAGACGCTCGAGGGCGATGAAGCAACGGGTGCTCGTATGGTTGCCAAGTCACTAGAGGAGCCGCTCAAGTGGATTGCTTACAACGCCGGACTCGAAGGGCCCGTTGTCGTTGAGGCAGTCTCGAGGGAGACGGGAGCGATGGGGCTTAACGCCAGGACTGGTGTTTATGAAGATCTGGTCAAGGCTGGTGTCATAGACCCGGCGAAGGTGACTCGTTCGGCCCTTCAGAATGCCGCTTCAATTTCGGCACTTCTGCTTACTACCGAGGCGACCGTCGCAGACAAGCCCGAAGCATCTGATGCCGGAGCTGCTGCTGCGATGGGCGGCATGGGCGGCATGGGTGGAATGGGCGGCATGATGTAGCTAGCCCTGACCGCGAGGTCTAGGCAGCTGATGGCGCTTGCTATCTAGGGGACAGGGCATTGCCCTGTCCCCTTTTTGGTTAAATCAGCTGAGGCGGCCATCACGGCAGGATCCACCGTTGTCCTTCGGGGCAGGTAGCATCGGAGTAGGGGGTAGTAGTGGTAAATACGTCGGCGGAGTATCGAAGCAGGTATCCACAGGTCGTTCCGGTACCCGCCTATGTCGGAGCGGCGGAGAAGTCACTGTGGCAGCTCAAGGCTGAAGAAGTAGCCCAGATCGATTTAATGAGAGCAAGTCTGATCTTGCGAAATCGCCTTAGTCTCGATCACTTCGATATTCGTCCAAAGTCCAACGGTTCTTCACGCCAAGCAGCCGTCCTTATCCCGATTTTCGACTTGCGTGGAAGCGTAGGTATTGTCCTTACAAAGAGATCGAGGAAACTTTCGAGGCACGCCGGCGAGATCTCATTTCCAGGTGGCGGAGTCGAAAAGGGCGAGACTTTTTACGAGGCTGCTATTCGGGAGGCTAAGGAAGAGGTGGGACTAGATCCGTCCGAAGTAGAAGGAATTGGTCTACTCGGGTCCCTTCAAACGATCCGTCATTCGGAAAGCTTCCTCGCCTACGTTGCGAGGATTCCCGAAAGCGCTCAACTCGGTGAGTCAGAAGAGGTCGAAAAGGTAATAAGGGTCAGCCTGAGAGACTTGGCAGACCCAGACAGACATCACTCTGAGGTGTGGTCATCACCGGAGTTCGGCAGTAGGACGATGCACTTTTTCGAATTAGATACGGATTTAGTTTGGGGTGCGACAGCGAGTCTGCTTTCTGACCTCATGGATGTGTTGGCGGGTGGCGAAATTAAAGGGGGCATAGTTGGCAACTCTGAGTTTTGAGGGCGAGACGCAACAGGAGTTGGAGGCCAAGGTTCGAAACTGGCTCTCCTCGGTTGAGCAGGCCCGCTCCAAGCCTGACCCCCAGGCGTTATTTGATTCGATAGGCAAGGTAATTGGAACTATCGCTAAGGCTGCGTCCGTGGCGGGAGAGAGTCTGGCGGGCGGTGGGGGAGATTTGGGTGCTGCGGTAGAACTTGTCAAGATTGGGTTCGAATTTGGTGATAGTGCTCAGAAGGTAATCAATGAAGGTATGGAACTAATTGGGCCGGTAGTGGATTCGGAAGCCCTTAGGAAGAGGGTCGAACTGGCCAAGGACGGTTTGATCCAAGATCTTATTTCCACAATCGTGGAGAGTGGTGAGGCTTATAAAGGGCCGAAAGAGCCGTGATTTCTAAAGGTGGGCCCCCAGCAGGTATCCTAATGCGACCATCACGAGGCCCACGGCAAAGCTCCCCGCCATATTGAGAATGGCCAAGAGGAACTGACCCTCCCTTAGCAACCCAAAGCTTTCGAAGCTTAGGGTAGAGAAGGTTGTGTAGGCGCCTACAAGCCCGGTACCAAAGATCAAGTATCCACCATGAGTGAGAAGATGGGCCTTTAAAAGACCGAAGAGGAACCCTAGAACTAGCGCACCGGACATGTTGACCGCAAAGGTTCCAAATGGGAAGTCGCCGCTAATCCTTGACATGACCCACCTGTCAAATAGGTACCTAACCACCGCACCAACTGCTCCGATTATTGCGGCTAAGGCGCTATCCAAGTTATTGCATCCTACGATTCAGCACTTCGACTGGCTCTTTGGTCACGAAAAATAGTTCGATGTGACTTTCCAGCGAGTCCAAGAAAGAATCGATCTTCTCTGCCGTATCTATTAGGACTATCACTATTGGAAGGTCGTCTGAGAGGCTTAGTATTCGCTCTCGGTGAAGGTGGTGGTGCGATCCGATCCCTTCGATACCTCTAAAGACCGTCATTCCCAATGACGCCTCTCTGGCTTTGGATGCCAGATAATCCAGTGCAGACCTTTTGTGGATGCGCTGCGATTCGTCTAGGTATATGTACAGCTTGCAGGCGGAGTGCCACTCTCGCATTTTCTAATCCCCTCCTAGCCCTTCGCCGTAGCGCCGCTCGTCCCTAGCTCTTCGGTTGATAGCACTGACGAATCTGGATAACACTACGCCAAAATATACCGCTAGCACCCCTCCAATAATGGTTAAAATTAGATACTCTAAGCCAAGGCCGTATCGAGCGTGGCGAAAAAGGTTGAAATCCTCCAAAGTCGCCGTGGAGAATGTTGTAAAGCCTCCACAGACGCCGGTGCCGAATAAGGCCCGGAATCTAGCGGCATCTTGGACGTATGAGCTTTGGGCCAATGTCACCACAATGCCGAGTATGAAAGCTCCAGCAAGATTTATGACAAAGGTCGCTGTTGGGAAGCCTTTGGAGGCCATCGCTGCTTCCAAATAGACCCTGCCGCCCGCTCCGGCGATTCCTCCTGCGCCAACGAGTGCAACAAGGTTCAAGACATTGCTGCGCTTGATGGATCGAGACCGCTCTTTCATGACCTGGCCTTCTGGGCAATCGAGCGCATTGTGTTAATCGAGTGCATTGAAGCCTCGAGTTTGTACCAATTTCGAGTTTTATTCGATGACAAAAAGTTCAAGTTACACCACTTCTAGTGACGGTCATAAATCTGGCGATAAGTGGGTATAGCCTCTAGCGCGTCCGCTAGGCAAATGACAGAGCGAATTCCGGGTTGATTTTGAATTCCGGCTATCGGCGTTCGCTCGGGCACGAGTCAGTTCCTCCTCGGACAATTTTGGGCATCTAACGTGGTCGATTCTACTCAGACAATACGAACCCCAAGTTCTTCGGATGCGGTAGGTCTTCTCGATTCGGTCTGGGCCCCCTGGGACCAATGACCCCGGTCGTGAGTTGGTACGTTCGGGCCAAGACTCCCGAAATCTGTTTCGCCGGCTGTGTGACTGGTGAGAAAATGCTATGAAAGTGTTAAGGATTGCTGAGAAGAAGCGCATTGGATCTACTCACGACTAGCCTTAATTAGTCGATTCAGCTCGGTTTCGTGCTATAGGGCGCTTCGGATGTGTTTTTGAACAGCCGTTTGCCGGGTGGAATTGACAAAAGCTTAATAGGTTTATGGTACCCGGATCGCATAGATCTCGTTAGGTGCAAGGAAAGACGGACAACGTTGTCCCACTATTTAGGAGGTCCGGTGAAGCGGGTCATCGTGCTAGGAGCAGACGGCTACATAGGTTGGCCGATGGCGATGCATTTAAGTCGACTCGGCTACGAGGTCATGGCCATTGACAATCAAGTTAGGCGAGCTTGGGACGACGAAGGGGGAACCGCAAGCCTGGTACCTATTGCCTCGCCCGAAGTAAGGGTCTCGACCTGGAAGAGGCTAACTGGAAAAGATATCCTTTGGAAGGATATTGACCTTTGCGATTTCGACCCTCTTCGTGCTGCGATCAGGGAGTTTCAGCCTGACGCTATTGTCCATTTTGCCGAACAGCGCAGCGCTCCTTTCTCGATGATCGACAGGGAACACGCTGTGAGAACTCAGGTGAACAACATCGTTGGAAACCTCAATCTCCTTTTTGCGATTAAGGATGAGGTTCCGGATTGCCACCTTGTGAAGCTCGGAACCATGGGCGAATATGGGGCTCCCAATATTGACATCGAAGAGGGATACATAACGATAAACCATAACGGCAGGTCGGATACGCTCCCTTTCCCAAAGGTTCCGCACTCCTTTTATCACCTCTCCAAAGTCGCCGATTCACAGAACATTCACTTTGCGACGAGAATCTGGGGAATTAGGGCTACCGACCTAAACCAAGGGGTTGTCTATGGGACTCACACTCAGGACACCGCCCTGCATCCGGATCTGGCGACTCGACTTGACTACGATTCAATCTGGGGAACCGCCCTGAACCGCTTTTGCATTCAGGCAGCTGCGGATCTGCCTATTACCGTCTATGGCAAGGGTGGCCAGACGAGGGGCTACCTGGATATTCGGGACACTATGGCGTGCATCACCCTGGCGATCGAGAATCCAGCTTCCCCGGGTGAATGCCGGGTCTTTAATCAATTTACCGAGCAGTTTAACCTCAATGAATTGGCTGAGATCATCGCCAATGTGGCTGTCAAGGCCGGCCACTCTCCTGAGATTGTGCACCTAACCAATCCAAGGGTGGAACTCGAGGAGCACTACTACAATGCAAAACACACCAAGCTGCTAGACCTCGGTCTCGTTCCGCATCTTTTGGAAGACACCTTGATCGAGAGCCTTTTCTCCGTAATCAGCTCAAACATTGGGGCTATTGACCCAGTCCTGTTGGAACAACCCAGCGTAACCTGGTCCAATGGTGGAAATGAAGTTTGGCAGAAGTACGCAAAGACTTCATTCTCTGCGAAGATGGAAGCCGAAGTCAGGGAGATCGTTGAACGGGAGCGTCGCTGAGCCCGGATACCTTGATAGGGGTCGAATCTATCAGGAGCTGATCGAAGCGCCAGAGTTTGGATTCTCGGCATCTGCTGGAGTTTTCAAAACTAAGGGGCCAGCTTGGAGGGCACCGTCGCAGTTGTGTTTGAACTTCCCGCCCGCTAACTAGCTATGGTCCCTTCGGTCGGGTTTAATGGCTATGGTTTAGATTGATCTGACCGGCTGAGCTGGGCAACTTGCCTTGGTGTGCCCAAGTCAGCCGGGACATGTCAGGGGAGTTCAAATAGGTGGACTTTTTCTCAAGGAAATTGAGTGACGCTAAGGTGGCTCCCGATGGGTCGGAAGTTGACCTTTCCGGCTTTGAAGAGGCCAGTTACCTCGAAGCGAACCCCGATGTGCGACAAGCGGTTGAGGATGGCCAATTCTCCTCCGGGCTTGATCACTATCTTGAATTCGGAAGGAAAGAGGGCCGCAAAACTTCTCCCGGTGGGACATCGAGAGATCTAGCAAAGGCATTTGCAGTGGCAAATCCAGCCGGCAAAGGCCTCGAGATTGGTCCGAGTCACAACCCAATTGCGCCAAAGAGTCTCGGTTACGACGTTGAAACGGTCGATCACCTTAGCAGTGATGAGCTCATGACAAAGTACGCTGACCAAGGGGTTGATACTTCGAAGATAGAGGCCGTGGACTTTGTCTGGCACGGCGAGCCACTCGACGAACTAGTTGGTAAAAGGTCCTATTACGACTGGATAGTTGCGAGTCATCTTATCGAACACGTTCCCGATCCGGTCTCGATGCTCCAGCAATGTCAGGTGATTCTAAAACCAACCGGGGTGCTCTCTTTGGTCGTACCGGACAAGAGGTACTGCTTCGACTATTTTCGACCTCTTTCATCCACTGGCGACTTCTTGGACGCTTACCAGCTCCGCCGTGTTCGCCCGAGTCGCGGTCAGATTTTTGACCATTTCGCATCTGCGGCTTCTCGAAATGGGGCAATTTCCTGGGGGAAAGACGGCGGGGGAGGGGCAGATTCACTTGTCCACGGCCTGTCGGATGCAATCGACCTGTACGTCTCGAACCCCAGCGAATACGTTGACGTCCACTGCTGGTGCTTCACCCTCACTTCGTTCGAGCTAATGGTCGCAGACCTGAGGGCACTCGGCCTGATTCAGTTTGTAATCAAGGCTAGTTTTGATACCGACGCGGGAGAGTTCTATGTCTCGTTGGTGAAGGGTTCCGAAGAAACCGCCACGAGTCGCCTAAGTGCCCTTTTTGGGGTTGAGGCCGACTTGATGGCGATTCGGAATGAACCCACCATTTGAAGGTCAGATAGGCCAAATCGGTCCGCCGATCGGGCTTTGATGAGGGCTAGAATTTCCGTGTGAACAGCCGTTATGTGTTTTCGCTGTGCCTCTGCGAGACTGAGACAACCACCCTTGAAATTACTATCAACATGACAACGCCAATTATCAGTAGTAGTGCTGCGTCGTATGAAAGCTGTACGGCTGACTTTGACGGTTGGTTGTAGAAGGTCCACACGGCATATGTCAGATATCCCAAGGGGGAGTGTGTAACGGCGAGTCTTGGCAGATTCTGTGAATATCCAGCGGTGTAAAGCAGCGGAGCGGTCTCGCCGGTGGCGATTGCGACGGCTACGATTATTCCGGTCACCACCCCGGGAAGCGCGCTTTTAAGCGTAATACGTCTAAGTATGTAACCCTCGGATAGTCCCAGTGCCTCGCCACCTTCGCTGTAACTCGAAGGTACCTGCCTTAGTGCTACTTCGGTTGTCTTTGACACATAGGGAACGACCATGAGTGAAAGGGTTGTTAGGCCCGCACCGAGTGAAAATCCCCAGTGAAAGTGGACTACCAACGCGATGTAGCCAACGTATCCAAAGACGATCGACGGGATCCCCGCTAGTACCTCAGATGACGACCTTAGGAAGTTCCCAACCTTGCTCTTTGCGTAGCTCGATAGGTAGATTCCAGCTAGGATGCCCAGGCCACCTGCTATTATGAGCACGCCAACCACAATCACCAAGGTTCCGGCTATTTCATTTTTGAGGCCACCACCAAGCCCGGTAGTGCTGGTAGTGAGGACTGAGAATTGAAAGTGTGGAAGGGCTTGCAAAATGACATGGCCGACGATGAGGATAGCCGGAGTGATCACTAGCAAAAGTGTGAAGTAGCCAAGCGACCACACAATCTTGGCCTTTAACTTCCGTCTTCCGTCTCTATGTATGCCCTGCAGTTCAATTAGCTTTGACAGGTTCTCAAAAGTCGCTTCCTCGCTCTGACTTTGCTGCTTTGACAACTCGGGCAACTTAGACACCTCGCCCTACGGGAAGTCCGGCGGAAGCAACCCTTCTCACCAACAGCCTCGCAGCTACGTTAGTAAGCAGGGCTATGACCATGAGGACCAAGGCAGTTTCAGCAAGGGTCTTGACATAAAAGCCCGTTCCATCGGTCAACGCCGAATCGAGTTGCGAGACGATGGTCGCCGCAATCGTGGTGAATGTCGAATAAAGGTTGGTTGGTATTGTTCCTAACACTGAACCCGAGACCATCGCAACGGCCATGGTCTCTCCGAGTGCCCTTGCGAGACCCAATATGCACGCACCGATCACCCCTTTGCTCACCCATGGGAGAGTGATGTTTTTGGTCGTCTCCCAATCGGTCATGCCGAGTGCCTTTCCTCCCTCTTCGGTGAGAGGCGGTACCTGTCTTAACAGGTCCCTAGTCGTGGCGGATATTATCGGTGTAACCATGATGGCGAGAATTATCCCCGCCGTGACGAGCCCTTCTCCATGCCCGACGTTGCCCTTTAGAAAGTTGAAACCAAAAAAAGACGGTGCAGCCCTGGCTATTAAGGGAAAGACGTCTCGTGACAGTGTTGGACCCAAGGTCATTACCCCCCAAAGCCCATATACCACGCTCGGGATCCCGGTGAGGATCTCAAGGAAGAAGCCGACACCCTTAGAAAGTCCCTTGGGAAGTTTTTTGACCACCGCCAAGGCGGCTCCAATCGAGACCGGAATTGCGATTAGTAGTGCGATTGCTGACGACTCTAGTGTTCCTGCTAACAGTGGCCAGATGCCAAAGGTAGAGCCAACTGGATGGAGTATTCCGTCGGTTTTTATCGGAAGCGAGTAGGTTCCTCCGGGCTGCCAGGCAAATCTTGTAAAAAATGAAGCACCATTTAGTCTGATCGCAGGTAAGGATTCCGAAAGTAGTACCGCCACTATCGTCAGTAGCGCTGCGAGCGGAATGACCGCAGCCACGATGGAAACGGCCCTTAGCCCCCAAAAGGAGCTATTTTTCATCTTGGGTTTGCGATAGTTTGCTTCTTTTGGGATGGAACCCTCAGAGAAAATGGCGGTGAAACTCAAATGTGACTCCAGGAAATGTCATTGGGCCGGATACTGACGCAACCTAGTGTGGTCGCTTCCGGGTTGCCGGGCGTTTCGACAATATCAAAAAAGCGCTATCAAAAAAGCGGTCAAAAAGAGA
>JAKCBW010000203.1 GCA_021842145.1 Actinomycetes bacterium
GAAGGTGGGTCTATCTCGGGACCCGAAATGGCGGTACACCTCTACTACGGCGGGGTGATTCTCATTGCCAAGCGGGGCGGGGCGCCCATTGGTTTTTCCTACTCGTTTCCCGCCGTTGTCGACGGAGAGACGGTGCTTTGGTCACACGAGACGGCGGTACTAGAACGCGATTCCGGTTTGGGATTCGCCATGAAGTCGCTGCAGAAAAGGATCGCTAAAGAGATGGGGTATCCAGCGATCATGTGGAGCTACGACCCATTACAAGCACGCAATGGCTACTTTAACCTCTCCAAGCTAAATGCGCGAGTCGTCGCATACAAGGTCAATGCCTACGGCAAAATTGAGGGAGACCTCCAGAGCCCCAATCTTCCAACCGATCGTTTCATAGTGCGACTTGACTTAGCTCGAGAGAAGGCGGAGCAGAGCTGCGATGGATCCCCGGAGGTGCTCTTGGATGATTTCGACGGCTCTCCGGTGCTCTCTCCTCGCCCGTGGCCCCAAGGGGGAACCTATGCCGTCGCTATACCAAACAGGTCGACACAAGGGGAGCATCTCGATATGAAACTAGCGTTGAAGTGGATCACCGCTTTTAGGAAGGTGGTTACTGAGTTGTTTGCCAGTGGAATGACCGAGGTAACCATATGGCACAAGCCGGGTCGGCCATTTTGCGGTTACCTGTTCTGCAGGCCATCCAATGTGGAGGCTGGTAGATGAAGATAGATCGAGTCGAACTCAAGCGAGTCAAGATGACGATGCGTGAGCCCTTTGAGACGAGCTTCGGTGTCGAGCTTGACAAAGAGTTCTTTCTGGCGCTCGTATACAGTGACGGTGCCTTTGGAATCGGTGAGTGCGGGGCAGCGAACGACCCCTTTTACCTTGAGGAGACTAACGCATCGGCCTACTACGTCTTGAAGGAGTTCCTCATCCCACGGATGCTGAAGTTTGACTTCCAATCTCCCTGGGATGCAGTGGAGGCATTCCGACAGGTGCGGGGGAACCAGATGGCAAAGGCGATGCTTGACGCAGCCCTGTGGGACCTGTTTGCAAAAACTGAAGGCACCCCGCTCTTTAGATACATCGGTGGGACAAAGACCGAAATCGCCGTAGGAATTTCCGTCGGTATACAGCCCACTATCGAGGCCCTAGTAGAAAAGGTGAGGGGCTACGTCGACGCTGGATATAAGAGGGTGAAGGTCAAGATAAAGCCCGGATACGACCTAGTTCCCCTTCGGGCACTGCGTGAGGTCTTTCCGGATCTCCCGCTGATGGCCGATGCGAACAGTGCCTACTCTCTTGATGACCTAGATCTGCTAAGACACCTCGACGATTTTGATCTGACGATGATCGAGCAGCCGTTGAACTATGACGATGTCTATCAACACAGCATTTTGGCCAAAGAGATAGCTACTCCGATCTGCCTTGACGAGAGCATTCGTAGCCTTGGGGACCTAGAGGAGGCCTACGCACTCGGAGCCTGCTCAATTGTCAACCTAAAGATGCCTCGAGTCGGTGGAATTTCAGAATCTCTCAAGATTGAGAAGTTCTGCAGAGAACACAAGATGGGGTTATGGTGTGGCGGACTGCTCGAAGCCGGGGTTGGTCGGGCATTCAACGTCGCTTTGACGACCCTGGATGGTTTCAATATGCCAGGGGATACCGCTCCATCGGCAAGGTACTTCGAGAAGGACATCATAAACCCGGAAGTTGTCTTCTCTTCAGCTGGGACCATCGCAGCTTGGGAACTCCCCGGGGTTGGATGTCAAATCGACAACGAGGCACTCGATAAGTTCGTAGTTTCTTCCGAGACCTTCGAGGCCGAATAGGGCAAACTAAGTTGTTGCTAAGGCCGGGGGCTGTAGTCTCCGCCACCGGCAGACGGCTTCAAAGCTATGCACCCGGTCGGCTTCACACCCTTACTTACCCCTTCAAAAGCGTGTAGTTGGAATTTAAAAATACAACTACGCGACCTCCCCTGCTTCTCCAATTGGCCATTGAGTTGCTGAAATAGCCCAGTGGCTATGGAATAATGGAGGCGAGGTAGGGCTAGCGGATCGACCTATTGAGAACTTTTTGTATTTATGCGAAGTCATTTAATGTCGATAGAAGGAAGTAATGGGTACATTGCTTGACGGCTTGGTCGCCGAGGTCATAAGGGTGAAGGGTTCTGACCTGCATCTTAAAGCTGATGCTATGCCTAGGGCGAGGATCAACGGTCGCTTGATCTATTTTCGAACCGGTCAACCCCTCGACGGTCCAAAGATGGTGGAGATAGCGAGAGACGCTATGGGTGAAGAAGCCTGGGCGATGTTTATGGCGACAAAGGAGATGGACTTCGCGTACACCACCCAGTTCGGGGTGCGCCTTAGGGTCAACGCATTTATGCAGCGGGGTCTCGTCTCTATGGTCATGAGGCTGGTGGCCGCAAAGCCTCCTACATTTGCGGACTTGGGTCTGCCGGAAGTGATGGCTAAGATCGCCGACAACCCCAGGGGACTGGTCCTGATAACCGGTCCAACTGGATCGGGCAAGACTTCAACCCTTGCGGCGATGGTCGACCACGTAAACCGGTCGAGGCCGTGC
>JAKCBW010000004.1:0-18998 GCA_021842145.1 Actinomycetes bacterium
AGTTGTATTTCCAATTATGGTATACCTCCAGCCAATCAGGTTACGAGAGGGTGGACTGTCGGAACCTGAGCCAGGTGAATTTCTGGTCGGATATCGCCTTCTCCCAGACCGGAATTACTGAGCGGCATTACTGAGATAATTGGCATTTTTAGGGGTCCGCCATGACATAATCCCTGGTCAGAGCGGTTTGGGTTCTCAAAAACGCTCAAAAGCGTAGGCACACGCCTGGCAGCCTGAGCTGTGATAGGGGACGATAATGTAGGTGTGTACATACGTGAATCCAGTCGTCGGAACAAAGATGGTTCGAAGGTCACCTATCTGCAGTTGGTCCATAACGAACGCCACCCAAAAACTGGCGTGCCTATGGCCCGGGTCATCCATAACTTCGGTCGCAAAGACAAGGTTGACAAAGAAGCACTAAGGAAGCAAGCAAGAATAACATGAACATTAGCAAGATTTCGGCTATCATGGGAGCATGGCCGACATAGCGATGATAGAAGCTAAATTTCAAGCATTGTCTGGTCGATTGGATGAGGCCGCGTTGCGGATTTGGGCAGCGACGGAGGCTCGCAGCCTTGGGCGCGGTGGAGTAAGTATGGTTGCCAAGGCAATTGGCATGTCGCGAACGACAATTTACGCTGGACTCTCGGAACTTGAGATGCCAGCACCACCCGCTGGGAATACAACTGATGGCAGACCGCGTGTACGGGCGGTAGGTGGCGGTCGGAAGAAGTTGGCTGATAAGGATGCCAGTCTCTTTAGTGCGCTTGATGCGCTGGTAGAGCCCACGACGCGTGGTGATCCGATGTCACCTCTTCGTTGGACCACCAAGAGCACCTACCGGCTCTCAGAGGAGCTCAAGAGGCAAGGCCACGATGTCAGCCAAAGGACGGTCTGTGACTTGCTTGCCCAGATGGGCTACAGTCTGCAATCGACCCGCAAGACCCGAGAAGGTGGAAAGCATGAGGATCGCGATGCCCAGTTCGCACACATCGCAAAGACGGTCGCCGACTACCAGGCTACTGGGGATCCGGTCATCTCAGTCGATACCAAGAAGAAGGAACTGATCGGCGACTTCAAGAATGCTGGCAGAGAATACCAGCCTATTGGCAGGCCAGAGCAAGTCAGAGTTTATGACTTCATTGATCCCGAACTTGGCAAGGTGGCACCCTATGGGGTCTATGACCTGACAACCAACACCGGATGGGTGAATGTCGGCATAGATCACGATACTGCCGAATTTGCCGCTGAAAGCATTCGACGCTGGTGGTACGAAATGGGTGAAGCTATCTACCGGGGGGCATGTCGTCTGCTGATCACTGCTGATTGCGGTGGAAGCAACGGATATCGGGTGCGTCTGTGGCACAGAGAGTTGCAGAAGCTGGCCGACGAATTCCAGCTGTCAATCGAAGTCAACCACTTCCCTCCAGGAACTTCAAAGTGGAATAAGATCGAGCATCGTATGTTCTGCCACATCACCGCCAATTGGAGAGGGCGTCCTTTGACCAGTCGTGAAGTCGTAGTCAATTTGATTGGCAACACAACAACAAAGGAAGGACTACGTATCAAAGCGACTCTTGATGAAAACACCTATGCACCGGGGATCAAGGTCTCCGATGAGGAACTCGCCACGTTAGCGATAGAACGGAATGAGTTCCATGGCGAGCGGAACTATAGGCTGAGACCCCGAGACCAGCATATTTAGATGTCAATGTTCATATTATTCTTTCTCAACTCCTTAGGAATAATCCCCGCTCACAGACTCGCGTAGTAGTACGACTCAAATGTCGAAACGCGTCCATTTTCCCTGCTAAAGCATCATTTATGGGGTAGCTGTGTGCCTCTTATCTCGGTAAGTCCGGTCGAACATCTTGGCTCTGTCGTATGGTTTTCAACGATATGATCGTATTTCGATAGAACGCCCATATACACGAACTCTCGTATCCAAACAGCGACGAACTGGGCCGCGCTCTCTTCAAGCCAAGCCAAGATACGACTCCCGTGAAGCAGACCGGTCACCACCGCTAACGTGCGTGTTCAGAGGGGAGTTGGCCCACGAACGTCAGGCAGTGAGCACTATTCTCAAGATTGGCCAGTATCCTATTCATCCTCTTCTGTAGAGCAAGTAGTTGCTAGATGGCATAGGCTGAAATTCATTCTGACGAACGAGGCAGTTTGGATACACAGTTGGACCGTGTCGGTGCTTTGCGGGATCTAGCCGTAGTGGCTGATTATTGGACATTTTGGCGGACCAGCGCTGAGGTCCGCGAGCGGAGGCTTCGCGAAGATAGCTGCCAATGACCGTCGACTCAGTTTTCTTAGTTGGAGCGTCAATCTCACTCGCCGCACTGCTCGGCACTAGCGATGCGGCAAATGCAACCGCTGCGTTGATTTCGGCACGAAGCGGCTCGTTTTTGACCGTCGCAGTTTGGTCCATTTTCTGGCATGTGCTCGGTGGACTCTTGGCTGGTACGGCAGTAGCTGAGACAGTCGTCAGGATAGTTCAAGTTAGATCGGACCTCATGGTACCCGTGCTTGCAACTGCGTGCCTGACCTCTGTCGTCTTCACTTGGACAATGACTCGCCGAGGCATTCCAGCAAGTGCCAGCGTAGGGTTAGTAGGTGGGCTCGCTGGCGCCGGAGTCGTCGCCGGAGGTTGGGGTAGTGTGGACTGGGGCGGGATCGCAGGATGGCACCTCGTTGGGGTAGTGGGGGTGTTGTTAGGAATCCTGATTTCACCAGTCATCGGTAGCCTTGTTACGGCACTTGTGGTGCGTACTGTTCGGCCAATAACATTCCGTCTGCGCCGAAAAGCACTTGGCGGAATCCACTTGGCAACTTGGATGGCGTCTGGAGCCGTTGCGTTCGCAGACGGGACAAATGACGGGCAGAAAGCGATGGGAATTATGGCTGTTGGATTGTCTGGCGTTGGAGGGGTCTTTGGACATGGAGGCGCCGGGATATCGCTTGATGTCAAGATAGTTTGCGCCACTGTCCTAGCACTTTTCACAGTAATCAGTGGTAGGAAAGTCGTAGTCACGGTATCGAGGGGCCTCTCCAAAACGAGTTCAACCGAAGATTTATCAGCCCAAGCAACTTCGGCATGTGTGATACTGACTGCGGCAGTCGTAGGAGTACCCCTTTCGACTTCGACCGTCGTTACTGCGTCGATGGTGGGAGCTGGCCTAGCTGGACGGCGCCGTCATATTCATTGGCGAGGAGTCGCACAGATAGTGGCGTCATGGTTGATCACCGTCCCAGTCTGCGCTGCGCTAAGTGCGGGTGTCTTTGAAGTCTATAGAACGGCTACCCGATGAGCGCAGACGACCAAAGTGCTTCCAACAAATCGCGGAAAGGGAAGAGCGGAGGAGCGCTCCGCAAGTACATTTTCCGGACTGCGCCCGATGTGATAGGCCTGCTTATTGCACAGGGAGAAGTAAGCTGTAGGGCCACTGGTAGCTTCGCAAAGTGGTCGCAAGGCCATAATGAAGAGGCCCAACAAGTCAAGTCTTTGGAACACCAGGCCGACGATGCGCGCAGAGCGCTCCTCTTTGCTCTTAGCGAGGCCCTAGCAACTCCGATTAGTCAGGAGGACCTCTATACCCTTTCCGAACGGTGCGATCGCGTAGTTAACGAAGCAAAGAATATCGTCTCGGAAGCCGAATCTCTTGGCTGGCGGCCTGATGCGGCCGCCACTGAGATGGGAATACTTGTCGACCAGGGCATGGCATGGCTTGTCGATGGGTTCAGGGCGTTAAAGGCGCATCCGGAGCTTGTTGGCAGATCAGCAGAGGAAGCCATTCGGAAGGCCCGCGCGGCGGAACATGTCTATCGAAGGGCAGTAGCTCTGCTACTGGCCGATCCAAATTTTCGAGCGGTCTACACAAGTCATGAGATGTACCGCTCCTATGCTCGCTGTGCCGACCTTGTCGTAGCGGTCGCCGATCGACTTTGGTACTCAGTTTTGGCAGAAGGTTGATCGGCATGGGATGTATAACCGACACCGAGATCAATATGGGCTGGTCATTGTCACCACGCGGTTCAGTACTTATCGGTGCAATACTTTTAAAGGGCTATCCGTCTGAGTACAGTACACTCTATATCTTGTGGAAAGAGCGACGTCGGTCGCTGGAGAGGACTACCCAGGAACCTACGCCGAGCTCCTGGCGTGGTTCCTGGATGACCGAGGTTGCTTGGATTACCTGGATTGGCTCCGGTGGGGAAGCGGGTTCGCCAGTCCAGCGTGCGGCTGCGTCCACAGCTGGTATTTGCCCAACGGACACCGTTCCTGCGCTGGCTGCACTCGGCGATGTTCCCTGACGGCGGGAACGGTGTTTCACCGCACCCGCACCCCGCTCACGGTGTGGTTTGCGGCGGTGTGGTTTCTCACGAGCCAGAAGGATGGTGCCTCTGCACTAGGTTTGAAGCGTGTTCTGGGACTCGGGTCCTATGGAACCGCTTGGACAATGCTCCACCGCCTACCTACGGCGATGGTCAGGCCGGGCCGGGATGAAGCTCTCTGGCGATGTCGAGGTCGACGAAACCTCCATTGGTGGGGTAAAGTCCGGCAAACGAGGTCGCAGCGCGACAGGTAAGACGCTCGTGGCGGTTGCCGTGGAGCGCAGGAGCCCGAGGGGTTTCGGCCGCTGTCGGCTCCAGGTCATCCCCGATGCCACGGCGCCAACGCTGGAAAGGTTTCTGGCCGACAACGTGAGCCGGGCTCAGCAATCATCAGCGACGGACTGAAGTCCTACCCAATAGCGGTCGGCTCGGTCTACATCCACAAGCCCGTCAATATCGCCGGTTCAGGTCTGCCCGCCCACGTACCGCTCCCCGGCGTGCACCGTATTGCCTCTCTCGTGAAGCGCTGGCTGCTCTCTACTCGTCAAGGTGCCGTCGAGGGCGATCATTTGCAGGCCTACCTCGATGAGTTTTGCTTTCGCTTCAACCGGCGGTCCAAGCGAACCTCGCCGGTCCCAGTCAGAACCAAGCGTATTGCTACCGAATCCTTGGCAGGGCCTCGACTGCAACGACCGTGGAGGAGAACCCAACCCGCCGAGGGCTCCTGAGTCCCTTCCCTATATCTTGTGGCTACTGTACTCAGACGGATAGCCCTTTACTTTTATGACGAGATCGGTATCGATCGGTGTGGCAGCCCAGGAACTCGGGGTGCACCCTGGCACTCTGCGACGTTGGGAAGAGGAAGGTCGGATTGAGGCTCTAGAGCGCACTCCAGGAGGAAGACGGCGTTACCACCTTTCTAAGCTCCGGCGTCTTGCTCCTCATCGGGCTCCATCGCCGAGGGTTACCATTGTCTATGGACGAGTCTCAACCGGTGGATCGAAAGATGATCTTATCCACCAGATGGCTCTGCTGGTGAGTTACTGTGCTGCACTGGGTTGGACGTATGAGTCAACCCGAAGTTCAGGGAACTGAACCTCGGACTAATGGCGTTCATCCTCGCCAGTGAATCACCTCCAGGATCTTTGCTTTGATGTCTGAGAGTGCTGCGCAGGACTCGATATAGCGGATAGAGGCGTCCACAGCTTCGAAGGCTGCCTGGTCGACCAGATACACATGCACGCCGTCTCGGTAGAGACCTTCGTCTCATTGCCCAGTTCCGGAAGCTCCAAGCGCTCAAGTTAGAGAGCGTTCGCTTCCCAGCCCCTCAAAACCGTGGATGAACTACTGATTACTAGATATCTTATGTACTCCGGTCACGCGGATAGCGCCTTTTAATAACTTAAGGTCCGAGGTCGGAGGCGTGGAAGCGCTAAAACGGGTGATCCAAGTCAAGATCACGCCTGAATGTGCCGATACGAAAATAGGCGCTCAATTGGACCGAGCTGGGTTCGGTTTCATGGGGTGTAGTGTCGGTGCTGTGCCCAAACCTTTGGAGATCAGTGATTATGGGTCAAGATCACTTGGAACTACGAGGTCTAGCTATCCAAATGGTAGCAGAGGCTCGCGAACACTATTCCTCAGATCTGGCTGCTACCCAGTCGGTGGCTGGCAAGCTCGGAGTATCAATAGAAACTCTTCAGTATTGGCTTCACGAAGTGGAGGTCGACCATGGGGCGATTCCGAGGACTACACTCGGTTTGGCCCACAGTTTCACTGATCACCCTGATTCCTGGCAGCACTTGTTGGAACTGCTGCCAGATGGGATCGCATTTATCGATGAGCTGGGCGTAATACGCTACCTGAATTCGCGGTTGGCTGCTCTCGCTGGCTACCCTGTGACCGATCTAGTAGGTGAGATTGTCGACAAACTGGTGCCGCATCAATATAGGGACGATCATTTCGGACATCGAGCGGCTTTTGCCCAGCATCCATCTTTGCGAGCAATGGGGAGCAGTCCCGATCTTACGCTCCTGCGTCGAGACGGTAGCGAACTGGCCGTCAACATCGCTCTAAACCCACTCGTAGTCGGCAACAAACCCTGGGTGGTTGCCGTGGTCCGCGACGATACAGCCCGCAGGTTGTCAGAGAAGGCTAGAATTGCCTCCAGAGAAAAAGCGGCGAAAATACTCGCTGAGAGCGAAGAGCGTTTCAGGCTAGCTTTCGAGAACAACGTGGCCGGTATGGTCATTACCGATATGGATGGCTGTTTTGTCGACGTAAATCGAACATTTTGCGATATGCTCGGCTACTCAAGTCAGGAAGTACTTGGACGAGCGTGGGAAATTTTCACTAACCCCGAAGATATTGACTTGACTAGGGAGATGAGGCGTCGTCTGCTCGCTGGCGAGGTAGGTTACGTGAGCTTCGTCAAGCGCTATCTCCATAAGGATGGACACATCGTCTTTGGAGATATTTCAATTGGTGCCATCAAGGGACATGGAAAAGTGCCAAAGTACCTCGTAGCATCCGTCAAGGATGTCACCGAAGAGCTGGCGCTGAGCGAACAGCTTTCCCACCAGGCCTTGCACGATCCGCTAACTGGCCTTGCTAATCGCGCGCTGTTCGAGGATCGCCTTTTGCAGGGACTCAGGAAGTCAAAGCGCCAGAATGGGTGGATAGGGGTGCTTTTGTTGGATCTCGATGATTTCAAAGGGGTAAACGACACCCTTGGTCACCAGGTTGGAGATCAACTACTTATTGCATTGGCTCGTCGACTTGAAAAGGTGATACGTAGCTCAGACACGTTGTGTCGTTTCGGTGGAGACGAGTTCCTTTACCTGGCAGAGGATCTCGCTTCGGCCGAGGAGGCTGAGGCTATCGCCAACAGATTACTTGACGTGCTTGTCGAGCCGTTTCGGATCGATGGTGTGTCGCTCGAGCAGCATCTGAGCATAGGCATAGTTACCTGCAGTGGGGGGGCCACTACTGACTGTTCTGGACTCATTCAAGACGCTGATACCGCTATGTACGAGGCTAAACGTCGAGGGAAGGGTCACTATGTAGTATTTCGACCTCCGATGCGCCAGCAATCCGTTAATCGTTTTGAACTTGCCCAAGAACTCAGGAAGGCGCTTTCTTCAGGCCAGCTTTCTATGTACTATCAACCAATCGTGAATCTGTCTTCGATGGAATTGGTCGGCTTCGAATCGCTTATGCGCTGGCAGCATGCGAAGCGGGGATGGGTTCCGCCGGACGTTTTCATAGCAGTCGCAGAGAGGAGCGATCTAATATTCGATCTAGGCAACTTTGCGCTTTGCCGGTCGACCGATGAGGCTAAATCCTGGTCGTCAAAGGGAATTCCGAATGGCCTGGTCTATGTGGCCGTGAACCTCTCTACTCGCCAGTTCTATGACCCGAATCTACTCAAGACAGTCAAGAGTGTACTAGCCGACACGACTTTAGCGCCAGAACGCCTAGTGGTCGAGATAACCGAGAGTATTGCTCTGGCGGATATCGACTTGTGCACGAAGATAGTTGGCCAATTTAGGGAATTGGGAATATCCATTGCACTAGATGACTTCGGTACCGGGTATTCGTCGCTCGCGTACTTGGCGATGCTTCATCCCGATATCATCAAAATCGACCGATCCTTCGTGAATCCATCAAAAAAGAGTAGGTACGCGAGAGACCTTCTTGAGGGGATCATCTCGCTTGGCCGCAAGCTTAAAATGACTGTACTTGCCGAGGGGATAGAGACACGAGAACAGCTAGAGTTGCTCCAAAATCTCGGTTGCGACCTTGGGCAGGGTTATCTGTTTTCACCCGCAGTCCCATCAAGCGAAGTGCTGGATATCGTGTCGGCTGAACGATATGGAGAAGGTTCGCTCAACTCCACTATTAACAACTAAAGGGCGTCCGGCCACTTTAAACCTAACTGCGCCAGAGTCGGGTTGTTGAGGACTAAGTTAGCGCTGCGAACTTTTTCAGCTTGGCGAAGAATTGAAGCAAGAGTAGCTATCTTTTTTCCTGCGTCAGCGTCGATTGGCAATGTGGGGCCGCTTAGTGGTGGCCAAATAGCGGGAGCAGAATATTTGTCGGTAGTGCTGCGCCTATTGGATAAACACAGTGTTCCCATGGTGAAATAATTCGGAAGAATAAGAATTTTCAGACTCATATGACCTCAACTTTCCTAACGGACCGACGGTGGATGGAATGCTGGGTCGTGTTGAGAGAGTGCAGCTGTTGGATTGCCGTATAACGGACATCTACCGCAGCAGTCCGTCAACTCGTTTTGGCAGCTTTACCATATCATCACGCAGCTCGGGTGGCAGTATCCATTCCGGAGCCGACTGGAATGCTATTGGACGTAAGAAGCGACGAATAGAGCTAGCCCCTACCGAAGTGTGTAACGAGCTAGTCGCTGGCCATGGCCCGCCGTGGTGTTGTGCCCAAGCTACGGAGACACCTGTTGGGTAACCGTTGAAAATGAAGCGTCCTGCTTTTTCCCGCAGGGCGTTCATAACATCAACAGCCAGTTCCTGATCGTCCTGCTCTACGTGCACCGTTGCAGTGAGGGATGCCGGGAGAGAATTTAGTGCTGCGAGCAATTCAGCTGTGCAGGAGTAGCGAGCTACGACCTGGACTGGGCCAAAGACTTCCTCCATGAGAGTTTTTGATAGTTCAGTGCATGGCAGCGTCACTAGGCTCGGGCGATACCAGTCTTGTTCACGCGTTGGATAAGGGGTGATCGCTGAGACTTTTTCCTGTGACTGAATTTGTTTTATTCCGGCAGCGAATGACGCGGCAATTGACTCGTTTAGAAACTTCTGAGGACCCGAAGCGTTGAATTCCTCTCGTATGGTTTCGACGATAAGGTCACCCCCAGTGTCGCTTGGGAGAAAGAGAAGTTGGGGCTTCGTGCAGAATTGCCCGTTGCCTACCGTCCCTGACTGAGCCAGTCCCAGACCGATACTTCTGGCATTTGCCTGGGCCGCACCGGGCATGACGACGACTGGGTTGATGCTACTCAACTCTCCGTAGAAAGGAATGGGATCAGAACGTTTGGAGATTGAGTCAAGCAGGGCCTTTCCTCCACCGAGAGATCCAGTGAAGGCTACCGCTTTCATGGCTGAATCCTGTACGAGGATACGACCGGCTTCGAGCCCAAGGATAAGTTGGAGAGCGTTTTCTGGAAGACCACTTTCGACCAAGGTTTCGATCATGATTTCGGCACAAATGGCCGAAGTGACCGGATGAGAAGGATGCCCTTTCACTACGACCGGACATCCTGCAGCAAGAGCGGCTACGGTATCCCCGCCAGGGACCGAGAATGCGAGAGGGAAGTTACTTGCTCCAAAGACCGCAACGGGTCCAAGAGGTACAAGCATCCTGCGAAGATCGGGCCGGGCACCCATTTTAGTTTCGCCGGAATGGTCGATAACTACCTCTAGATAACTTCCCTCCTCCAGCACCTCGGCGAAATGGTTGAATTGGTAGCAGGTGCGTGTCAGTTCACTATTTAACCGACCTTCGTCAAGTCCAGTTTCGGCCTCGGCGCTATTTATTATGTCAGACCTATAGCGCTCAAGTGCATCTGCGACACCTCTGAGGGCTGCTGCCCTCCCCGTTCTACCAGCTTGTTCGAGATCGGCAGCAGCCGCAGAAGATTTCTCGCAGGTCTCGCGAACCGCGGCAGAATCGGAATCTTGAAGAATTGGTTGAAGGTTCAACTCCAGCTCCTTAGGGTGAGGGAAATGGGATTTCTCGCGGGGTCATTGATACTTGGTAGGCCCGGTTTTCCGGGCGCAAAGTCCTGGATCAAGTGCCTAACTTCGGCAGAACTGCGATAGAACGCCTTATTCGGAAGTTTGTGTAAGTAGTGGACAGCTACTGCTGCAAGTGGAGAGTCGTCGGTCAGCTTGAGGCGACTGGAAGATATCAAATGAGAACATTCGATAGTCATGGTTGAGAAGTTGTCTCCTTGCTAGTTGAGGTGATGGTCGAACCTGGCGGTTTGAGGAGGCGTTCGGAGGCGCAGCTAGTAGATCTAGCGAGTTTGTCTCGTTTGCTCCACGCGAATAGTTACACCTTTGGCAGCTGAATGTGACTTCACCTTTAGCCAAGCCATGGATTGCAACGGTACTTAGTCGGTGGGCCTACGGCTTTTTGTTTTCCGTGAGCCCTTCGGGCAGTTTTCCACAAGCACTACGACTAGGCAACGGTGTCTGTTGGTTTATGAGAGTTCAGAATCTTGGCGCTAGCGCGTTCAATGTGCTCTCTGCTCAGCAGTTCGGCACGTTCAACGTCACCCTCCGCTACTGCTTCGAGGATCGCAAGGTGTTCGGTGCGCTCATATTCCCATGAAGATGTAACACCCCTCCAACCGCTTACCGCGGCGAATTGGAGTTGGTCGCGCATGTCGTTGAGGATGAGTTTTATCTTTGAGTTGTCACATTCCTGGTAGAGGAGTTCGTGAAAGTCCCTGTTTGATTGGCTCAAAGCGTTGAGGTCTTGGCGCTTTCCGTGGCGCTGGGCCTCGTCGAGGAGCCGACGTGCTCGGGTTACCAGCTTACTATCGACTTTCGGTACCGCTCGTCGGACGGCCTCGGGTTCTAGTAGCGCACGTACTTCATACAACTCTTTGACAGTGGTGGCGTCGACTTCTGCGACAAGGATTCCCCTCTTGGGTCCTGGGGTCAGCAGACCTTTCGCCCGCAGGCTAGACATGGCTTCCCGCACGGGTGTCTTCGAGACGTTGAGATATTCTGCCAATTGTCCTTCGTGGACCTGGTCTCCCGGCGCGAACACTCCCGAAAGGAGTGCTTCCCTTAACGCAGCGTAGACTTGGTCGCTTCGAGAGGACTGTCCAACAATTGGCTGGATCTTGGGTGCTTCCATCTATTTCTCCTTTAGTTCTGCAGAATAGAGTCTGAAGAGAGATGTTGCTGTTCCAGCGAAAATCATGTCGAAGTCCCGCTCGGATGCAGCTGGCAGTGCCTCACGTATGGGCACGAAGCTCTGCTCATAGGCTACGGATTGCCGCAGATACGGCCAATCGCTACCCCATAGAAGCCTTGAAGGGCCATATTCGCGATATAGTCCGGCAATTAAGCTCCACATGTCCTTGAACGGGAATTCTCCTTCTGACAGTCGGTCGACCGCTGAGAGTTTAATATAGACGTTTGGATGTTCAGCCAGGTCGTATAGGTGGGGGGCGAAGTCCCTCTGCAGGCCCGGGCTACAGCGTGCCATGTGGTCGATGACTACGGTGAGATCAGGGTGGTCTGCGACAATATTCTTAACCTGAGGCAGATTATGCGCTTCAATAAGGAAGGCCACTGGCAGGCTGAGTTGGGAGGCGGCTTCCCAAGTTTGCTGGGCCGTTGCCCAACTCAGCCAGTCGGCGTCCGCGTCACCGAGGGCAATAACACGGAACGCGGCAGTTAGCGGATCGGACGCAAATCTACGGAGGTCCTCTGTAGCCCGGCTCCTTACAACGTTAAGCGTTGGCACTACGCGGGCATTACCCTTTAGCGATCTTCCGGCATCATACAAATATCCGTGGTCGTAACCGTAGACTCGTGGTTGAATGAGTATGACCTCCGAGGTTTCAGCTGCAGATGAAGCTGCGGAAAACTCCTCCACCGTGGCGCCTTTGACCGGGGAACTCATCCCATCGTGAGGACCGAAAGGGTACTTGAACGGATCGGTTGACCAAACGTGTATGTGGGCGTCTACTAACCGAGACGAGTGTTGTTTTGTTGGCGTGGAATTTAGTGCACACATCTCTTCAGTTATCCGAGCTTTCGAAAGACAGAGTCCAGCAAGTTCTGCTGCGCAGAGGCTTCGCTATCAGACGCTAATGAAGCAAGGGTTGGTCGCAACAGTCCATTCGCTACTACTTCGATCCCGTTTCTGTACACCGATCTTGGTCGCAGAAGGGCATCATTTTCGGAGCGAAGGTCGCCGGTGAGCACCACAAAGTCCGCCAGCTTTCCAGGAACAAGGGTGCCCAGGAAGTCGTCGATACCAAGAGCGAGTGCTGGCTTGCTGGAAACCAAGGAGATGATTTCCTCGGCGGAAAGGTTCCACTTAGCGCGACCATCGCAGAGGAATTTAGTAAACGCTCCGACAGCTGGACCGAAGCCATCGCTAGTTAGATAGAGGCCTACTCCTTGTTTACGCAGAGGTTGTAGGAGCTCCCAGCGATCATTGGGCTCTGGATTGTGCATAGTGGATGGTTCGGGCAAAAGCCCATCGGTAGATTGAAGATCGCGAAGTGCACCCTCTATGTTGAGGTCTATCCAGACCTTCTGACGGACCATTGCTTCGACGGTGTCCGTATCCACATATATAGTTCCAGGAGCAGATCCCAGCCAATTGCAGTGTGCAACTATGTCGATGCCCGCCCTTACTGCGCGAGTAATCCCTTCAGTGGCATTCGCGTGGCCAATCACAGATTTTCCGAGGCGGTGAGCGTCACTTATGGCTGCTTCGAGTTCCTCCTGACTGTATTGGGCTCTTCGGCGGTTTGAGGAGGGATCGATCGCACCTCCGGTGACCATAATCTTTACGATGGCGGCGCCAGCGGCTACCACTGACCTCACCGCGCGGATTAGCTCTTCAGCGTTGTCGGCCAGAGTTCCGAAGGCTTCGCCGTGGCCAGCAGTAGTAGTTATAGCAGGACCAGCGGCTAGGATTCGGGGTCCTGCTGCCAGACCGGTGTCGACGAGAGTGGCTAGCCGCAAAGCAAGGCCCGCTTGTGACCCGGCATCGACAATAGTGGTTACTCCTGTCCGTAATGCCGCAACTCCTGAAGCCATCCCCCACGCGACAATGCCAATCGAGTCGGTAATAGCTGAGGCCCAATCCGAATTGCTTGGAGTTCCGAGGCAGAGGTGTGCGTGCGCATCAATAAGCCCAGGGACGATGGTGTGATTTCGGAGGTCGAGATGCTCCTCTGGCTCTCCATTGGAAGATACCCAATCCCGCCATGGATCAACTGCGACGATTCGGCCCGACTCGACCAAGAGAGCGACGTCTTCTTTGGCGGGCGTCCCGGTTCCGTCGAGAAATATTCCGCAACGCAAAAGAAGCCGATCGGGAACTGTGGTCATTTCGTGTAACCTTTCACGCTGGCTGCTCCTGCTCCGATCGGCCAGGGTCAGAATTTCGCTGTGCACGGTCTCCACGAGGACGCAGGTGTTCGCCCCCGTCAAGCGGTATTACTGCTCCAGTCATGTATTCGAACTGGCCATTTACAATTGCGGTCAGTGCGACAGCTACTTCTTCTGGTGAACCGCGGCGCTTCATGGGAGTGGGCAAATAGCCCATTTCGCTGGCATGCTCGGAGACGCTTTCGTTTGAAATTATTGGCCCAGGCGAAAGCATGTTGACCGTTACCCCGGTCTCTGCTAACTCTGCGGCAAGCTGACGGGTAAGGCCAGCAAGCGCCGTTTTGCTGACACCATATGCACCAGTACCCATAGTGGGAACTAGTCCTTGGATGGAACCGATAAGTACTATCTTAGGGGAGCTGGACAACTGGAGAAGTGGAAGGAACTGCTGTACGCAGATCAGTGCACCAGTAAGGTTTACGTCAATTAGTCGTCGCCAGACGCTCAACTCTATTGAAGCTAATTCCCCTGCGACCCCTATTCCGGGCGAAAGTGAAGTGACAGCCGCAGCGTGAATTAGCCAGTCTATGTGTCCGTAGACTTCTTTGATACGCGAAGACACCGATCTGACTGCGTCTTGGTCGGTGATGTCGGCATGAAACATAACTTTCTTTTCATCCATTTTAGATGAGCTGTCTAATGCGACCACAACCGATCCGTTAGTGACTAACGTACGGCAGATTTCCGCACCGATTAGACCAGCAGCTCCGGTTACAACTGCGATGGGGCGGTCGATCGTCATTGTGACACCGGTGGTGCTATGACATTGCGCCTGAGCTCCGCCTCATAAGCGAAGAGTGCTGCTATTCCGCCAGTGTGAATGAAGATGATCCTTTCGTCGGGACTTGGAGGCCGATACTTTAAATCCTCAATCATTCCGGCGTACCCTTTGGCCGTATACACCGGATCTAGCAGCAAGCCCTCTAATCTTGCCGCGGTCGAAATAGCCGTCCAGCTTTCGGGACGTCCGACACCGTAAGCCGGGCCACCGGCTGGGTGAATTTCGATATCGTCTATTTCAACTGGATTTGCAACCCCAAGAACGGTCGCTGCTGCTGATATAACTCCATGTAGCCGATCCCTGGTGTCGCTCTGGGTCGGCCGCCAGTCGAGGCCGATCAGTTCCCAAGGTAGACCCAGCAGTTGTGACCCAAGTAGTAATCCGCCGAGAACTGCCCCCTCAGATGTTACATAAATCCTGGTGGGCTTTGTCTGCGGATCAGTAAGTTGTCCAAAGAGTTCGATGGTCGCATTTACGTAAGCGACGACCGATAAGGCATGCAGGGAACTTTCCAAAACATATGGGTGTCGCCCAAGTGCCATCAGGCGCTCTGCTTCTGTTTGCATGCTTTTACCAGCAGATGTCCGGTCCTGGAGCAGGGGATCGGAATCAATCCAGAGTGTTTTCCCTCCGACAACCTCATGGAGGAGGGCATTGCCATTAGTTCTAGCGTCGGGTCGGCGTTGTAGCACGATTATGGTTTCCAAGCCGACGCGGTTTGCGGCTGCCACGCATTGAACTGCATGGTTGGACTGTTCTCCGCCGCCACCGGCGATAAACACGTCACAACCCTTGGCGATTGCATCTCCTAGAATGAACTCCATCAGCCGTGACTTATTTCCGCCGAGTGCAATCCCAGTCAGGTCGTCGCGTTTGACCAAGAGTTCACCTATTCTTGCTGCTGCAGCAAGCCGAGGAAGGGCTTGCAAACCGGTGGGCAGGACTGCTAGGTGCTTACGGGGGAGAGAGTCGACTTTTTGTTTTAGCTCCTCGTAGCTGATCAATGTAGTGCTCATTTGGCGGTCTCAACCTCGGGAATATTGGCGATGGCAGATATCTCGACGCGGAAATCGGTCCGAGCCAAGGCGGAAACCTCAATTGTCGTGCGAGCTGGATACGGGTTTCCTTCGAAGAAGGACCGGTACACCTTGTCGACTTCATCAATCAATGAGATGTCGGTCAGGTAAACGGTGGTCGACACCACGTCTGTTAACGAACACCCGGCGCTGTGCAGGGTGTACCCTAGGTTTGTCAGTACTCTTTCGGTCTGTTCAGATCCATTTGATCCGATAGTTAGTCCGTGCTCGTCTACAGGAACGTGACCAGATAGATATACAAAACCCGATGTGACCACGGCGGGTGAGTAGGGGCGCGATGGGGGAGAGTTGCGCGGGTCGCTAACGCCTAACATTGTTCTTCGTCCCTCTCCTTGCGGATGATTCGCATTGTCTCTTCGTCGGGGGGATATGTTCCTCTAAGGGGGACACCTTGTTGCACGCGGCGCAGAATGCGTTCTTCTATGTACTCCATTTCCGAAGCTTCCTGAGCGACCTCTTCGGCTAGGTGGCGGGGGATGCACACTACTCCATCGGAGTCCCCAACCATGATGTCGCCAGGATATACGGCGACACCAGCGCATCCGATTGGCACGTTGATGTCGACGGCATGGTGGAGGGATAAATTGATCATAGCAGAGCTACTTTTGACATATACAGGGAACTTCATGGTTGCTATGTTTCCAGAGTCTCGAACAGAGCCATCACTTACCATCCCGGCTACCCCACGTGTAGCCAGCCTGGTCATGAGGATCTCACCCGCAGCTGCCGATCGATCAACTCCTCGACAGTCCATGACCAGTACCGAACCAGGCGGGGCCTGTTCAATGGCCAGTCGCTGAGGGTGGTCATAGTCGGAAAAGGCCGACAGAATATCAAGATCCTCCCTGGCAGGAATGTATCGCAAAGTAAAGGCTTCGCCTACCAATTGCTTTTCGCAAGGCCCCAAGGGCCTGAGTCCGTGCAGAAATGTGTTTCTGAGTCCGCGGGAGAACAGCCTCGTTGTAATTGTGGCGGTACTGACCTTACTCAACATCAATCTAATCTCTGGTTGTAGGCCAATTGATTGTGGCATTTTAGATCTCCTATTAAATATCTGAATATAGGTGGATTCTTCGGCCCGACACCAGCGCTTTGGGAGGTGCAGGCAAATTAGTAATAGGCTCACGAAACAGTTCGAAGGCTACGTCCGAGTGCATACGGTGTCCAGGACTTTGCTGGAGCTGCAGATCAGGCGGAGTTCCGCGGATTATCGGTCGCCTATCGCATCGAGAAATTGATCCATGGTTCCGTTTTCGATCTATGGGCCAAGTTCCTAACTTGGTGCACCCAGCGAGTTTGCAATATATCGTCCCATTGAATAACCAGCCTCTTCTTCGGCGGTTCGGTATGGTGTTCGCTCGACGGCAGCACCCTTGAAGGGTCAGACTTTGCAATGCGTTGCTGCCCCAGACATGTTTTGAATGCGTCCCAACTTGCAGGTAATGAGTTGGAGTCTCAAAGCTCTCGTCGCCTTGAGGGGTACTTCTTGCCAATTTCATGTCTGGCTCATCTATCCATTCATAAACCCGGCCGGGCATCTCCACTCTTGACGGCCATTGGATTCTTGGATCCGTTAATGACATGCTGTCGTGGAGGATGGACTCTGTCCGCCGGAACTGGGTATTCCCATGGCCTTAAGCGGAAACGGCTCGAGCTGTGACCCTTCAAGACCGCTGTCACTCGTTTTGAATGCTCCTTTCCTCGGTTTTCTTCCTCTAACCATATAGTCCTTCTCTGTGCTTCGCTGTACGGACATCCGATACGATATCTTAGATCCTAGAAGGTGTCAAGGGCTAAGTTCGGCCGTGTACCGGAATGTGGAAGATTTTTAGCTGACCTCAGCTGGTTTGCAATCTAACGCTCTGATTAGGACCCCCACCAGCCTGTTTTCAATAGGGAAACTAATCGTGGCGCCTTAGAATGTTTCAAAAGTAATCTTCCATAGCCCGCCACATAACCCCTGCGGCAGAGGTTGAATGGTTCGCCAAGCCTGAAACTGAAGAATTTTTAACAGCGGTGGTTCCGTTGTAGGTACGTGCTAGTATCCGAAATATCGTGTTTTTATAGCTTGAGTGCCCTACGGATGCCTTGGTGTCTGCTGGTGCTAGCTTGACTTGGAGGTAATCCCGTGGGCGCAAGTAGCCTATTGACTTCTATACAACAACGCCGTCCAGTAGTGGGTTGCGCCCACATGATTAGAGATGAGGCGGTAACTGAAGCTCTTCGGGGTGTCGCCACAGACTTTTTGCTCGTAGACATGCAGCACGTCGCCTTCGGTCTCGAGTCGCTACAAAGGACTCTGATAGCATTACACCCATCCGAGCTTGCCGTGCTCGTTAGAATCCCGTCAAATGATTACGTTACGATCGGGCAGATGTTTGATTTGGGCGTTACTGGGGTAATCGTACCTATGGTAAACACGCGCCAAGATGCAATGGCAGCGGTTGCAGCGGCAAAGTACCCCCCAGTGGGAATCCGAAGTTGGGGACCGCGACGCGTTTCCACCTTTCACGGTGACCCAGCAAGCTATGCATTGACCGCAAACGACAATACGATAGTAATAGTTCAGATCGAGACACAAGAGGCGGTAGATAATCTCGACGACATCATCAGTGTGCCTGGACTAAATGGCGTTATGGTCGGACCGGCTGATCTTGCCATCTCGATGGGATACATTCACGATCGTGAGAATCAAACGGTGCAAAGTACGATCCAGTTTGTGCTTGATCGCTGCTTAGAAAATGAAATGCCGTTTGGGTTCTTTGCTTCGAGTCTTGAGAGCGCTCTTTATTGGATAGAGCGTGGAGCGACCATCTTAAACTGTTCGTCCGACTCAACGTTTGTCGTGGAGGGTTTCAACAGGATTGCAGGAGCTGTAGCGGATTTGCGAGCGGCTGGGAGGTAGCGGGTATTTCGAGTCGAGTTTTGCCTGCTAGTTGATTTTTTAGATGAGCGGTGAAAGTCACTCGGGATCGCTTCCTTTCGATTATTTCTGTTGATTGGCGATGGCAGATGACCGTACTTTTCGTGAATGCAGGTGTTCGACAGAGAGCGAATCCTTGGACATGTGTTCACGTTGTCCCACTCTTTTCAGCCATTCATAGCATTATTACTGAATTCTTGATGGCAGAGATTGGCGGGCATTCTATCGAGAGACGCTCTGAGATTGCAAGCAGGGAATCGGCAGGGGAAGCGATAAAAGGATTCACTAAACTCCAAAAAAAGAGGCGGATCCTGTTATTTTTCAGTTATCCCTAATTGGCGAGAGCCAGATAATTTCGGCCTATTTGGTTTCCGTAAAGACGCTACAGCTGGTAGTCCACTCCTCGTCATATCAATCTTGGAGATCTGAATTGTGCTAGGCATTCGTGATGGAGAACCATTCGGATTAGTGAAGCGGGGTTCGTTTTTGATATCGGCATGCTAGTGAGACCATGCTTTACTCCTAATTGATGCGTGCCTAGGAAGTGCCGTTCTCAGTGCACCTATCTTGACGACATTCAGTAGCCACTCTCTCCACTCCCGGGCTGTCTGTCGGAGCCTTCAATCCTCCAGGTATAAGTCATCTCATGGCTTCAGTGTCGGCTTCAGTGTCGGCTT
>JAKCBW010000004.1:19098-50515 GCA_021842145.1 Actinomycetes bacterium
GGCTTCAGTGTCGGCTTCAGTGTCGGCTTAGAGCCCTTATTCGATGTCGATCTGGTGGGCATTTTTGCTTGATTCACTCGAGACTCATCAAATGTCGAGACTTATCTTGACTTCCGCTAGGATCTCAGATATCGTATCTGAAGTCGGCAAGCCGCTATATCAAATTGGTCTTGTCTGGGGGTGTCATGGAGACTGAAGAGGGGCTCGCCCGAGGGGGCGAAAGAGCTTGTAGCAGGCCAACATTGGGGTGGTTGCCATGATCTGGGTTTGGATGGTGGGTATTTTTGACCGGATCCTGACTTGCACCAAGGTAGAGATGCTGCGGAAGGTTTTGGTTGGTGTAGATGTGTCGTCAAGTATTTCGTTGACCTGGGCAGGAGTCGGCTGTGCCCCAAGCCGTTCCTTCTCCTGCGGCTCGAGTCGGTCCTCCCAGCTCGGCTCGAGCCGCCCCTCCCCAATGACATTTTTCTTGGCTGAGACATTTTTCTTGGCTGAGACATTTTTCTTGGCTGAGACATTTTTCTTGGCTGACCGTCGGTTTCGAGGCGCCCACAAGCGATTTGCTTGTTCGCTTCGATGGTGCTCAGAACCCGTTGTTATTGGTGTTATGCCCTAGGGGCATTGTTTGTTCGAGACTGACACAAGAGTAGGGGGGATGGCTGGTGAAGCTAGCACAACATCTTCGATAGACAAGCGAAAATATCAAACCCAATCATTCATTTGGTTACCCAATCATTCATCTAAAGGAGAAGCATGAAAAATCAACCCGAATCCCCGACCCCGTTCTCGACCCCGGTGAACCGTCGTGATTTCATCCGGTATTCCGGCATGCTGGGTGTGGCCGCAGCTGCATCAGCCGCCCTCGGAGCCTGTGGTTTTACCGGGAGCAGCCAAAGCGCTAGTTCGACGACTTCATCACAGCCACTGCCAGCGGGTGCCAAGCCCGTGCCGACAGGTTCGATTACCGCCGGCCTAGCCTATAACCTCGATACGAACTTTGACCCGATGTTGGCCTCTGGAGCGGCAGCCCTTGCCCTGAATATGCACGTATTCGAGGGATTGGTCGATATGAATATGCCCAATCGCCAGCCCTACAATACCCTTGCTGAGTCGGTGACCCAGGCCGGGCCGACGACATGGAAAGCGAAGATCCGCAGCGGTGCGACGTTCCATGACGGTTCACCGGTGACTGCCGATGACGTGGTCTTTAGCTACACTCGAATCCTCGATCCGGCCAACAACTCAGCACTTACCGAGTTTCTGCCATTCCTCAAGTCGGTCGTCGCTACCGGGACCGACACGGTCCAGTTCAATCTGAACTATCCCTTTAGTCTGTTCCCATCACGTATAACTGCGGTCAAGATCGTTCCAAAGGCGATTGTGGTGGCCGACCCGGCTGGCTTCGCCCTGCACCCGGTCGGCTCCGGCCCGTTCATGGTTACCTCCGCTACGCCCGAGGTGTCTTATGTGCTAAACGCTTACGACAAGTACAATGGACCTAAGCCAGCCAAGGTTGAAACCCTCACCTTTCTCCCGATCACAAACGCTGCGGCTAGGGTTACTGCGTTGCAGTCCAACCGTGTTCAGGCGATTGAGGCCGTTCCACCTGTCGATGTCGCCGCTCTGAAACAGACCGACACGGTCCAGTCGGTCGAGGGCTTCGATTTGATGTTCATGATGTTCAACTGCAAGCTCAAACCCTTTGACGATGTTCGTGTTCGCCAGGCGCTCCACTATGCGCTAAACACTCAGCAGATTATAAATAACGGACTACTTGGCTATGGCACTCCGGCGACCAGTTTCATGCCTACTAACAGTTCCTATTATCAGCGTGCTTCGACGGTCTATAACTACGATCCACAAAAGGCGAAGAGCCTGCTCGCCGCAGCCGGAGTTTCGTCGCTGAATATCACTCTTCTTAGCAGCACAGTAAACTTCATCGCCGCGTGTGCCCCGATCATCAAGGAGAACTGGGATGCAATCGGCGTCAATACTACTTTGCACCTCGGAGGATCGGGTGGTTTGTACAAGAACTTGGTAGACACCGGCAATTATCAAGTGATGGTGGCACCTGGCGACCCATCTGTCTGGGGTCCCGACGATCCCGACCTTCTCATGCGCTGGTGGTACGTCGGGCAGTGGCCACAAAGGAGATACTACTGGGATGGAACCCCCCAGGCAGCTCAACTCGTCAGCCTCTTGAATCAGGGGGCACAGGCGAGTAACGCTAGCACACAAAAGGAGATCTGGCTCAAGGCGTTCGACCTCCTCGCTGAGCAAGTACCGCTATATCCGATCTTCCACGCCAACCTTGCTACCGGTTGGAACTCCAACCTATTGACCAATTTCAAACCAATAACTACTACTGGCCTTGACTTTCTCGGAGTTGGTCTTAAATAGGAGTTGGTCTTAAATAGGAGTTGGTCTTAAATGGGAGCAGGTCTTAAATAACGGGCGATGGTAGTGTCCGTCATGTCCACTGTCATAGATCATGTCCACTGTCATAGAGAGGCTATTTAGAGAGGTCGTATGGTCGGAGTAATACGGATGACGGTACGGCGCTTGTTGCTGCTCGTGCCGCTGGTAATGGCCGTTGCTTTCCTGGTGTTTGTCGTGGTGCAGTTCGCTCCGAACGATCCCGCCTACAACGCACTTGGAACTAATGCTACGCCAGCGGCTCGACACGCTTGGATCATCGCTCACGGGCTTAATCAGCCGCTACCGGTGCAATACCTCCGGTTCTTGGGCCAGGCTCTCCATGGGAGCCTGGGTGTAACCCAAGACACCAACCAGCCGGTTGTCCAGGTAGTCGGCAGAGCCCTACCGGTGACCCTAGCGTTGTCAGCCTTTGGTTTGGTAATAGCTATAGTAGTTGCCGGCCTCCTCGGAGCGACGGCAGCAATGTATCGAAACCGTTGGCCTGATCAGGTGATACGTGCCGTTTCAATGGCTGGACTAGCGACGCCGTCTTTCTGGCTTGGTATCATGATGATTCAGTTCTTTGCGCTTCACCTCGGCTGGTTCCCATCCGGTGGATTCGTGGGTCCGAGCCAGTCTTTTACGGGTTGGCTGCAAAGCCTAGCGCTTCCCTCAATCGCCTTGGGAGTGCCGGTTGGCGCATCTCTAAGCCGAGCATTGCGTGCCTCTATGGTCGAAGAACTCGACAAAGGCTATGTTCGTACAGCGATCGGGAACGGCCTTCCAACGGTTGTCGTAGTTGGGCGCAACGTATTGCGCAACGCATTAGTCACACCACTTACCGTTCTTGGCCTGACAGTTGGGACGTTAATTGGTGGGGCACTCGTCATCGAGACGATCTTCGACCTGCCTGGCATGGGAACGCTACTGCTCCATGGCGTCACAAATGGGGATGCAGGACTCGTGGAGGGAATCGTCCTTACTGTGGCGATCGGCTTCATTCTGGCAAACCTGGCGGTCGATATCCTTCTTGTGTTTGTTAATCCACGTCTGCGCGGGGGATCATGAAGTCACACTTTAATATCATCGGCCGCCGCAGCCGTCGGCCCTGGCCAACCAGGGCCAAGGTGGCCTTCGGTTTTATAATTTTTATCGTAGCAGTGGCCGCCTTAGCCCACTTTGTGGCCACAGGCAGTCCGTTACAGACCTACACCCCGGCCCGCCCTCCCTCTTCGGCGCACTGGTTTGGTACTGACATCATTGGTCGAGATGTGTTCTCTCGCCTTGTCTATGGATCGAGGGACTCTCTGATAATAGGTGTTGGTTCAACCCTGCTGGCACTTGTGATCGCTTCAATACTCGGTGGAGTAGCTGCGACCTCATCTAAGGCTGTGGATGAAGTCATCATGCGAGCGTGTGACGTCGAGATGGCGTTTCCCGGAATTGCCCTCGCTGCGGTACTGGTTACGGCTTTTGGAACCAGCCTGATCGTGCTGGTCTGCACGATCGCATTTTTGTACATTCCACCCCTTACCCGGGTGGTGCGTGCCAATGTAATGTCACAATACAGTGAAGACTATGTAAACGCTGAGGCCGTTATTGGCGCAAGCAAGTGGTACATCCTACGCCGCCACGTGGCCATTAATACCGCCGCCCCGGTTTTAGTGGTGTGTACGCTGATGGTTGCCAACGCGATTGTCTTCGAAGCGAGCTTGTCGTTTATCGGCGCAGGTGTCCAACCTCCGAACCCGTCGTGGGGGAATGTATTGTCATCGGGACGGAACATGATTCTGGCTGGGGGTTGGTGGGCGACGGTATTCCCGGGTGTAATGATCCTTCTTACTGTCCTAGCATTGAATATCCTGGCAGAGAGCCTTTCGGATACCTGGGCGGCACCACCTTCTCAGCCGACCGATCCGGTTCCGGATGCCAACTCCATCAAGGTCGAGACCGCTAAGGTGCAGTCGTTGGTCGAACTCCCCCCTACCTTGACGATTGCAGCCAACAGGTTGAGGGATCGGGCACGCCCGCTGCCGAGTGGCACCCCGCTCTTGCAGGTTAGAGACCTGTCGATTACCTTCCCTAACCTCCATAGCGGTGTCGCTGTGGTGGATTCGGTCAGCTTCGACGTCAGGGCGGGTGAGGTGCTTGGCGTTGTTGGTGAGAGCGGCTGCGGGAAGAGCCTCCTCAGTATGTCGGTTATGGGATTAGAACCGCGTAACTCTAAAGTGACCGGGAGCATCATCTTTGATGGTGAGGACCTCCTTTCTCTCGACCAACGTGGTCGGCAACGGCTGCGTGGCCGCGAGATGGCGATGGTCTACCAAGACGCCTTGTCGTCCCTTAATCCAGCGATGACTGTTATGGCACAACTCAAACAACTCACCCGTCGTGGTGGGACCCTCACGCCAGCCGAACTACTAGATTTGGTCGGCCTAGACGGACCACGGACACTGCGCAGTTACCCACACGAGTTATCTGGGGGTCAGCGTCAGCGCGTACTGATTGCAATGGCGTTGTCGCGCAACCCCAAGCTGCTCATCGCCGACGAACCAACCACTGCGCTCGACGTGACCGTCCAGGCACGAGTCATGCAACTTCTGTTGCGCCTAAGAGAGGAGTTGGGCTTTGCGATCATACTGGTCTCGCATGATTTGGCCCTCGTGGCCGATGTGACTGATCGGGTCGTCGTTATGTACGGGGGGGAAGTTGCCGAGAGCGGCGTGACGGCAGACATAGTAGGCACACCAGCGCACCACTATACCCGTGGCCTCTTAGGGGCGGTATTGTCGATCGAATCGCCAGGCATGCATATGACCCAGATTCCAGGGATGGTGCCATCTCCATCGGACTTCCCCGTTGGATGTCGATTCTCGAATCGGTGCCCTGCGGCGAGCAAGGTCTGCAGCGAAGAGCGCCCGCAGTTATCCGGTGACCCTGGGCGGCATAGCTTTGCTTGTCACCATCCTGTTGTGGATGATCTAGACCCCACAGTGGGTCGAGTGGAGGTACAGAGATGACGACGCCAGTGCTTGAACTGGTCGACGTGCACGTGCAGTTCCATACGCGTGAGGCGGGACTTTTCTCACGGCATAGGCTCCACGCTTTAACGGGTATAGATCTCTGGATAAATCACGGCGAGACCGTCGGAGTGGTGGGCGAGTCTGGGTGCGGGAAGTCGACCCTAGCTCGGGTGCTCGTTGGATTGCAAGCGCCCACCTCGGGATTGGTCAGACTTAGAGGAGATGACCTATCGACTATGACCGCCAAGACACGGCGCCAAGCGATAGGTTCGACTGTGGGCATGATCTATCAAGACCCGTCGACGGCCCTGAATCCGCGCCTCAGCGTGAGTGCTATCCTTAGCGATCCATTGGAAGTACATCACCGAGGGAGTCGAGCCCAGCGCAGTGCCAGAGTACGTGAACTCATGTCGCTAGTCGGATTGCCTAGCAGCTTGGCCGAAGTATTTCCCGGTCAACTTTCCGGTGGTCAGCGTCAACGTGTTGCCATCGGTCGCGCACTTGCCCTTGATCCCGAAATCGTCATCGCCGACGAACCAACTTCCGCCTTGGATGTATCTGTGCGGGCCCAGATCCTCTCCCTCTTGTTGGATCTAAAGGAACGACTCGGCCTGGCCATGGTATTTATCTCCCACGATATCCAGACCGTGCAGCGTGTCGCCGATCGGGTGGTGACTATGTACCTGGGGCGCATAGTGGAGGAGGCACCATGTACGGCAATTCCAGAGGGGATCCGGCATCCCTATACCCAGGCACTTTTCTCCGCTACGCCAAGCATCCTTCATCCGGCGGACCCAATAGAGCTGGTCGGACCGATGCCTTCACCGGTGCATCCGCCAAGCGGCTGTCCTTTCCGAACTCGCTGCTGGCGTGCGACTGACCTCTGCGCAGAGAGCATTCCCGATGCAGTCGCCGATATCAATTCTCCCCAACATAACTATCGGTGCTACTATCCTGTGGAACCCCGAAGTTTGACGGGATGAACTTCAAGGTGCAATCGAGTTGTATTTCCAATTATGGTATACCTCCAGCCAATCAGGTTACGAGAGGGTGGACTGTCGGAACCTGAGCCAGGTGAATTTCTGGTCGGATATCGCCTTCTCCCAGGCACCCAACGAGTAAGCCATGTCATTTGCCAACGATGCCATCAAGTCGAAGAGCAGGATGCTACCGGTGCCTTGAGAAGTGGCCAGCCTTAGCGCACGAATGACTAATAGCCACAAAAGCGTCCTTCGCATTCCTTTGTGGAAGAGTGAGAGGACGATGATCGGCGCTAAGTAGGTTCTCGAATAGAGGTCTTCTACACCTGTCGCCGTTTGAGCAAGGATAGCTAGCGATGCCTTGCGTGTCAAACGACTACTGAAACCATGGTGGGAGTTTGCGGCGAACCTAATTGCCGGAGATAGTAGAGCGGCGACAAGACCGGCTGGGGATAGAAACGGCATCATGGCCACGGCCATGGCCGTCTGATCGCTGGTGGAAAACGCCGACATTCGCTCGGCATGGCGTTTAGCCAACGGTGAGTTCGATCTACCATATTGAAAGCTTTTCACCAGTTGTTTAGTAGGTTTCGGTTCTATTAGGTGGTATGCCCAGGCCCTCGGATCGTAGACCGAGAGCCCTTTGGCTTGTGCTATTCTCCAAAGTAGATCCACGTCCTCGGCATAGCGAAGACCCTCGTCAAAGCCGCCTAGTTCTATGACGGCTTGTCTTTTAACCAACAGGACAGCGGATGGGAAATACCTCGAACTCTTAGGTTGTCCCGGATCAAAGTCATCGACGGTGAAGTTAGACCTTCCCATGTCAAGTCCGAAACGAGCATGGGAAGCCCGCTGCATGGGACCGGGATCGTACCCATTCCCGCCTGCCAGGACCCGAGGACCAGCCGCCATGACCTCGGGTATTTGGAACCAACAGAGGAGTCGGTCGAGGGTCGGGGGGGCTAATATAACGTCCGAATCGACGAATAGCACATATTCGCGCCTCGAGTTCGCCAGGGCGATGTTCCTAGCCGACGCTGGTCCCCCGCCAGGAGACCTTCTGATCAAGATAGCTTGGTACTTTTCTGCAATTTCGGCGACCGCAATAGCTTGGTGACTTCCATCGTCGACGACGATTAATTCGCACTCTGGATGACACCGCCTGATCGAAGCCAAACACAGCTCGAGTTGTGCCACTTGGTCTTTGGTCGGTACCGCTATCGACACCATCTCTTTTGAGTTTTTTGGTGCATCGCTATATACCGGTCTGACTAGAGAGCGGCGGGCCAACGGGAATAGCCCTGAGTCCCAGTTGAAGAATAACCCAGGGGGCGATTTCTGGTTGGAACGGGTATTTTCGGTCCCAAATCGAACTTTGACCATCCCAAGCGGGTGGGAACTAACCAGCTCGTAGTGGTCCGAGAAACGAATCGAGCCGACTCGATCTAATTCGAAGCGCATAGGACCTGCCCCTTTTGAAAGCTGAGAGACGCTACTCCCCATCGATTTCGACCATGACCCACCATCCGCAGATGAAATGGGGAGAACGAATCGACGCCAGACAGGCACCGCTGGTTCTGAGTGATTCTCAATTAAGTGACCCGGACGGGTTATCTAGAAAACGACACAGCTAGTCGAATGTGATCATTCCTCGAATGTTGCGGCCGTCGCGCATATCTTGATATCCCTGATTGATCTCGTCCAGCACGTAGGTTCTAGTGATTAGTTCGTCGAGCTTGAGCCGTCCGTCCATGTACCATTTGAGGAGCCTCGGAATGTCGTATCGTGGATTAGCAGATCCAAATATCGAACCGCGGATCTCCTTCTGATATAGGGTTAGGTCCAATAGCGATAACTGAACGTCACTTTGGAGCCAAGGAGAGATCGCCGTCACTACAACCTTGCCCATCTTCCCTACCAGACTAAGTGTTGGTGCGAGTAGGTCCCCGGTCGCGACTCCTGTGGTGATGATGGCGACGTTAGCCAGTTTCCCCCAAGTGATCTCCTGGACCAGAGGTAAGGCATCGTCAATTGAGCTAGCAAAGTGGGTCGCTCCGAAGATTTTGGCCTGCTCCAGCTTGAATGGGACGGGATCTACCGCGACAATTTGAGCCGCTCCAGCGATGCTGGCGCCTTGTATCGCATTGACCCCAATTCCACCGCAGCCGACCACTACGACGGTGTCTCCAGACCTAGTCCCGCCTGCATAGATCGCGGAACCTACGCCGGTGGTCACTCCACAGCCGACTAAAGATGCCTTATCGAGCGGTATGTAATCCTCGATTTTGATTGCACTCGATTCGTGGACGACGACGTAAGGGGAGAAGGTGCCTAGGCAGCACATCGTCCCGATGTCGTGCCCTTTGGCGTGTATTCGCTGTCCTCCAGCGAGCTCTTCACCTGAGAGGATCAGGGCTCCTAGATCACAGAGGTTCTGATGTCCGGTCGAACAGGCCTCACAGCGGCCGCAGGAGGGTATGAAGCCAAGTACAACGTGGTCTCCCTCTTTCAGACTGCTGACACCCGGACCGACTGCCTCGACGATACCGGCACCTTCGTGTCCCCCTACAATCGGAATCGGTGAAGGCAGGTCGCCCGTGAGGAGGTGTTCATCCGAGTGACATAGTCCCGACGAAGCCAGCTTTACCCGGACTTCACCGGCCAGGGGCTCGTCTAGATCTACCTCTTCGACGCTCCATTCCTTGCCGACTTCCCAAAGTACTGCGGCCCTGGTCTTCATGGACACCCCCGATGTCGAATCAATGCGATAGTCAATGATAGGTGAATACGGCGTCGAAGTGCTAGCAACTGACAGATCTTGACTTGGCGCAGCAAGGACTTGCCAATATCGGTTTGGGCTGCAATTTAATTTGGATACCGCCTTTGCCCACCGACCATGAGGAGTGCCCATTTTTCACCCCGATAAGCCTGGAACAAAGTGTCCCCGTTGGTAGGCTCGGATAGGACGCTAAGACTCCGATGGCGACGATAGGAAAACCATGTTCGTCGGCCTTAAAAAGGACACCTAGAATCGGAGCGCTTTGACCTATGGTGATATTTAGATGCATTATGTGACGGAGGAATAACCAGATGAGCAGCTCTTTTGTCCACTTGCATACTCACAGCGAGTTCTCGATGCTCGATGGCGCTTCCAAAGTAAGGGACCTCGTTTCCGCCGCCGTCAAGGATGGACAGCCGGCACTAGGGGTAACCGACCATGGAAACATGTATGGGGTCTTGGACTTCTATAAGGAGTGTAAAAAGCAGGGTATAAATCCGGTTATTGGCATCGAAGCGTATATGGCCGCCAATTCTCGCCTGGAGAGGCCGACCCGGAAGGGAAAGGTCGACGACACCGGTGGTGAGGCGGAGGGAGGCGAGAAGCTCTACTACCACTTGACCCTCCTCGCTGAGAATTCGCAGGGTTACAAGAACCTGATAAAGCTCTCCTCCTTGGCATACCTTGAGGGCTACTACTATAAACCGAGGTTGGATTGGGAGTTGCTCGAGCGGTACCACGATGGGGTTATCGCATCTACCGGCTGCCTCGGTGGTCTCGTTCTCCAGGCACTCTTGCGGGACGACTTCGAACAGGCTAAAAGTACTGCCGGACGACTCCAAGACATTTTCGGTCGTGATTCGCTCTTTGTCGAATTGCAAGATCATGGGCTCAGGGAGCAGATCAAGACCAACCCAGATCTCGTCCGTCTCGCCAAAGAGATCGGGGCGCCACTGCTAGCGACTAACGATTCCCACTACACCCGGCGCTCTGACGCGGAGATACACGACGCTCTACTTTGCGTCCAAACGGGGGCGACCCTTTTGGATGAGAAGAGGTTCCGCTTCCACGGAGAGGAGCATTACCTCAAGAGTGCAGAGGAGATGAGACGACTTTTTGCCCAGTACCCGGAGGCGTGCGACTCCTCCTTGCTCATTGCGGAGAGATCGAACGTCGAAATTGAGTTTGGTCATCCGAAATTGCCGGAATTTGAAGTTCCTGACCGTTTCAAGATGGCTAGCTACGAAGAATCGGCTACCGCCTACCTTCGTCACCTTGCCGTCGAGGGAGCCCATAAGCGCTACGGCGAACTGATCCCACAAGACGCCGAGCAGAGGCTCGACTACGAGCTAGCCGTGATCGCCAAAATGGGCTTCTCAGCCTACTTTTTGGTGGTTTGGGACCTGATCGGGTTTGCGAAGAGGACCGGCATAAGGGTCGGCCCCGGAAGGGGTTCAGCGGCGGGTAGCCTCGTGGCCTACGTGCTTGAAATAGTCGACCTCGACCCTATAAAGTACGGGTTGCTTTTCGAAAGATTCCTAAATCCAGGTCGCAAGCAGATGCCGGATATCGATATGGACTTCGACGAGCGTTATAGATCGGACATGATCAAGTACGCGTCTGAGCGCTACGGCTGGGATCACGTTGCCCAGATCGTTACCTTCTCGACCATTAAGGCCCGTGCCGCCGTTCGCGACGCTGGAAGGGTATTGGGCCTTCCCTACTCGGTGGGTGATAGAGCCGCCAAGGCTATGCCGCCGCTGGTAATGGGTAGGGATACCCCGCTATATGCGTGCTTGAACTTGACACCTGGATATGAAGACGGCTATACAGCAGCTGCAGAGCTGCGAGAGATGATCGCAACTGATCCAGACGTAGCCCGGGTCGTAGGGGTTGCGGAGGGACTCGAGGGCTTGAGGAGACAGGACGGCATACACGCCGCTGCAGTCGTAATTACCCATTCACCCCTTACGGAGTACCTCCCCATCCAGCGCAAGCCCGACCCAAGCGGTGACCTCTCGTCGGCTCCAATCGTCACCCAGTACGAGATGCACGGCGTAGAGGAACTCGGACTTTTGAAGATGGACTTCCTCGGGCTTAGGACACTTTCCGTAATCGAACGGGCACTTGACCTCATCGAGGAGACCACTGGTCAGCGGGTTGATATAGACAACGTCGACCTAGCGGATGAAAAGGTCTACGAAATGCTTCGAAGCGGCGATTCGATCGGGGTATTTCAGCTTGAAGGTGGGCCGATGAGGTCATTGATGCGCTCGCTAGCCCCGACGGAGTTTGGTGATATCGCCGCACTGGTCGCCCTCTACCGACCCGGCCCGATGGCCGCCAATATGCATACCGACTATGCGGATCTGAAAAATGGGCGGAAGCCGATCGACTACTTGCACGAGGATCTTGGTGATATCCTCCAAGACACCTATGGCCTGATGATCTATCAAGAGTCCGTCATGAGGGTCGCACAGAAGTTTGCCGGATACACCCTCGAAGAGGCGGACAACCTCAGAAAGGCCTGTGGCAAGAAGATCCGAGAACTTATTGCCGCCGAGAGGGAGAAGTTCGTGCAGGGGTGCGAGTCCACCGGCTACGGTGCAGAGCTCGGCACCGCCCTGTTCGACATCATAGAACCCTTCGCCGACTACGCGTTTAACAAAAGCCACTCATATGGATATGGTCTCGTGGCCTATCAGACAGCGTGGTTGAAGGCCAACTATCCGGTGGAGTTTATGGCCGCCATCCTGACTTCGGTGAAAGATGACAAGGACAAGACAGCGGTCTACCTCTTAGATTCTAAGTCTCACGGGATAGAGGTTCTGGTTCCAGACGTGAACGCCTCCGGTGTGGACTTTAGCGTCTTGAAGACCAAGGAGGGGAAGCCGGGGATCTCCTTTGGGTTATCGGCGGTGCGAAATGTCGGGGTATCGATAGTAGAGAAGATCGTCGAAGAACGTAAGAAGGAGGGCGCATTCAACTCCTTTTTGGACTTCTGCATGCGCGTCGACCCACTTGTGCTAAACAAGAGGGTTATCGAATCCCTCATAAAATCCGGCGCTTTCGACTCGCTGGGTCACAACAGGAAGGCACTATTCGATATCTACGAGGAGGCCGTGGCCAAGGTCACTCAGAAGAAGAAGGACCTTTCTCAAGGGATAATCGGTCTTTTTGATGAACCAACTGATGACGGGGGATTCAGCGAGGGCGACCTTGGTATCACCATTTCCGACCAGGAGTGGAATCCTTCGCAACTGCTTAGCTTTGAGAAGGAGATGCTGGGACTCTTTGTTTCCTCGCATCCTCTGTCCGACGTGGAAAAGTCATTGCGTAAGCGGGTAAGTACGACGATCGCAGAGTTAAAAGAAGATACATCAGAGTCCCAGTTCAGCAGGGAGATTACCGCTGGTGGGATCGTAACCTCACTTTCAAAGAGGACGACTAAAAAGGGCGACCTGATGGCGACCTTTGTTCTTGAAGATCTGACATCATCGATAGAGGTCTTTCTCTATCCCAAGGTGATGGCGGAATTTGGCCAGTTGCTATCTGACGATGCCGTGGTTTTAATTAAGGCGAGGGTGGATCAACGGGAGGATCAGGTAAAGCTGGTCTGTATGTCGGTAGAGAACCTTGAGCTTAGTGGCGACAGTGATACCCCTATCGAGCTCGGTCTCTCCAGTACCTCAGCCTCTATTGTCAACCTCGAGCAGCTGAAAGAACTGCTGCTCGGACACCCTGGTGCCCATCCTGTGAGGATAAGGGTAAATGAGAGGATATTCGAGCTTCCGGCGCAATTCCGGGTGGACGGTAGTGGCACGCTAATGGGTTCAATAAGGGAGATGATCGGCGCAAACGTTTCCCTCTGAGGGTGGCGGATAGTCAATTCGGTCCCGGTGGTGAGCTTTTCCGGGTAGAATTTAAGACTTGGGAGCCGGCAGAAGGAGACCACCTAGCATGCCCATGGAAGTTTCCACAAAGGACTGTAGCTCGATTGGTGACGCTGAGTTAGCGGATATTGCTGATTTCGCGATAGCCAGAGGTACGGGATTCGATCTTGGATTCTTATCCAAACAGCGCGACGAGTGGGTGCTGTGCACCGAGATTCGGAGGGATGGACAGGTCGTTGGATTTGCCCTTTACACCCTTGAGCGCATTGGGGGAACACCTTGTATCCTGATCGGGATAGGAGCTACTCAAGAGGGTCCGGACGAGAGGATGTTGTTGAATGAGATCCTTGCGGAGCAGTACCGAAAGGCCCTTTTGGCCTTCCCCGACGAAGACGTACTGGTTGGAGTAAGGGTACCGTCCTATCTCGGGTATCACGTATTTGATGGCCTTGAGGACATCGTTCCTAGACTGGATCATAAGCCAAGTGGCGAGGAGCGTGCCTGGGCGAGACGTCTAGCAAAGAAGTTTGGAGTCGAGTCAAAGCTTGACGATAGGACTTCGGTCGTCTCTTCTGGCGGGGAGGTGACGGGTCTTTTTGCCTACGGGGACCTCAACCTTGGTCCACAAGGCGAACTCGCTCCACTCTTCGCAGGGGTAGACAGGTCAAAATTTGATAGTCTCGTAGTCTTTGGTTGGGCGATGGCGGAGCAACTTGCAGATGGTTCGCTCCCACCTGAGGACTTTTAAATTTCCTTCAAGTAAATATTCCTTAAGGACTTCGTCTTGGCGGGGTCCGCGGAGCCTTTTTAGCTGCAGGCGACACTGCGCCTGCAGCTATTTTTTTGGTCCTTTGGATAGTTGCCAAGAAGATGATTAATCACAGGGAAACACGACAAGTGACAGGTAAACACGACAGGTAAATACGACAGAGATACTATCTTTTCTCTATGGTTGAAAAAGGTGACGACCCCAAGGAAGTCTCTCCTTTAGCTAAAGGCGTAAGGCGAGTACCGCTAGTTGCCATGCGTCGAGGCCAGCTTGGGATGTCGCAGGGTAGCTTGGCAAAGAGGGTTGGGATTTCTCGGCAGTCGCTGTCTGCGATAGAGACCGGCGCTTCTTCGCCTTCGGTTGAAGTTGCACTCTGTATAGCTAGGTCTTTGGCCATGGCCGTCGAAGATCTTTTCCCGCTGAGAGATTCGCTCCCCGAAGCCCTCTTCGACCTCGGACGATTTCGAAATTCAAGGGTTGCCGTTGGCGAGGTCGGGTCGCGCTTGGTGGCACGCCGACTCTCCTTCAGGCGAGACGGTGGACCAGCCGGAGCTTCTGATGGGCGGTATGTCGATGGCAACTTTGTCTGGAATTCACCGAGATCTGTTTCGATATTTCTTTCCGGTTGTGATCCGAGCCTTGGAGTCCTCGCCGACTGGCTGAATATAAAGGACCCTACCCGTCGCTACCGATGGATAACGGCCCAGAATTCTACGGCCGAGGCGGAACTTGCAGCTGGCGCCACCCATTTCGCCCTCCATCACGGCGTGGTGGGGCAAGTGACCACCGACACTAGGTTTTCTGCTATCGAGCTTTGCGATTGGACATTAGCGATAGCGGTCCGGGATAAGAACCCCCTCGGAATCTCCTCGCTTGCCGATGCTATCGATAAGGGGGCCCTCTGGGCGGCGCGTCCGGAGGGTTCTGGAACTTCCGACACGCTCGAGCTCGAGCTGGTTGGACTAAAACTGGCGCTTGAATCGATCAATCGAACGGCCAATACTTTTTCTGATCATTACGGTGCAGTTGATTACGTAGCGGTGGGGGACGCCGACTATGCACTCGCAGTCGAGTGCATAGCTAGGGATGGGGGCCTGGATGTGGTGGACGGAATTACTCAGCGATCCCACCTCTACTGGGACGAGGATAGCATCCCCCCTGAGGTAGTGAGCATTGTGGTAAATGAAGCAAAGTCACGGGAGTTCAAAAGGGAACTCGAAGCTATGTCTGGCTATCGGTCTATCGGATAGTGAACGATGGTTTATGGCCTAAGGGGGTTCAACCCGATCGTTTGGTAACAAAGAAAACTAGAAAGGTCTGATAAATTGTCTTTCTCTTCGACCTCCAAAGGGAGGATGGGTCTCCTCGGAGGCTTAGCACTAGTCGGGTCCCTAGCACTTTTGCTCTCGGCTTGCACTAGTTCAAGTGCGCCGACTTCGACTTCGCTGCCTTCGACTTCGCAACCCTCGTCTGCTCTCCAATCCAAGGGATCTGGCCCCCTGACCCTCCTCTACGCGGGATCCCTGGTCGGAGCGGTGGAGAATGTAATCGGTCCCGCATTTAACACTGCAACCGGGTATACCCTCAATGGGACACCGGGGGGTTCGATCGGACTCGCTAATGAGATCAAAGCTAAACTCGTCAAGCCGGATGTATTTATTTCGGCGGTGCCTAGCGTGAACTCCTCACTCGAGGGAGCTTCGAATGGAAACTTTGTTAGCTGGTACTCTCCGTTAGCCACCGCGCCTTTGGTAATCGGCTATAGCCCGTCGTCTAAGTTCGCCTCCGCCTTGCGAACCCAGCCATGGTATAAGGTGCTGGCTGAACCCGGCTTCAAGCTCGGCAGGACGGATCCAGCGATAGATCCCAAGGGGGCTTTGACCCTCAAGCTAGTCCAACAGGAGGCGGCGGCGCTGCACCAACCGAGCTTGGTTTCTAAGGTTCTAGGAACCACCGAGAATCCCTCGCAGGTCTTTCCCGAGGAGACCCTGGTCGCTCGGCTTCTTACCGGGCAGTTAGACGCCGGGTTCTTTTTCTCAAACGAGGCCGCCCTGGCAAAGATCCCGACCGTCAAGACCGGCCTCAGCCTGGGTGCCAGCTTCACCATAACGATTGTCAACGGCGCACCACACCTGAAGGCGGCGGAGGCATTCGTTAAGTTTTTGTATTCGAACAAGGGTCAGGCCCTGTTGAAGGATTTGGGTCTGAATACCGAGGCTCCGTCGGTGGTTGGAAACTCGGCGGATGTGCCAAAGGCCATTTCAAGCGTACTGTGAGGAAAAAATAGCGAAGAAGCAAACTGAGGGCTTGTACGGAGTAAAAGCAGCCGGCTTCAAGGGTCTGTTCTCAGCCCTCGCCCTCGCCCTCGCCATCTTTTTAATACTGCCGATAGCCGTACTGCTTTACTACGGACTAAGAAATATCTCCCATCCGAGTAGCTTTTCTCAAGTCGGCGAAGCGACCTGGGTCTCCCTGGCGGCGTCCATATTTGCGGTGGGCGTATCGCTACTCGTTGGCGTTCCGTTGGGTTACCTACTGGCGAGGTCGAAGAGCCCCTGGTCAAGAAGCCTTACTGTACTCCTCAGGCTTCCAATGGGACTACCTCCGATGGTGGCCGGAGTGATACTCCTTTTGACCTTCGGTCCCTATGCGCTCTTTGGGAAGGTATTTGCCGGGCACTTCGTCAACACCTTAATTGGCGTGTGTGGAGCGCAGACTTTTGTGGCGGCGCCCTTTGTCATCGAGGGATCAAGGGGTGCCTTTTTGCAGCTCGATCCGTATCTTCACTGGGCAGGTAGGAATATCGGATTGAGTGAAGTCGAGAACTTTGTCTTCGTTGGTCTGCCGTCCGCCTGGTCCGGAGTTAGGACCTCGGTCCTCCTTGGCTGGCTTAGGGCGATGGGAGAGTTCGGGGCAACCGTCCTGGTCGCATTTCACCCTTACTCCTTACCGATACTAGCTTTCGTTAATTTTGACGGTGGCGGGCTTGCATCCACACTTTCGGTCGTCGAAGTAACCGTGCTCGTGACCCTGGTCGGGGCGATTGGACTTAGCGCTATTCCTTACCCGAGAAAATTGGCCTTTACCTCTATCAAACGCTCCGTTAAAAGGGGACAGGCGAGGTCATCCCGATCCAATTTCGAAAGGGAAACCGTGGAGCTCCTGAAGGTGGAGGTGGCGTGTCGGCTCAGCCAGTTCGACCTCGACCTCGTCTTTACCTCTGGATTTAGGACCTCGGTACTCGGCTACTCGGGAGCCGGGAAGTCGGCTCTTTTGGCGGGTATCGTCGGCGCTTGGGAGTTATATGGGGTGCCTGGCAAAGGTCGTGTCCTTTGGAGTACTAAGAAAGGAGATTGGTTCGAGATTCCCGGGTCCGAGATAGTGTTAGTTCCCCAGTCTGGAGCTCTTTTCCCTCATCTGAACGTCCGGGAACACCTTGAAATAGCCCAGATGAGATCGGGGGCGGATCCCAGCCTCTTCGATCGATTAGTCGAAGCTTTTGACCTTGGCGAAGTGCTTGAAAGTCCAGCCAAGACTCTCTCCGGGGGCCAGAAACAGCGGGCTTCGGTCGCTAGCGGCATCTTGCAGTTTCCTAGGTTGATACTGCTCGATGAGCCGTTCTCTGCTCTCGATGCTCCCCGGCGAAGCGGATACCAGCTTGCGCTGAGCGAACTTTTGATGAAGTTCAATATCGCATCGGTTCTGGTGACCCACGATATATCGGAGGCGGCGATCTTGGGCGATTCGATCGTAGTCGTTTCCGATGGTTCGTCGGCGCAGTTTGGCCCGAGCGGCGACGTAATTAGGTCTCCGGCGAATTCACTCGTCGCAAGCCTGGTTGGCTATCAAAATATTATTGATTGCGAGCCTGAGTGGCGCCCGCTCTTTGATGGCTTACTATCTGGGCCTTGCCAGAAGCTGGCATTCCGGTCGAACGTCACCTTCTTGGAGGTGCCCAACCGACCCGCCGATTTTGAACCACCTGCCCAGTGGCTCCGGCTTGGTGGCCCCTTTAGGATTATTTTGGTATCGGATATGGGGGATTATCAACGATTGGTGCTGTTTCGGGAGGCCGACAAATCCACCGTTTACCAGCGAGTGGTGGTAGAACACAGGGGTGAGTTCGACTACACCGTCGGAATGACCTGTTCTCTTTGGTGCAAGGTATCGGATCTAATCCCGCTAGCTAGTTGACCTTGTTGTAGGACGCCACGGTGTTTTCGGCGATGGTGATCAGCCGGATTATTACCGGCGTTGGATCGGGGTCTCTGTTGTCTGGGCCCGGCCCAAAAGCGACCAACGCCCCCCAGAGGGTGACTACCGAAAGCTCGGCGAAATCGTATGCGTCTTCTGCCCTCATTTTGGCCTTTATTAGGCTGTTGGCGATGGCGGTCCGCCAGGGGTTCGAGAGTTCCCGGGTCAGATATTCGAGCTCATTTAGTGCCTGCTGACCGAGGGACCCAAGGTCAATGTAGACGCGCATTGCGGTCTTATTTGCATTCAAGTACTTCCACACGCCGAGCAATACCTCCGTCGGTGTCTCGGCATTCAAAGACTCGAGGACGGCCTCAAAGTTGTCGTGGTCGATTTTAAGTGAGTTCTCGACTATAGCCCTGATCATTTCGGCAGACGAGCCAAAGTGGTAGAGGAGGTTTCTTGGACTAGTGCCGACCGCTCGCGCCAGTGGCCTGAGGCTCAAGTCAGAGATACCATTTTTTCTGACGTATTCGGTGACCTCGTCGAGCAGGTCGTGTTTGTGAGCTAGGTCGGGTGTTCTTGCCAAACTGTGGACTCCAACGATAGTTTTCAAATATTATCAGAAATTCGCCACCAAAATACCGCTGTCGGTGCGAATGGCGGCTGAATTTCGCCTCTCATCTCCACCTTAGTGCGACCTGTTTTACGTTTCAACCACTCTTGGTGTTGTTTGGGTTGCACTCTTGGGTGTTCTGTGGCAAACTACCATGCTTTAGTATCAGCGGATCGGCCTAAATGTGCTGAATGGGGTGGTGATCGGGGTCCCTTGACGTCGTGGGCGCAAGTCGATTTTTGCCTGACATTGAAGCCAGATTGCGGGCGGGTAGTCTCGCATGTGAACGAGGAGGGGCAGCTTGCTTGAACGCCAGGATGGTCTGCTGGTCAGTAGCTCTTTGGTAAGGCTATTTAGTCCGAAGTCGATAGCGGTAGTTGGTGCTTCTGATGATCCGGCGAGGATCGGAGGTAGGCCAATTGCCGCGAGTATCGAGATGGGTTTTGGTGGTGAAATCTACCCAATTAATCCAAAATACGACTCTGTCTTTGGCCGGAAGTGCTATTCGAGCCTTCTTGAACTGGACCACCCTCCGGACCTAGTAGTCGTGGCGGTAGGCACTAAGTTCGTCCGGGAGATCATAGATCAGGCTGCCTCTATAAATGCCGGAGCGGTAGTGGTGTTTTCATCTGGATACGGCGAGGTCGGGGTTGACGGTGAGCTTGCACAGGAGCGACTTCGACAACAGTGCGAAGAGAACGGGGTCATCATGCTCGGTCCCAACTGCTTGGGTGTAATTAATGCAACCATTGGAGCGGCCGCTTCCTTTACCGCGACGCTCGAATCGGGGACCTTGAAGAGTGGGAATGTGGGCTTTACCTGTCAGAGCGGCGCTTTTGGCTCCTACTTTTTAGCACTAGCCAGGAGGAGGGAACTTGGCGTAGGAAGTTGGATCGCTACGGGCAATGAAGCCATCGTGAGTGTCGCCGACTGTATTTCCTATCTAGCCGACGATCCAAAGATCGAGGTGATCGCAGGATATATCGAGGGGGTTCGAAATGGCCCTGCGTTGATGTCTGCGCTCGAGAGGGCCCGAGATGCAAATAAACCAGTAGTCCTTCTTAAGGCGGGGAGGTCTGAAGCCGGCTCGAGGGCGGCCAAGTCCCACACCGGCGCAATGGTCGGAGACGATAGGGCGATTAGCGCAGTATTTGACCAATTTGGGGTAGAGCGGGCGGCAGATCTGGACGACCTGATTCAAATAACCGAATCGGCATCGTTTGGCTTGAAGCCAAAGTCAAAGAGGGTGTGCCTGTTGACGGTATCGGGGGGAGTCGGGATAATGATGGCCGACGAAGCGGCCGAAGTCGGACTCGAACTTCCCATGCTGCCAGATGATACCAAAGCTCGGCTAAAAGAGCTGGTTCCCTTTGCCGGATTGGAGAACCCGGTGGACTTTACCGGCCAGTTCTTGAATGACGCCAATATAGCCGGTGAGTTCCTGGAGGTTTTGGCAGCGTCTGGGCTCTTCGACTCGATCCTGGTCTACCTCGGCCACACATCCCTTGCTCAGTCCCTCGCCGGACCGGCGATCCGGAGGATAATCGAAGTGAGGAAGAAGTACCAGCTTCCAATGGTACTTTCGGGGTTGACGACTCCATTGCTGTTGGACGAGCTCCTCCAAGCAGGGGTTCCGGTATTGGAAAACCCGGTTGAAGCCGTCAGGCTGTTGGCTCGCCTTGGTCACCTTTTCAGGCCCACGGCGCCAAGGGGCAAAAAGCTAATGTCCGATGTCATCTTGGAATCGATCCCAGACGGGGTCTACCCAGAGAGGGAGTCGCTAGTAATGCTCGCATCGGCGGGCGTAGCTACCGTCGAGTCTCTTTTTGCCAATTCAAAACAACAAGCGCTGGCGCACGCACAAACTCTAGGATTTCCGGTAGTGGTCAAGGCGGACTGCCCTGGCCTCCTTCATAAGAGTGAAGCGGGGGCGGTGGTTCTGGGGATCGGCGACCGTCGCTCCCTTGAGGAGGCCTTTGATCTGGTCGTAGATTCAGCAAAAAAGGCCACCGGTGACTCGCCGGTGAGGGGCGTTCTGATCCAAAGGATGACCAGACCACTGCTGGAGTTCATAATTGGCGTAAAGAGGGACCCGAACTTTGGACATTTGATCGCCGTGGGAACCGGAGGGGTACTAGCCGAACTTATTGCTGATTCTAAGGTCGCCTTAGCGGATGGCTTGGATCTGGAAAAGGCGATTGAGATGCTTTCGGGAACGGCGGCTGGCAAAGCGCTGATATCGGGCCGATTTCAAGATCACGACGCCGCCGGGAAGTTGGCACTGGCTGTCGTTAGCGTCGCCCATTTAGTAACTTTGCACCCAGAGGTGTATGAACTGGATGTAAATCCATTGGTGGTGACCAAGGATTACGAGGCACTGGCTTTGGACGCGCTTATTGTGGCTGACGGGAGGGGACCAGCTTGAGGTTGATTGGACACCAAAAAGAGGCCGGAAGAACTCCGGCCTCTTTTCGAGGATTAATTTCCGGGGAGGACTAGCTGTTGCTCACGAGGTCCTTAGGCTGTGATGCTTCGACTTTGGGTGGCTCAGGTACTTTTCCAGCCGCCTTATCAACTCGGGCTGTGCCGTGGAGAAGATTGCGGAGCCACGGTAGGACGAAGTAGTCAGCTCCATACAGGCCCGAAATTCTCCAAGCGGTGACTAGCAGTACTCCCAAGATTATGAAGGTCGGGTTGGTCGATACCGTTCCTGAGTATACGTAGGTGAAGTTCAAAAGCAGGCCAAGCAGCGCAGTCAGGCCGGTCATGAAGCCAACGATAAGGGCTACTCCGACTAAAAATTCTCCGAGGGCTACGAGCTTTGCGATCCACGAATAGTTAGGGACCACAAAATTACGCAGGAATGCGACCCACCAGCCATATGACACCGCACCGTGTGGCGCACCATGGGAAGCAATCGCACCCTCTGCGAATCCTTTGACACCGAGCCCCGTATCCCAGAATGCTTTTGCCTCTGCTCCGAAGAGCTTCGCCCATCCGGCCTTGATCCACTCGTATCCGAGCCAAACTCTAACTACGAGCCAAATGAAGCCCGCATATTGATTGCTAAAGAGCCACTTTGTGGCCTTGGGTTGATCTATAATCTCTAATCTCTTCATCTCCTCTTCCTCCTCTAAAAATCTTGCCTCTGTTATTCAAGGTACTGCTAGCTCCCGTTGCAGCCCTAGCACTATAAGTCACCAGGAAGGCCACTAACTGCCTTGCGTCGTTGGGACTAACGCCACTAGCGGGAGGAATAAGACAGGGTCTTAAGTTGGCTATACAGATTATTACTACGCTTAGTGAGTTGTTAGGGGGGTGTTTGGGCAGAGGTGTGCCGCCAATAAATGGGTGAAGGACACTTTTCGGTGGAGGTTTTCCAACAATACTTCTACGAGTTTCCTTAAGTGGAAGGTGAAGGTCCGCTTGTTGGCTTGCGATCTAGGCCAGGACATTTCGGACGATCGCCGATGACTGCCGATCTACCGATCGCAGCGTTTGGATCGGATGAGCTGGCTGGGGGCTACTTCTCCATCCGCCAATTTTTTAGAAGTCTCTCTAGAATTCTCATTGGAACTTCCCAGCCGGAGTCGGCGGTAATCGGTGGGTGTCTTTAGACGTTTTATATGAATGGTTATATGAATGGGCATTTGGCCTTTTCGATTGTGCTTTGGTGAAGTAGTGGTTAGATTGGATGTATGGGAGTATCAAAGAGTTCTATGAGAGCTTCAGATGCCGATCGACATCGCATTTTTGATGAGTTGTCGAAGGCGTTCGAAGAGGGAAGATTAACCCATCCTGAGCTGTCCGAAAGGATGGACCAAGCCGCTGGTGCGAAAACATACGGCGAGCTGTTTGCACTGATCTCGGATCTCCCTTCTGCCGTTTCCTTCCGCTGGGAGAGACCCGACTCCTTGAGCGTCTCGCAGGGTCAAATTCCAACCATGTCTGGTGCTGGGAAGTACGGCAAGACGATGAGGCGATTTGAAGGGTTGCCACTTGGTCTTCGTGTCGCAGCGATAATTGGGATCTGCATGTTTGCCCTTCCGGTCGTGGGCCTGGTCGTCGGCATTGCTACCGCTGGGTCGATGATGGCGGTCTTCCTATTCGGCAGGATGCTACCCTTCCTATTGATAATTTTCTTTATTGCGCGCTCTGGACGGAGACGCCGTATTGGAAGAGGTCGTAGGTACTTCTAAGGAAGGCCTGAATCGGCCTTCCTTTGTTATCTCCCCAATGAATAGAACTCGCTGTTAGGAAGTATTTTTGCGAATCCTGCGAGCCTGTTTGACATAGCGAAGAAGGCCGTTATCGCCCCGATCTCCCATATTTCGTTGTCGCCAAGACCGACTTCGTAAAGTGGTGCAAAGTCGGTCTCCTCGACCTCATTTGCCCTTGAGGCAACCTTGGTAGCGAAGTCGAGTATCGCTACCTGTCGCTCGGTTAGCCCTGCCCTTTTGTAATCGGTAGCGACCCTCTCCGAAATTGTCGCGTCTTTTGCTCGAATCCTTAATATCGCACCGTGGGCAACTACGCAGTAGAGGCAGTCGTTTATCGCAGAAGTGGCGACGACGATCATTTCCTTGTCGGCTTTAGTTAGCAAGCTTTCGGAGTTCATTAGGGCGTCGTGATAATTGAAAAATGACCGGAATTCGTCAGGCCTATGAGAAAGTGCCGAGAAGACATTCGGCAGAAAGCCGCTCTTGGCTGCGGTCTTGTCCATCAGTTCCTGGACGTCTGGGGGTGCTGCGGGATTAGCTTCTGATCTACCAAAAAATTCCGGTACCTTTGTCATCTGTATGTCTCCTTTATCGAAGTGGATTCGGATCCTTGCAAGAAGGGTAAATCCCAAAAGTCAGAGCTTTGGAAGTATCGATACCACGATCTTTTTGCAGTACCCATCTCGGGGGGGTGAGAAAGCTAATACGAGTGCTCCTGGCACCATATCTAACAGTCCTTTGATGCCCTTTTTCGAAGTCACGGTATCACTAACATTCTGCACTAAGAGTTCCTGATACTTGGGAGAAAGCGGAAAGGCGTGGAATCCTCCCTTCCAGGGAAAGCCAAACTGGACCTCGTTGGACCTGGGGTCCCTCAATAGCGCCTGCTCCTTACCTAGCTTTATCAGCGCTACCGACGGCGAGTCCCCGGTCATCGATGCATATTTGACCGACGGTCCTGGGAGCCATAACGGCGGAAAGTTGTCCGGAGCGAATAGGTCCCCAAGAATCTTTTTGACCCGCCTAGCCCGTATCTTCCCCCCTTCCTGATTTATGGCGAGCGCCTCGCTCAGCTCTGGTCTGGCAGGGTCTGGAGGTTCTGAGCTTGCCATTTCGATCGCCTCGATTCCGCTAAATAGGCCGATCTCTTCGTCCTGGTCTTCTTTGAGGATGAGGCGGACAAATCTTTTCTCATTTGGGTCGAGGGCAAAGATCTCATTCTCCACCTTGCCCAGGTAATAGAGTTGGGACATTACAGTATCGACCCCGAATCCACCAGCCACCTATCCTGAGAGAGCTGGTCCTTGAGTACCTGAGGGTCCTGCGTAGGGAGATTGCATACATTTCCCACACAGAGGTAGGCCCACGAGTCATCCCGGTCCAAAAAAAGTGGAGACGCGCTGCGGTCGCCGAATAGGGAGATCGTGTCGGGGAGGAATTGGTCGAAGAAGACCGGGGCAAAATTTCCCAAAGGACCCGGGATGACGAGTTCTCTTAGCCCACCATTGAGTAACCTTGCCGACCAAGCTACCCAACCGAATGAAGACGGTGCGGAACTGATCGCATTGGCCAGTGTTGCTATCAGCTCGTCGGCTCGATCGAGATAGGAAGAGTTATCCGTTAGATAACCGAGCTTCAGCAGAACTTCGCTCGCTATAGCGTTTGTGGAGATCGTTGCCGTGTCGTAAATGTCTTTGGTACGAGGTATGTCCAGGTCCGATGGGTTTTCGGAGGTAAAGAATCCGCAACCTCCGTTATCCCAAAAGTGCTCAATCGATTTGTCACAAAGGAGGGCGGCTTGCCGCAAGTAGTCGGCTCGGCCAGTGGCTCCATAAGCTTCAATGTTCGCCAAAGCTAGCCACAGGTAGTCTGCGGCCATGCCGTCGATGGAAGGCGACATGCCAAAGAGTATCCTTTTTAGCCGTCCCGAAGTTGGATCCAGGAGCCTTTCGTTGAGAAGATCGACGAGCTTGACACCATTTGCCATTAATTCTGAATCCATCATTAACCGTCCTGCGGTGATCAATGCGCCACCGTATTGAGCGTTGTACTCACAGACTACTTTGTCATCCCTGGCCGGCGGGTTTCGAAGCTTGCGATATTCGAGTAGCTTTTGATTCGATTCTGCAATTGATTCGGTCGGAACTATCGATTTGCCGTGTGGTCGATGAAGGATATTCCTTCCCTCAAAGTTCCCCGACTTCGATACGCCATAGAATTCAATGAACTCTTTTGCCTTTCCTCCGAGGACCTCCTTGACCTCCTCGATTCGGAATATATAGTAAGCACCCTCTTCGCCGTCCGAATCGGCATCCTGAGATGAAGCTAATCCTCCGCTTTGGAGCTTGAGGGACTCATCAACGTAGGAGGCTATCTTTTTAACGACGTAGGCGTAGTTTTCGTCTTTAGTTACTGCGTAAGCCTCGGCGTAGACTTTAAGTAGGCCAGCCTGGTCATAGAGCATCTTCTCGAAGTGCGGGACGATCCAGAACCTGTCCACCGAGTACCGTGCAAAGCCACCACCAAGGTGGTCAAATATCCCGCCACTGGCCATGTGGTCGAGGGCGGACTTGGCGGTGCTGAGGCTCAGTTTGTCTCCGGTGAGGTAGTGGTGCCTCAATAGAAGTGCGATTAGGTGTGGTTGAGGAAACTTAGGGGCTAGACCAAAACCCCCCCAGTCCTTGTCGGCCCTGTCGGTGAGTTCCTTCGCAATGTGATCCAAAAGGGCTAGCGCGTCCAGATCAGCCGCAGCGAAGTCTGGCTTAGGAAGAGTGGTCCTCGTTCGAATGGCGCTAATCATCTCTTGGGCGACAGACTCGACCTCAGATTTTTGATCCGTATAGGCACTAGAGACGGCTTCGAGAACCGAGATGAACCCAGGCATATTTCGAGATGGCAACTTGGGAAAGTATGTTCCCGCATAGAACGGTTTTTTCTCGGGAGTTGCAAATATGGACATGGGCCACCCACCGCTGCCAGACATCGCTTGTAGGGCCTCCATGTAGAGGGCGTCTACGTCGGGTCGCTCTTCACGGTCGACCTTGATCGACACGAATCCGCCATTTAGTTTTTCGGCAACCTCTGAGTCTTCAAAACACTCCTTCTCCATAACGTGGCACCAGTGGCAAGCGGCGTAACCGATGGAGATGAATACCGGAACGCCTCGCTTTTTGGCTTCCTCGAAAGCTTCTTCGCAGTATGGCCACCAGTCCACTGGATTTGACATGTGCTGGCGCAGGTAAAGGCTGGATTCATTTTTCAGGCGGTTTGTCAACTGGTACTCCCACTGGTCGCATCAAGATCCTATATTGGTCTGGGTAAAAGTTAAAGACCAATTTTGGGAAGCCTTTGTCGCCGGGCGAAGTTAATTGAGGCTGATTTTGGTCTAAGTTGCTCCTATGGAGATTTCCCTAGAAGGCAAAGTTGCCCTTGTGACCGGTGGTTCTAAGGGTATTGGTAAGGCTATAGCTGCAAGTTTTGTCGAAGCGGGTGCATCTGTGATGATTACCTCGCGCAAAGAGGATCAGCTGGCAGCAGCGGCCGATGAAATAACTTCCAAGACCCAAAAGCCGGGCGTAGTTGCCTATATTGCAGCGAATGCGGGAGAAGAATCCAGCCCGGAGCTAGTCGTGGGTTCGACAATCGAGAGGTTCGGTGCCATAGATATTCTGGTAAATAATGCGGCCACCAACCCCTATTTTGGACCGATGGTCGGATTAGACGCTCAACGAGCTGACAAAATAATGGCCGTCAATGTTCGGAGTGTACTTTTATGGACTAAAAGGTGCTGGGAAGTTCTTTGGTCGAAGCCCGATTTCGATAAAGCCGTCGTCGTGAATATAGCGTCGATTGGGGGACTCGGAATAGAACCGATGATCGGCTACTACAACGTGTCGAAGTCGGCGGTCATCCATATGACCCGGCAACTCGCCAATGAGCTCGGACCTAAAGTTAGGGTCAACTCGATCTCTCCGGGGGTCGTGCGGACGGACTTCGCTCGGGCACTTTGGGAGCCGAATGAAGCGGGGCTCGCTTCAAGACTTCCCTTGGGACGTATTGGCGAACCCGAAGACGTCGCAAACGCGGCACTTTTTCTAGCGAGCGACCTTTCGGGTTGGATCACGGGCCAGAATTTAGTAGTGGACGGCGGAACCTTGGTATCTGGCTGAGGTGAGTTTCGAACATTAGGTTGAAATGGCATCCATTAGAAATGGCATCCATTAGAAATGTAAAATAGGGATCAAAAGGCTTGCCATGTTATGTCGGCCATTAGGGAAAGTCGACTACACAAAGATAGCCCTAGCGGATTGTTTTGGCCGACCCGATTGTTTTGGTCGATCCGATACGCCTCTGATGAGGATGGGTCGAGGTCATTGGGTTATTAAAAATGCCGCTATGAGCTGGGACTATTGAAAACTACTGGCACTGCTCCCTCCTTGGAAGTACACTCGCGCTCACTGGATCGGCTGACTGGTTAAAAGGCGTGGACCAAAAGAGATCGAAGTGCTGGCGGGGCGGCCCAGGTAGTTGGGCGGCTAGTGGTAATTAGGTCTAAATTGGGACATCGACCAGGAGGGTCGGTGTCAGTGGGGCTCTCACACTGCACGGTGGGAGCGACGCTGTTTGAGCGATAGTAGCTGGGGCTTCACCGGGAGATTTGCGTGTTCGAGACATCGGAAGTAAGTCTCAAAAGGGTGAATCGCTCGGCTTGCTGGTGCCTTATTGGGGGGGCCATGGGTAGGTTCCGAGTGCAGAGAAATTGGCTACCACCCCTTCTGGTGGGTGTTGTACCTTTGGTGGCAGTGTGGGTCTTTGCGGGCGTCCTGGCTGAAAGGGGACGTCTATCGGCTTTTGGAGGCGAAACGGTACCCACCGAGGGGATCATCTCCTTGGCGGTTTTAATCTTGGCGATCCTAGCATCCTCGGGTTTTTTGACCTTGTGGCAACTGGGTGACGAGCCGATCAACTGCTTAGCCTTGAGTTCGGGGGTACTTCTCCTCGCATCGATAGAGACTTCGCTCATGCTCGGCCGCCTTACCGGCATCGGTCCCAGGCACGACAATGGTGAGATGGTGTTAGCCGCTGTGCCAATCCTGGCGTTCAGTATCGGACTGTCCATGGTTTCCTGGCAATCGCTTCGGGCCCTGAAGGGGGCGTATTTCTTTAGTGAAGTTCACCTTCGACCCCAAATAATCATAGCTTTCGGCGGGGGATTGCTTTTCTTCCTACTGCGCCTGACCGCCGGGCGTTGGGTGGTCGGCTCGTCAGGCGATGGGTTCATTTTTTTGGTTATATGCCTCGTCGGAGCGCTTGGCTATGGCGTTACGTGGTGGCGATACGGTGGAACAATGGACGCCTACCTCTGTGTGGCGATGCTGCTTATGGCCCAAGCTGGCCTGGCCGGGGTGATAGTAGAAGGTCCAACCTCTAGTGGCCTACTGCTGGCAACTATATTTCGATTCCAGTCCTTGCTTTGTGTCATAGTCGGGGTGACCCTTGAACTGAGACAGCAGGTCAAAAGGGCTCGAGCGAGGCTTTTGGAGGCTATCGATAGGGCTGCTGAACTCGAAGCAGAATTGCGGGCTGATGCCGAGAAGCGTCGAGAAGAGGATCACGAACTCAGGTCGGCACTAGTCGTACTCAACGGTGGCGTCCAGCTTCTCATGCAGCACGCAGGTGAATTGGGTGGATGTGCCGAGGCTTACGAGGCCCTCGACTATCTACAAATAGGTGCATCGACACTCTCGGAGATCGTCTACCCAGATGAACCTGAGTTGATAGCGTTCGAAGTCAAGTCGGTGATTGCTAAGGAACTTGCGGCGCTTTCGTCTCGCGGGGTGAAGTCAAAATTGATTGCCGAGAAAGGGGAATCGATGGTTGTCGGTGACCCGCTGGCTCTTAGCAGGGCCGTGCGTTTGATCCTCGACAATGCCGAACGGCATGCACCGGGTGCCACGGTGTCGGTGGCGGTCTCGTCGGCAGATTTCAATTTGACGATTTCGATCCAAGACGATGGGCCGGGAATATTGCCGGGGGAGCTTGAGGCTATTTTTGAGCGCGGTCGACGGGGCAGTGGAGCCCTTGACCACGGCGAAGGACTGGGACTAGCTATTGCTCGAGAGCTAGCTAACAAGAATGGATGGAGGATCTTCGCCGAGGTGAACAGAGGTCACGGTGGTTGTTTTGTCATTGAAATTCCGATGCCAGTTCCGGTCGCTGGCGTAGCACAATAGTCACTTGTGGACCGCTGCTACATGTCGGACTGAGCACTTGAAAGGAGAAGCAGATCGGTTAGCTGCCAATGAGGTGATACTTGACCAGGTGATACTTGACCAGGTGATACTTGAATTTGAGGGTCGATTTGTCGGGTGGATGTTTGAGTTGATACTCGGGGGTAAGTGGCTGGTTGATGTGACCAGATAGGTACTAATTCGGTCGGGGTCCAGAGTTCGGAACTTTTTGCAGACAACTGGTGTGCCGGCCAAGCTTTTGTCTGGGATCCCGATTTAGAGAAGCTCGATGTAAAGGAGCCCGACGGTCTGTGGATCGGGGGAATGTGACAGACGCAAAATTTGCTATCAGAGGAGATTTGCAGCAATCGGCCCTAATCGTGGACAATCACGAATTAGTAGCTAACAGCCTTGCAAGCATTTTGCGGTCATGTGGCGCTTCGGCCACGGTGCTCAGGGTTGGTGGTTTGACCGTCGATTCCGCAGTAGAGGTCGTGACTGCTCAGTGCGGCGATGCCGTCAAGCCACCGCTGGCGCTGATTGACCTGAATTTGAAGCCTGATCTAGACGGGGTAGACCTGATTGCACCGCTGACCAACGCTGGGGCAAAAGTCGTAGTCGTTTCGGGTGTTACGGATCGAATCAGGTTGGGAAGGTGCATAGAGGCGGGCGCAGTGGCATTGATCAATAAAGGTCTTCCATTCGAGGAGTTCGGTCGGGCTATTTCACGTTTGGTAGCCGGAGAGAATGTGATGGCGATCTGGGAGAAGGAGAACCTTGTAGCGGAGTACCACTATCACGAGCGTGAAAGACGGCAACGGCTAGCAACGTTGAGCCGTTTAACTCACCGCGAGGCACAAGTCCTCGCCGCTTTGGTAGGGGGACTAGTCGCATCTGAGATAGCCGAGGACTTCTGTGTATCAATCGCTACTATTCGGTCCGAGATAAGGTCGATATTGACGAAGCTAGCGGTGCATTCCCAGCTGGAGGCGATAGAACTGACGGTTGGGGCCGAATGGAGACCCGACTTGATCAAACACAAAAGCAGGGGGAGTACGGGAAAATTTCATCAACCTTGGTGATGAAATTTTGGCCTCTGTTGCTTACGGTATCCAAAGGATCACCAGCGATTTGAGGTGGTCCCGGCAGCTGGCTTGGCAGATGCGGTGGCGATGTCGACGGGTGACCCCGTGGGTCGGAAGTCGACGGCGTGCAGCGCCGCGCTATACCTCGCCTGTCTGCCGTAGTACCGGCAACATAGATAAGGGGGATCCATGAGAATGAGATTCTTGGCCCCGCTCGCCGTCGGAGTACTACTCTCCGGCGGCGGAGCGGCGTTCCTTGCCACGAACACCCAGCCTGTATCCGGGGAAGGCGTATCGTCGCAAATGATCGACGGTTACATCATATCAGACATAAGCTACAACGTTGATCCACCGCCCCCGCCTCCTGGAGGTGGAATAGCACACCTGCAGGTCGTGTCGGTGAGCTTTGCCGCCACCGAGGGGGCTGCTGGCGAGTCTCCGGCGGTGCAGGGCTTCGTTCGCCTGGATCCGCCACCGCCACCTCCTCCAGGTGGTCCGATGCAGTGGCAGTCGTGCACCCGCACCAGCGTGTCGGGGGCAACGAGCTACTTTAGTTGCACCATCACTCCGCCAGCCGCCGTCAACGGGCCCGGTGGAGCCGGTGGGCCGTTGTCAGGTTGGCTAGATCATCTACAGATCGAAGTTAACCAGTAGCTGGCCCTCTGCCTTGGTATCTCTTCGGACACTAGAGGGTAGCGGGAGGTGGGCCGGGTGGCTCGCCTCCCGCTGCTTGTCTAGTCGGCCAAATTGTTGGATGTTGGCCAGAAAGGATTAAATGCGTCCAATGCGTTCTATGAGCATTTTCTCGGTGGTTGTGCTCGTCTTAGGCTTCGGCTGGTGGCAGCTAGCGCCGAGGGAAATCGGCGGGAGGGACTCTTATTTCATCCTTTCCGGCACGTCTATGTTACCGGCTCTTCAAACTGGCGACCTGGTTGTTCTCCGACCAGCGTCGAGCTACCGGGTCGGGGAAGTCGCGGCCTACTTGACTCCGCAGCTCAAGGCACCCATACTGCACCAGATAGTCGGTATCGGTGCTGGACATTACGAATTTAAAGGGGAAAACAACGCATTTGTGGACCCGTCACACCCTTCTCAAAAGGAGATCGTCGGTCGACTTTGGCTTAACCTCGGGCCGATGGGCCGGATCCTGCTGGGCCTCAAGAAGCCGGCCTTGGGAGCCCCATTGCTCGGATTTGCGGCGAGCTTTGCT
>JAKCBW010000043.1 GCA_021842145.1 Actinomycetes bacterium
TGAGCCATGACCTGGACGAGGCTCTGAAGCTTGGTGACCGCATAGCGATCATGCGCAATGGTGCCTTTGTTCAGGTTGGAACCCCGGAGGAAGTCGTGGGTTCGCCCAAGGATGCATATGTGGCTGCGTTTACCAGGGACGTGTCGCGTTCAAAAGTGCTCACTGCAAGGTGGGCGATGCAAGCTCCAGGATACGCAAGTCTCTCTTCCTACGAGGACCGAGTAGTCCCGCCGACAACCCTGCTACAAGGTGTACTTCCTGTCGTACTGGCCTCCGAACTCCCAGTCGGTGTTGTCGATTCCGACGGCAGGCTGATCGGAGAATTGGACCGTAGGTCCGTCCTGGCTGCTATCAATGATGGACCCCCAGATTCAGCTCTGAATGAGGACGAAATGCTTACTACGCCTGCCAACTGGAGGGAGGAAGTAGCAAAGTGACGGTGGTAGCCGAATCTAACGAGCGGGCAGAGGTAGCACTGAAACCAGTGCAACTTCCCCCAGGCGAAAGGGCCAACAAGCTTGTGGCCGCCAAGTTGCTGCAGCGGCCATATTCGGGGCTTTTTGTCCTGCTCCTTGCGATGGTGATATCTGCGATCTACGGTGGATTTCAATCGGGCTTTCCGACGAGCTGGGTACCGAACGTAACCACGTGGTTTAACTCGGTTGCCAACTGGATCACCGTTCATCAGAACACCGCACCCTTCTTTGTACATTTTTTGACTCCTATCGGCAATTGGCTCGGAAATTCGGTGAATGCCGTTACCGACGTGCTGAATTGGCTGTCTTGGCCGGGGGTAATTGCGCTTTTCGCCGGCACTGCGGTACTGGCCGGTAAGTGGCGGGTTGCAATATTTGTCGTAATAGCGATGTTCTACTTCGGATTAATCGGCCTTTGGTCGGCGAGCATGTCCACTTTGGCGTTGATGAGCGTTGCTGTGTTGATATCGGTTGTGCTGGGGGTTCCATTGGGAATCGCCGCCGCCGCTTCAAGGGTGGTTGAGGAGGCGATCAGACCGATTTTGGATCTTATGCAGATGCTTCCAGCGTATGCTTACCTCGTTCCAATAGTACTTCTCTTTGGGATCGGTAATTCCGGCGGGATTATCGCAACGGTGATCTACGCTATCGCCCCTGTAATCCGCCTCACGATGCTCGGAATTCATTCCGTCCCCTATGAAACGGTCGAGGCTGGGAAGTCTTTCGGGTCTAACAAGTGGCAACTTCTTAGAAAAGTTCAGTTGCCGATGGCTCTTAAGCCGATCGTCTTGGGTATTAATCAGGTCATCATGATGGCGCTTTCGGTCGTGGTCATCGCCTCGTTGGTAGGGACTGGCGGACTGGGCGACCCGATTTTGCAGGCTTTGAACATCGTCGATGTCGGTGACGCACTCACCGCCGGAGTGGCGATCGTCTTTATGGCGATGATTCTCGATCGGATAGTGAGCGCTGTCGCCGAGAACGTCGGCAGGAACGTAAGCACAAAGGGTCAAAAGCAGTTGATCAGCCCGAGGAATCTACGGATAGCGGTTGGGGCCTTGGTGATCGTTGCGATTGCGCTTGGGAACGTTGTAGGCGGCGGCGGATCTTTCCCCGCGGGCCTTTCGCTTTCCCTTTCGGCTCCGGTTAACTCCTTTTTGAGTTTCCTCCAGAGCCACCTCTACCATTTTTCATCTATTCCGGTCATCGGCGGGACTTCCAACCTCAGCTCCTTCACCACTCTTGAGATTCTAAATCCGCTAACCAGGATCATCGGGGATTTCCCATGGTGGCTCGCAATATTTGGTACCGGGGTAATCGGGTACCTGATAGCCGGGTGGCGTAGGGCCGTCTTGGTGTCCATAGGCGTAACGGCAATTGGACTCTTGGGAATGTGGACCGATGCTTCGGTGACCTTGTCGCAGGTGCTGGTGGCGCTTGTTCTCTGTGTGGCAATCGGGATCCCGCTGGGAATCGCCGCCTATTGGTGGCCACCATTAGAGAAGGTGCTCCGGCCGATTCTCGATGTGTTGCAGACGATGCCCGCCTTTGTATACCTCATACCGGTAGTGCTTTTCTTCAGCGTCGGCAATATGGCCGGAGTTACCGCTTCTTTCGTGTACGCACTTGCTCCGGCTGTAAGGCTGACCAACCTCGGATTGAGACAGATCAAGGTCGACATGATCGAGGCGGGAAACTCTTTCGGGGCCACCCGTTTCCAGATGCTTCGCAAGGTCGAACTACCGGCGGCACGGCCCACGATAGTTCTCGCAATCAACCAAACGATCATGTTAGTGCTGGCTGAGGTGATCGTCGCCGGCCTCGTCGGTGCTGGTGGTCTCGGATACGACGTGGTCGTAGGACTTGGACGAGACGAATTTGGCCTCGGACTATCTGCCGGTTTGGCAATTGTGGTTTTAGGAATCGTCTTCGATCGCTTGACGCAGGGGCGTCCGGCAGGGAGGAGGAGCTGAGGGCAAGCGAAGTTGTGTTTTGCCAGCGTTCTTTTCCGCTAGGACTAGACGTTGGATGTTCGTAGTTGGTCACACTCTAATGACGGTTTGGCTCAGGAAAATTGTAACTGGGTCGACTACTGGGTGGGGTCTTTGGAAAGTCGTCTAGAAAGTGTAGCTCAAAAGGGCTACGGAGGAGGGAATCCATACATGATGCCGAGCTTTGAGTGGCAGTCGGTAGCGGGATTCATCACAGGGGGAACTAAATAATGTCAATAAGTTCAAGGATTCCCCGACTTAAGCGGTTAGTCCGCTGGGGCGGGGCTATAGCTGCAGGTACGGTTCTATTAAGCGCTTGTGGGTCGTCTTCATCGAGTTCTTCATCGGGTTCGTCAACCGCTGCCAAGCCGACGATCACGTTGGTGACGAACTCCTGGGAGGGGTCGCTGGCCAATAATGTGGTTGCCCAGTATGTCATCGAGAAGGACCTGCACTACCCGGTAAAGCTGTTGGACCTCGCGGAGATTCCCGCTTGGCCAGCTACCGCATCTGGAAGCGTTTCTGCGGTACTCGAGGTCTGGGGACACTACAACCACTATCAGACCTACGTCGTAGGGAATCATGAGGTCATTAACGCCGGTCTTGAAGGTCCAACCGGAAATATCGGCTGGTACATACCGACCTACTTGTTGAAACAACATCCTGAGCTGGCTACCTGGCAAGGAGTGAAGGCCGATTGGAAGCTCTTCGTTACCCCCCAGACCGCTCCTCAGGGAGAGTTCCTAGATGGTGCGCCGAGCTACGTCACTAATGACGCCGCCCTAATCAACACCCTTGGTCTTAATATGAAGGTGGTTTACGCAGGTTCCGAAGCGGCACAGTTGTCTCAAATTGAGACTGCCTACAAGGCAAAGAAGCCGATCATCTTCTACTGGTATACGCCTCAGTACTTCAACCATGTTTACTCGTTTAGCCAAGTTGCCTTGCCTCCGTTCACGCAAGCGTGTGCAAAGCTACCAGCGGCAAAGATCGACTGTGCGTATCCTCCATACTACCTGTACAAGATCATGAATTCAAAGCTTCCTACCACGGCACCGTCGGTGGCGAAGTTTATTCAGGCCTTTAACTGGACCGCAGCGGATCAAAACTCTGTCTCCTACGACATGGCCGTTAACAAGATGAGTGGATCGGCCGCCGCTGCGAAGTTTGTCAATTCGCATCAGTCGTTGGTTCAGTCTTGGCTCACCGGGGCACCTACGCCCAAGAAGGCTCCGGTCCTGGGAACGTAGTAGTAGTTAGTTTTTGAAGCTTGATTGAAAGGGGTACGCGTGGCGGCTCAGCACGAGTTAGGACGAGACTGGGGAATCTATATCGACGGGCAATGGCAGTCGTCGAGCTCCATAGATAGAATTCAGTCGATCAGCCCATCGAGTGGCAAAGTAATTGCCACCGTTTCACGAGGCAGCACGGCCGATATCGACCGCGCAGTCGGAGCGGCTCGTCGGGCGACGAAGTCCTGGGCGAGCGCGTCCCCCTTCTATCGAGCGGAGGTCATGATCAAGGCTTCTCAACTCATCGCAGCTGAGAGGGACACCTTGGCTAGAGCACTAACCGATGACCAGGGCAAGCCCCTGGTCAACGAGGCTTATGATGAAGTCGACGAGTTGGTACTTTACTTCTCTATGGCCGCCGAAGACGCCAAGCGACAGAGTGGCTCCATGCCACACTCCGTCGACCCGACGAGGCGGGTGTTGCAGTACCGAGTTCCGTTGGGCGTCGTGGGAGTTATAAGTCCTTGGAATTGGCCGTATACGATGGGGGCGGAAGTATTTGCCCCAGCACTAGCCGCAGGAAACTCGGTTATTTGGATTCCGGCACCTTCGACCGCTGCCTGTTCGGCACTTCTGGTTGAGATTTTTGTCGAAGCCGGCTTTCCCGGGGGCGTGTTTAACTTCGTGACCGGACTCGGCGCTGAAGTCGGCGATGCCCTTTGCGCACACCCGGGAGTGGACGGAATCGGTTTTGTCGGTTCAGTGGCCACCGGAGAGAAGATCGCATACCGCGCAGCTGGCAAGAAACAGATCCTCGAACTTGGCGGGAATGGCCCGTTTGTAGTTTTGGAGGACGCCGACCTTGAGAAGGCGGCCAGGGCGGTCATGGACGCTTCGTTTTTGTGTGCCGGCCAGAGCTGCACCGCAGGAGAACTATTCCTCGTACATAAAGGGGTGAAAGAGGAGTTCTTAGAGATGGTGGTCTCCATGACAAAGGAGTCGATCAATCTGGGTGATCCATTTTCTCCCGAGACGACGATGGGACCCCTGAACAATGAAGCCTGCGCCAATAAGTTTGACGAGCACGTAGGAGATGCGGTCGCAAAAGGGGCTCGGTTGGTCCAGGGTGGCAAACGGGAAGACGGTTTCCCCACTAGCCTCTATGCCCAGGCGACCATTCTCGATGCGGTCAGTCCGGAGATGCTTATCGCCTCCTCCGAGACCTTTGGTCCGGTGGTTCCGATCTTGGAGATCTCTTCGGACCAAGATGCAATTTCCTTGGTTAATCGATTCGGATTCGGTTTGACCTCAGCCGTCTTTACCGCTGACCTCGCCAGGGGCTTAGCTTATGCAGAGTCGGTGGAAGCCGGTTGGGTAAATGTGAATGCGTCAACCAACCTCTGGGAGTCCCATCTTCCATTCGGCGGTCGATCGGGAACCCTAAGCGGGCGTGGCCGAGTCGGAGGGACCTCTGTGCTAGAGGCTTTTTCAGAGCCAAAAGTCGTTATTTTGCAGCTTTGATTGCGGTGCGAGTTGATTTTATAAGGCACCGAGAATTTATCATTGCCGAGTTGTCCCTGCTCGATGGGGTCGAAGCTAACATGCAGAGGGCTTGAAATCCCCTTGGCTTCTAGGACTGGGCTTGGCAGCGGGCGCTTGAGAGTTTTGCTTGTAATTTAAGTAATTAAGCCACTATCTATTTAGCCACTAAGTAATTAAAACACATTGTTGAGTTGGGGGGAGTCACGTGGTAGGAACGCACACGGTATCAGGGTCGACTTCGACGGCGCCAAGTTTGAGCGTTCTAGACGCCATTGGCGACACGCCTTTGATCGAGATCGAAGACGGAATCTTCGTCAAACTGGAGTACTTGGAGCCGTCGGGTTCGATCAAGGCCCGAATTGCCAAGTACATTATCGAAAGGGCAGAGGCCGAAGGACAGCTAGTCAAAGGGATGACGATCGTAGAGGCGAGCAGCGGCAATACCGGTAACGCCATGAGTATGGTTGCCGCAATCAAAGGCTACAGGATGCTGGTAGTCATGCCTGGAGGGTTGTCCTCTGCTCGCGTGGCAATTTCTAGATCTTTTGGCGCAGAAGTTCTGGAGATCGGGTATTTTCACGTCAACCAGGCCCTGGAAAAGGCTCGTGAATTAGGCGGGCAACCCGGCTTTTTCGCACCATCCCAGTTTGATTCGGACTGGAACGTTGAAGAGAACAGAACTTGGCTTGGTCCCGAGATCCTCCAGCAGCTTCCCCTCGGTAGGCTTCCTGACGCTTTTGTAATGGGAGTTGGCACCGGGGGTACTTTGGTCGGTGTAGGGCAGGCCTTCAGGGAAGTCAACAAAGATGTGAAGCTGATTGGCGTGGAGCCGAATGAGTCGTGCACCATCCTGTGTGGTGAAATCGGTCATCACCAGATCGAGGGTATCTCCGACGGATTCGTGCCGGGGATATTCGCCCGCCATGGACATATCGTCGATTCCATGGTCCCCGTGGGTAGCGAGGAGTCGATAGCCGAGATGAGATGGCTCGCTAAGGAGCACGGAATGTTCGTCGGTCCTTCCTCTGGTGCAAACTTAGTTGTTGCGAGGAAGGTAAGAGCGGGACTTCCCGCCGGTGCAACCGTCGTGACCATCCTGTGTGACGAGGGCGAAAAGTACTTAAACGAGCACTACGCCGCAAAGGGAAATGAGTCGGTGGAAGGTAAATAATTTTCCGTAGTTAGCTTTGGTAAAAGTTTGTTATTTGTCCTGGTAGTGAGGGCCTTTCCTGAGGGAGGGCCCTCATTTCATTATGCAAGTAATGCATATAAAATCGGTAAAAATCCCACCGCTGAGAATCTACGTCAAGAAATGTTAACTAATCTCGAAATCCGTGGCGGAATAGGCGTGAGAAGTTTATAATCAGTTGAAAATGTGGCGTAATTCACATGAAAAGGGGGAGAAGTTGGATTCAAACGATGGAGGCAGTGGTTCCGTCGGGTCCGGAGAGGGCAAACTCAAAGCGGGGGCGTTGACCCTGTTCGAGTCGGCCGTCATGGGGGTCGCTGGAGTGGCTCCTGCGTATTCGATAGCCGCCACTACTGCGGCTCTTTACGGGGCTGTGGCATTCGGCGGACCGGCGGCATTACTGTATTGCGGTATTGCCATGTTCGGAATAGTATGGGCTTTCAACTATCTGGGCAGAATAGAGGCAAATTCTGGCGCAAGCTACAGTTGGGTGAGAAGGGCGTTGCACCCGGTTCTCGGTTATATAGCTGGCTGGGCATTAGTAGTATCCGCCTTGATATTCATGGTCGCCGGTTCCTTCCCGGCCGGTTCGGTTACTTTGGGACTCTTTTCTAATTCGCTCGCTAATAACGTAACCGCGGTAACAATATTCGGCTCGGTGTTTTTCGCTCTGATGGTCGTGGCGGTAATAGTCGGAGTGACGGTGACGGCAACGGTCCAGGTCATTATGTCGACAATAGAGCTCTTACTCTTGGTCCTCTTTGCCGTCTTGATGCTTGTACACGGGCATGACGCACACACCTTCACGTGGCATTGGCTCTCGCCGACCGTCTTCGGTGGGTCTAATGGATTCTTTGCCGGTGCACTTTTGGCAGCCTTCTATTACTGGGGCTGGGACGTGACTGCGAACTTGAATGAGGAGACCAAAGGGGCGAAGGTAACTCCTGGGATCGGTGGAATTATCGGTGTTCTCGTAGTCTTTGCGCTATTCGAGGTCTTCACTATCGGAACGAACATGGTTCTGACTTCCAAGCAGATCTCTAATAACTCGGGCGATGTCCTAGATGTCCTGGGCCAGACGGTGTGGCATGGATTTGGTGGACGCTTGATTGTCGTGGCGGTTGTTCTCTCTACCGTCGCCACATTGGAGACTACCATCATCCAGGTGACCAGGACCCTGTTTGCCATGGGAAGGGACGGTACGCTTCCCAAGGTGCTAGGGACCGTTCATCCAAAATTCAAAACCCCAGCGGTTGCTACGATAGTAGTCGCCGTTATCTCCCTCGGACTGTTCATCGGATCTAACTACATCGGAAGTCTGTCGACGATCATGACCGATGCAATTTCGGCAATTGGACTGCAGATAGCGGTGTACTATGCGCTGGCTGGTTTCGCCGTGGTCGTGTTATACCGCAAACAGTTGTTCAAGTCCGTAGGAAACTTCGTCTTTATGGGCCTCTGGCCACTAGTTGGTGCGGTATTCATGGTGGTGATGTTCGTAAAGAGTATTCCAGGTTTGAACGGAACTACTTTAGGAGTAGGACTTGGAGCGCTAGCCCTTGGCTTTATCCCGATAGCCATCTACTGGGCAAAGGGCAGGGACTATTTCAAGATGGCGCCTTCTCACGAGCGTTTTGTAAGTGACGAAGAGTTGGCACTTGTGACAGCCGAGGCATAGCTAAGTAGCGATTTGGTCGTCTGGCTCGGTTACCGCCCAAGTGGGGTCGGTACCGGGCCAGATCCGTTTTAGCCGCTTTTGTAATCAAACCAAAGAGGGCATGGGCCAGCTTTGATATGGAATTTGCCAGGTCGGATGTGAGGAATGTGAGACCGTGATTCCACTGTTCCACAGGGGAATCGAACCAGCCGTAAAAGGGCTTTGGTTGGAGCAGATAGACGTTGGGCCGGCTGCTGTTGGGGCCAGCTACTGATAGGACCGGTTGGAATGTAACATTTGGTGGCTCCTTGGATGGCAAAATAGGAGGGCACCTTTTTGGAGCCCTCCTATTTCAGTGAGTAGTAGCCGACTTGCTGCCGAGGCTAGTTGGTAGAACTACCTCGCGAAGGCTTGCTGGGCATTGTCACCTTACCCGATTCGCTCTGGCCCATTCCCTTGCCAGTGGCCGGGGGGAATTCAACCTGGCCGGTTTGTCCAGACGCTCCGACTGACGGAGTCTGTGGGGTGCCAGACGGATTTCCCATTGCCGAGGGCCTATTGGAGTTGCTCGCCGGAAGCCGTTCTATGTTAGTGCAGAGTTCCGTTAAGGTTTCGTTTTTTGACTTTGCATAGGCGTTGAGCTCGGCAAATGCCGTCGCAGTCAAAGGAGCCCCGCTAGTCAAACCTTGTGACCCTGACGACCCTGAGGTCGAAGTGGTTGTCGTTGAGGCAAAGGCGTGTGAATAAGCGTTGCAAAGACCATAAAGGCTCTTAGTACTTAATATGCCCTGGTTGATGGTGGTATTCGAGTTTGAATCGCTCGCCGTGGAGCCCCCATCGGTCACCTTGGTATCCGTTCCGACCTGGGAGTTCGACGAGTTCTGAGCTGCGGTGTTCGCTAACGATACCGATGGGTTAGTGCCTTTAGTGAATGAGACGGGCAGTACGCCGGTCAAGGCGGCGGCGGTGCCTCCGGTCAGGGCAATAGCTAGCCCAGCAAGTGCGACCTTGGCGCTTAAGAACCTAGAAATCATAGAGCGTTTCCTTTCGGGTATTTCCCCTAGATCTGAAGTAGCTAAAGCGTTGCGGTAAGCGGATATCACGGTATCCTGCATCGCAAGTTCGGTCATAGTTGCCGGAGAATTTGCCACTGATACAAGCTGACTAATCCTCTTAAGGTCTAGCGGCAGGGATTCGGCATTCGAATCGCCGCTAAGAAGCGCATCTATAACCTCTTCGCTAAAGGGTTCTTCGATCATTTCATTAATGGAAACGCAGCAGTAGTTCCGAACGTTACATTCGGGTTGGATATATTTTCGGCCATCTTCTTTATCGCCCTATGTTGTATCACCCTTATCGCTCCTTCTGACCTTCCCACGATTTTTGCTACTTCAGCGGCGCTAAAGCCCCCGAGTACTCGTAGGAGAACGACATCGCGCTGCTCGTCTGTTAGACAGTCAACCAGTTCCGATACCGCTTGATCGGCCTCTGAGCCAGCCCCGGGAGTGAAGGACGGATCATTGGGCGCTGAAGCGGACTCCGCTTCCCCAATCTGTTCCAGTTTGGGCCTCACGCTCGCTCGTCTAGCACCGTCGATTATCCTTCGCCGGGCAGTAGAGAATATCCAAGCCCGAAAGTCCCCGCCGTCGCCTTGGAATTTAGAGAGCGAAGCGATGATGCTTAGCCAAGTCTCAGAGGCGATATCCTCCGGGTCGATTACCCTTCGGCCCTTGAGGTATCTCAAAAGTGGGGACGCAAATTGTCGGAAAAGCTCACCCATGGCGGCTTCATCCCCGGCTTTGGCCTTTTCGATGATTGTGACTAGATCTAGCTGGTCGGACAATAAAAAACTCACTTTTGGTGGTTTTTGAAGTTAACTAGATGATATACGAAGGAGAGTTTTTTGGCAGAGAAATAGTATTAATGTTCGCATCGTACTAGGTTGCGAGTCTTTTATGGTGCGCCAAGGAGGCCCAAGTCGCTTGCAGTGTGCCGAATGGCACTAAGCCGAATTCACCATCTTTAGGGTATGTGTTTACGGTATGTGGTCCTGATGAACCTCGACAGGCGCCTAGGTCCACAAGATCAGCAATCACCAATCCTTTGGAATCCTACCTAACACCACGATCGATTGTTCAGAGTATGGATACGCGTACAAAAGGGTGGCGAGAGGCGAGTGGTACTTTCCTTTTGTCAGGATTGGAAATGCCGACAACTCAGATATGACTCAGAGGAATAAGCAGAGGCGACTGCGATCAAACACAGACTCTCGGTAGGTGATGCGTTCTTCAGGCGAAGAGGGACATCTCAGTCGACCATGCTCAGGGTGTCAATGAAGCTCGAACCGACAGAGGCCGCATAGCTGACTAGGACGTTCCGTCAATTGGGGAGAGTTAACTTTATAATTAACCCTCCAATCTGGGTTGTCTCCCAGGTCCCGGGGGGCCGGCAAAGGCCTGGGCAATTGACATCCATTTTCTAGCGTCTTCCCCTTCGACGACGAGGCCGGTGTCAAGAAGACTTCGTCGCTGCGTGACGACTAGTGCAAAGTCCAACGACGACCCTGAGATTCGATCGGTAGCTATCGGATTTCCATAACTAATTGAGCCTTTACCGTTGGTCAAATCGACGAACACTTCACTTTGCGGGGGATCCATTCCCCGGTTTATGAAGCTGAAATCCCTTGTTCGATAGCCTAAGAAGCAGATGTGGGCCAGCCGTCCCGAGTCGTTTGGGGCCAAACCTAGCGAGTCCCTGATGTCGATCCCGTGAGCCCAAGTTTCCATCAGTCGAGCCGTCAGCATCGAGGCCAGGCTCATCGGCGGACCGAACCACCCATAGCGCATTTTGGGATCTGCGGCCCTACAGGTTGCCGTTAGTTGTGATCTGGCGGCAAGAAACCATTCCATTACCGAAGAGAATCTGCGACCGGCCCTTTTGGTCTCGATCAGCTCGTCAAGGGATCCGGGCTGGTCTATGAACTGAGAAAGTAGCCTCGAAAACTCGCTCGTGTCCCTGATGGCAACCTCTGCGACCTCGTCAAAGAATGCTAGGTGAACTAGTTGGTCTTCAATGCTCCAAGGTACCGATGGGGTTGGTTTCTGCCAGTCGGAACTGCCTAGGGGTTCCAAGACCGCAACTAGATCCTGGGTCTCCTGATTTAGGTCCCTGATCAGTTCTTCAAGCACTTTGCTCCATTTCTATCAAGGTCTCAAGTGGTAATAGTTTCGATCCGCCGCCCTAATGCCTATCTTAGGTCATTGGCTTGACGTCGGTAGTGGACGCTTTGGCGATTTCTGGGTTGGCGCCAACGCAAGGAGACAGATGAGAACTATGGCGATTTGGACGAATGCAGTCGGAACGAGACCGATCTCATGGGTTAGTGAGTCCGCGGTAAGGGCTAGGTAACCGATCGCCAGTGTGTAGCTGGCTGTTCTTCTGGTCTTAGTCGCTTTGCTTGGTGGCATGATCCGGGAAAGATCGGTTGAAACAGGTACTTCAGCACTACTATCTCCGATTCGAAACTGTCGCCAATAGAGGAGGCTCGATGCCACTACTATAACAAAGGCAACTGCGTCACCAATGGCTCCGAGTCGGTCGGGTGTAACGAGTATCCAGCTCGCAGGGCCCAGGAAAATCAGCCAGTTTCGCTTTCGTTCTTGGGTTGCCATTGGAGGTATCAAGAGCGGAAGGTAGCTAGCCCACATAATTGGGGTGATAATTAGGCTGGAAACTACCGATGCAAGGAAGATCCCCTGTTGTTTACGTCTTGGTTCGATGATCGTCATGGCGAGGAAGAAGATCGCTGCTGAGCTGGCAATCGCTATTGCCATCGCTGGTTTTGACCCAATCGAAAGGCGGCTAAGCAGTGCAGCAAGGGAGTACCCTTGGCTGCCTTCATGACGAGCAAGCTGCATCAAGAGCCTGAAGTATCCAAAGGCTGATAGTGGTCCGAAAAGGAATCCTAAGCCGAGGATCGCGCCAACGAATCCTGATGCCGTTATAAACGCCCTAAACCTTCTAGTGAAGACGAGGAATAGACCTAAGGGTAGTAGGAAAAGCTTTGCTGAGACTGCGATTGCCACAAAGATTCCAGATGCGGTCGGATTATCTCTGAACTTCCAGGTTGCTGCGATGGCGAGGAAGAGTAATGGGTTTAAGGTACCCATCTGGAAGGAGATGATCGAGACCGAAGAGAGGAGTAATGAGAGCACGAGTGTATTTGACTTAATGCCGAGCAGCCTCAGGCCTAAAAGGTATGCAACGATGCTGACAATTACGAAGAACTCTTCGGCCAGCCACACAGGCAGAGCAGCGAAAGGTACGAATAGCCAGGAGATCAGGTACGGGTAGACGAAGGAACTTCCAGAATAGACCGAAGCTGACCCTAGAACGGGGTAGGGGTCTTTACCCGCAAGGTCCATTGATGCGGCATGACGAAAGACCAAGAAGTCGGCCTGATTGTCCAGGTGGGCAAGGAAGAGCGCAACGATGATGACGAAAAGATAGCTTGCAAAGACCCTGACCCTAGGTTTGTCTAATCTAAGAGTTAAAAATACCACTCCTTGAGCTTCAGTATTTCTCAAACGACGCCTCAATGTGTTTGCCACGTATTGTGACCAGCCTCAGCCGTGACATGCTTTTGGTAGGGCTCGAGGTTCCTGGGGGGATGTAGATATTATCATGCGGTTTTTGCCTGCTTGTTTCCAATCTACTTCCGATGCTATCCGGCTCATATTCTTGGTCTGTTAGCGCCTCGAATTGAGGTTCTCAAATCTGAAGCCGATTGCGTTGGAAGTTGTCAGCTTCTACTCTGAACGTTGGGCAAGGCTGTAATACCAGAATGGGGTGTGGGGCGGAATGCCCCTGGCTTTAGCCATGGGGATGTAGAGCCCCACCAGGGCGAAGCCCTGAGACCTGCGCTCAAACGTTGCGCTGATTGGCCACGTAC
>JAKCBW010000204.1 GCA_021842145.1 Actinomycetes bacterium
CGTCCGGGAACGAAGCGAGCAATCTGGTCTGGGACCATCTTCATGAAGTCGCTCACCGCGACTATTGGACCCATCGAGTCTGCGAGTACCGACGTCACGTAGGGGACCCTCTCGGACTCCCCTGGATGCAGACGGCTGTATCGCTCCGCCTCTAGGGCCTCTTCCCTTAGTGCCTTGTAGGAGGTAACAGACCAGGTGTCTACGGAGATACCCCAGTTCTTGGCTAAGGATTCCCTCGCTGCCCTCGCAGCTTGATGAGCCGAACCCGAGAAGAGGATCGTCGCTTGCCTCGGGGTGCCCTGCGGCGTCGAGGAGGAGATCGCATCTACTTGGGAGACGTCGGCCGGAGGCTCGAACCTGTAGATTCCCTTGATCACCCCTGCCTTGAAATTAGTCAGGTCGACCCCCGCTGGGACCGCCGGCATTACGTAGTTTTCGTTGTAGGCGGTGATGTAAAAGATCCGGTCCTTCGAATTTTCTCCATACATGACCTCTAGACCGTGTTCAACGATGATCGCCATCTCGTAGGCGAAGGCCGGGTCATAACACTCGATACTTGGAACCGTCGAAGCTAGCACTAGCGAGTGACCGTCTTCGTGCTGCAGACCCTCTCCATTAAGGGTTGTCCTCCCGGCGGTGGCACCGATCAGGAATCCCCTTGCCCTAGCGTCGTTAGCCGCCCATATCTGGTCCCCTGTCCTTTGGAAACCAAACATGGAGTAGAAGAGGTAGACCGGAATCATCGGCATTGCGAAGCTCGCATACGAAGTGCCTGCTGCTATGAAGGTCGAGATAGCGCCGGCTTCGGTAATTCCCATCTCCATAATCTGGCCATCTTTTGCCTCGGAGTACGACAGCAAGAGTCCTGCGTCGACCGGCGTGTAGAGCTGACCCTCTGGGGCGTAGATCTTGGATTCTCTGAACATCGCCTCTAGCCCAAAGGTCCTCGCTTCGTCGGGAACGATCGGAACGATTCTCTCTCCGATCGAGGGGTCCTTGGCTAGATTTCGAAGGAGCTTGGCGAAGGCCATCGTCGTCGAAACTTCTAACTTCTGAGATCCTTGATAGAACTCGGAGTAGACCTCATCGGAAGGGAGCTTCAGACTAACCGTACGATTCGGCCTCCGAGGAACGAATCCTCCAAGGGCTTTCCTCCTAGTCAAAAGGTAGTCTTCGAGGTAGCTCCCTGGCTCGAGGCGAATGTAGGGGGGGTTGTTCTCATCCAGTAGGTGCTCTGGAATTACGTCTCGAAGCTGAAGGGTGTCCCTCAGTAGCTTGAGCTGACCCTTGGTCATCTTTTTTATCTGGTGTGTAGAGTTACGCGCTTCGATGTCGGGACCAAGGGTCCACCCTTTTACGGTCTTGGCGAGGATCGCCGTTGGTGATCCGACATTTTGTACCGCTGCTGAATAGGCGGCATAAAGTTTCTTGTAGTCGTGGCCGCCACGAGGTAGCTCCTGGAGATCTTGATCGCTTAGATGTTCGACCAGTTTTCGCAACCTAGGGTCTGGACCAAAGAAGTTTTCCCTGATGTATCCGCCGGACTCGGTAGCGTACTTCTGAAACTCACCGTCGGGGGTGGAGTTCATCTTGTTCAGCAGGACCCCGTCGACGTCGCGCATCAGCAGTTCGTCCCATTTGGAGCCCCAAATGACCTTGATTACGTTCCACCCAGCCCCTCGGAAGAGGGCCTCGAGTTCCTGGATGATCTTGCCATTGCCCCTCACCGGTCCGTCGAGGCGTTGGAGGTTGCAGTTCACCACGAAGATCAGGTTGTCTAGGTGCTCTCGTCCTGCTACCCCAAGTGCACCGGAAGTCTCGGGTTCGTCGAACTCTCCGTCTCCTACAAACGACCACACCTTTGAAGGCTCGGTGTCGACCAACCTCCTATGCATGAGGTATTTGTTGAACCTCGCCTGATAGATGGCGTTCATCGGCCCGAGACCCATCGACACGGTAGGAAATTCCCAGAAGCTCGGCATGAGCCTGGGGTGTGGGTACGAGGATAGGCCCCCTCCGTCTATCTCTTTTCTAAAATTATCGAGCTGAGATTCGTTGAAGTACCCTTCTAAAAACGCCCTCGCGTAGATCCCCGGGGAGGCGTGGCCCTGGAAGTAGATGAGGTCTCCGTGGTTGCCGCTGTCTCTTCCCTTGAAGAAGTGGTTAAATCCGACCTCGTAAAGTGATGCCGACGAGGCGTAGGTGGAAAGGTGGCCACCAATACCATCCGAGGCCATGTTGGCCCTGGTGACCATGACCGCTGCGTTCCAGCGGATATAGGCCCGGATCCTCCGTTCGGCGGCCTCGTCGCCCGGAAACCAGGGCTCCTTTTCCGGAGGAATGGAGTTGATATAGGGGGTGGAGACAGTTGAAGGGAAGCCGACCTGGTTGGAGCGCGCGCCGTCGAGGAGCCGCATCAAGATGTAGCTCGCTCGGGACTTGCCCTTCGTCTCGACTAGGGCGTTAAAGGAGTCCAGCCACTCGGAGGTCTCCTCGGGATCTATATCTGGCAGGGCATGAGAAAAACCGTCGA
>JAKCBW010000205.1 GCA_021842145.1 Actinomycetes bacterium
CGGAGGTCTGAGCCTGGAAAGTCCCGCTAGGTCCATTCAGAAGCATCGAACTTCGAGAATCAAATATTTGTCCTAGGACCTGTGGCATCGAAGGAGACATCATACCCAAACCGAATCGTCAATCGTCAATCGTCAATCGTCGAAAACAAGCCGATAGGTGCCACGTTGAAAAGCGTGGCACGCTTGCTGTAAAGCAAGGCTCGAATGAGGACCGACCGTCAACCTCGATGGGCTTCGCTTGAGAGAAGTCCGCTAGCCGACCGAGCCGTCCATCTGAAGCTCTATCAGACGGCTCCATTCGACCGCATACTCCATTGGCAGGGTCCTAGTAACCGGCTCAATAAAACCATTTACGATCATCGACATTGCCTGAGCTTCTGATAGGCCCCTAGACATTAGATAGAAGAGTTGATCATCACCGATCTTCGAAACTGTCGCTTCGTGACCAATCCTTGCATCTCGCTCCCCTACCTCCATGTATGGCTTAGTTTCCGAGATGGAATCTTTGTCGAGGATGAGGGCGTCACATCTAACGAAGCTCCTTGCTCCCTTTGCTCCCTCTTCGACCTTTACGAGTCCTCGGTATGTCGAGACTCCACCGTCTTTCGCAATCGACTTGGAAATGATCGTCGAAGTGGTCTCGGGGGCCAAATGAACCATCTTTGCGCCGGCATCTTGGTGCTGTCCAGCTCCGGCATAGGCGACCGAAAGGACCTCTCCCGATGCCTTTGGCCCAACTAAATATACCGATGGATACTTCATAGTTAGGCGTGAACCGATGTTTCCATCGATCCACTCAACTCTGGCTTCAGCCTCTGCTCTAGCACGCTTGGTAACGAGGTTATAGACGTTGTTCGACCAGTTCTGGATGGTCGTATAGGTGATCTTTGCTCCAGGCTTTGCGATAAGCTCCACTACCGCCGAATGCAAAGAGTCCGTCGTATAGACCGGGGCCGAGCAGCCTTCAATGTAGTGGACCGAGCTTCCCTCATCCGCAATTATCAAGGTCCTCTCGAACTGCCCCATATTCTCGGCGTTGATCCTGAAATACGCCTGTAACGGCATATCTAGCTTGACTCCCGGCGGGACGTAGATAAACGAGCCACCAGACCACACCGCTGAATTCAATGCTGCAAACTTGTTGTCATTGGGAGGGATAACAGTTCCGAAGTACTGCCTCACCAGATCCGGATACTCACGAAGGGCCGTATCCATGTCGCAGAAGAGTATCCCTTGCTGCTCTAGTTCGACACGATTTCGGTGGTAGACGACCTCTGATTCGTATTGGGCCGTTACCCCGGCCAAATACTTCCGTTCCGCTTCTGGAATACCGAGCTTCTCGTAGGTTGACTTCACGGAATCTGGGAGTTGGTCCCACATGTCGACTTGCTTCTCGGTCGGCTTGATGTAGTAGAAGATGTCGTTGAAGTCGAGGTCCGGCATGTTGATCGCAAACCAAGGAAGCATTGGTTTCTTGACGAAATTGCCGTAAGCCCTGAGTCTGAAGTTCCTCATCCACTCAGGCTCTTTCTTCATCATCGAAATCTGGCGAACCACATCTTCAGAAAGTCCCTTAGTCGGCTTAAAGACGTAATCTTCAACGTCTGACCAGCCAAGCTTGTACTTTGAAAAATCGAGATCAACCGCCATATCCATCAATTCCCCTCATTTGAACCAGAGCTTCAAGGTTCTATACAGTCCCGGAAGGCCCTCGCCACGGGTAGATAATTTCTCCTACCTAGATAGTAACAACTCTTGGGGGCTATGCAACACAAAGAGGCCAAATTGGCCAACTGATCAGCCAAAATCAGCATCCAATAAAGTGAAAGGACCAAAAGCGGATCCGCAATCATCGAGCTGCCATCACAATCAGCCGGCGGTAAAGTGAATGAATGGAAATCACTTCGAAGACCAAGGGTTCCTTTAACTTCCACCACCTCCCTCCGCCCGCACTATTCTTTGCGGCAATTTTCTTAGGACACCTCGCAGATAGGTCCACCCGAAGTGGCAAGAGCGAAAATCGGCTTTTGAAGTACCTTGGATTTCTCCTCTTCGACGCCGGTATCGCTTTTGGAATATGGGCACTCGTATGGATGCTCAAGCAAGGACAGAACCCAAACCCCGCGGCCGAGAAAACCAAGTTGATTACCGACGGCCCATTTAAGCTTTCACGAAATCCGATCTACCTTGCATCGGCGCTTGCCGCGCTCGGCCGTTCGGTCCAGGGTGAATCACCCACTAGCGCCCTATTGACCTTCGCTCTTCTCCTCTACGTAGATCGTTACGTGGTCCCAGCTGAAGAGGAATACTTATCAGAAAAGTTCGGCGCCACCTACGACGAATATCGATCTTCTGTGCCTAGGTGGATTCCTGGAATACCCCTCTAGCAAATACGTGCTTGAGTTGGTCAAAACATGCTGTCAATCTGGGACTAGCCTTGATCAGACAGACCAATCCTGCAGTGTCAAAATTTATCCAAGGAATCCAAATGAAAACTGAACGATCAAGAAAGTCCAC
>JAKCBW010000206.1 GCA_021842145.1 Actinomycetes bacterium
AATGCCGAGGGAACGCCGGGCAGGGTTCGATGTGAGACCGTCGGCAGTGGCTGTTTTATCGCTAAAAGATACTCGGCTTTAGTTAGGTCCCCATATTCCATCATCTGCTTCAGAGCCAGGTTTCGCCTGAACTTAGCCCCACTGGGGTTGTAAAAGGGATCGAGACCCGAAGGGTCTTCGATCAATGCGGCAAGTAAAGCTGATTGCGCCGTGTCAAGGTGACTTACACCCTCCCCGAAGTATGTCTCGGCCGCCGCTTGAATGCCGTAGGCACCTTCACCAAAGTAGACGGTGTTGAGGTAGTCCTGCAATATCTGATTCTTCGAAAGCTGGTGAGTCAGTCGAAAGGCGATAAACACCTCCTTGATCTTCCTCGAAAGCGTCCGCTGTGGGGTCAGGACCTCCTGCTTGACAAGCTGCTGGGTGATAGTCGATGCCCCTTGCAAACCGGCTCCCCCGGTTGCATCTACCACGATTGCCCTACCTATCGACCGCAGATCGATTGCTCCGTGTTGATAAAAAGTATGGTCCTCGACGTCCAAAATAGCCCGCACGGTTGTTTTCGGCACCTGGTTCAGGGTCACCGGGGATCTAAACTGCCCATTTCCTAGGGTATAGAGCTTCTGGCCATTACGATCCAAAAAGACCGTCGGAACGGCGAGTGGACGTAGGTAAACCGGCTGCGATAGGGTGCCCGATTCATAAAAGACCGATACATTCCTAAACGCGGGGACTAGCAATAGCAACGCGCCCGCCAGAACGAACCCCGATATCACGAGCTCTAGAGCTAGCCTTATCCATCTGGCCATCGTATTTACACAACCCCCGCTGAAAGGTGCTGATGGCTTATCCAAGCCAAACACAATGGTTCAATGCACCGATTAGTTGTTCGATGACTCAGCCTATGGCCACTCAACTGTATTTCCCCTTAAAAATCCTCTAGCCTAGGCGGGCCAGCTGAAATTGAACTTGGTCATCAGATTCAGCATCGACGATAATCACCAGCAAGCGACTTCGAGTTCAACTCCGATTAACACTCTCGATCACTTCCGACATCGACTCCCGTTTGCCAGACGTTCCTCGCAAAATGAGCCTAGCACGGGAGGAAAGACGGATTTAGCATACAACGCTCCACTCTAGAGATCCGGCGGAGACTTTTGAGAACTACGGCATTCACCGGCCCGGAATCGAGCGACGGTCAAGCCAAAAAAGGCCGGAAGAGCACCAGCACGACGAAGGCAACTAAGAAGCTAGGGCCTGCGATTTTGAGCATCAACTTAGAGAAGGTCGCCAAGGTAATCTCGAGCTTGAAACCCGAAACGATGGAAAACCACAGTATGTTCGCCAACGTCCCAGTCACCGCAATACCAGGAAGAATGTTTACCCCCAGTAAAACCGGCCATATCGAGCCGCCCAGTTTGCCATGTGCGCCAGCGAGAATTGCAGCTAGGCCGGGGAGATTGTTAATCACCATGGACAATACCCCGCTGCTAATCGAAAGTATCAACCAGCCTAAATCGCCTTGGTGGGAGAGAAAACCCGAAAGATTGAGTCGACCTCCGACTTCAACTGCGCAAATTCCAAGTCCACCTGTGGCAAGTGCAGTTGGGATCGGAATATAAGAGGCCCTAAGTCCTCCTCCGAAAATTATCAATGCCAAATCGCAAAGGATCGCTACTTCCCATGGAGCCACACCTACACCCGGTCCAAAAAGCATTCCGCCGAGCATAACCAGTGATATCGGAAGGCCAATTCTGACCGCCCTGGTCCGCAACAGCCTTCGATGTATTACAGCGGGATCAGGGCGATCACCATCGACGGCATTTGACCCCCTAAAGCTCCGCTTCCAAAGAAAGTACCCAGCGACGCAGGCAATTAGGGATGGAGGCCCCATGTGATAGAGCAATGATCCTGTGCTCAATCGCAGGTAATCAAAAGCGATTAAGTTGGTCAGATTCGATCCCACCAGTGGCGAAGAAGCTAAGAGTGAAAGAACCACCGGCTGGAAAGCGTAGGCAATTGGATCCCTGCCCGTCGACTGAGCGTAGCGAATGTACAGTGGAGTTAGCAGTACCACCGAAGCGTCGAGGTTGAAAATAGCGGTGGTAAGGACTGCGAGTATCCAAAGGTAGGGGGTCGCATTCTTCGCTGGAATAGCTTCAGCCAAAACCTTGAAAAACCCTACCCGGTCGAGCATCAACCCCAGGGGAGCCGCCGTAAGCAAAAAGGCTAGCGAGGAGGCCAACGAAGTTAGGATCTGTCTATCACTACCGGTCAGGTGCCCTAGAAGCCCCAGCTCAACGAGCCCAATGGCCAGGGAAAGGTAGGCCAAACGACGGTACTTGAAGACCATCAGCGTAGCTAGAGCAGATAAAATTAGCCCAACAGCCGCTAGCAGCAAGGATAAGCTCACAGACCTACTACCAAAAGGAAAACCTAACCTCCGCTAGTCGCTCGAGCTCCTACCTGCCGACTGGTACGTAACCGCCTTTACCCATCATGTAGGAATCTTCG
>JAKCBW010000005.1 GCA_021842145.1 Actinomycetes bacterium
CGATCTTTTGGCCTTCTGTGATGCCTGTTTTTGGGAATTTAATATTGGCACTAAACTATGCTGATTGAAAATCGGCAGTTAACTTGTATGAAACTTGCTTTAATACAAGTTAACGCATGTTTCAGTTGGGGTAATAAGCCCCATTAGTCTTGGGGAAGGCTAATGGATCATGTACTTGGCAGGGTCGCGGGGACGGAACTGCTTGTGTAGGTAGGTGAATTGGGCAAATCGGCCTGGGGGGGTCGCTCTGCGGGGTCGGAATGTCGCTTGGGTATTAGCCATAAGCGGAGGACACTAAGTAGATGGAGTCAACGAAGCTCGGGACCTGGAACTACCAGAATTGGCGAGAAGGTGCTAAGTGTAAGGACATCGACCCTTCACTCTTTTTTCCAGTTGGCGTTACAGGTGACGCTGAAATACAGATCAATGAGGCCAAGGCATTCTGCACTGGCTGCCCAGTTGGAGAACTCTGCCTCGAGTTCGCACTAAGAACAAACCAGGAATATGGGATTTGGGGCGGAAAAGATGAGGAGGAGCGTCGGGGTATTCGGAGGATTCGCCGCCAAAGAAGAAAGCTTGCCCAGGCATCTTAATCGCCCTGTTCGGCTCTGGATGCGGATTATTGGTTGAAGCTCTTCTCCGGTAGTCGAAAAAGATAGCCCAGAACTACAACGTGCTCCTTCGGAGGGCTCTGCGAAGATAGTTCGGTTTGCCCTGTGGCTTTTGTCTTCGAGGGTCGAAAGTAGCTCCTTCAAACTGCTCTTGATGGGACCTTTGGGCTTCTTCGGTATGCGTTCAAGTCGGAGTGGGTCATGGTACAAAGCTTTGTTAGACGGCGAGGGTGTTTGACACCAAGTTCGAATTGGCGCGACGGCCCTGACGGATCTGGGACCGACAAGTTTAATCGATGACAATGCTCTTCACGATACTCATGGGTACGTCAACTGGAATAAAGGCCCAAGATGATCCGGGAGCTATCTGACGGATTAGTTACTTAGGTGTTGGAGGTGGAGGTCAGCTCCCGCTGAGTAAGAGTCGTCGATCCGCTCTGGGTGGGTGTATACATTGGCCGATCCTTTCCTTACAAAACCGCACAGGGTGATTCCCATCTCGTCAGCCGATCTAATTGCCAAACCAGTTGGTGCAGAAACGGCGGCAATGAGTTCAATTTTGGCAATAGAGGCCTTTTGAACCATTTCGAAACTCACTCGTCCCGATAGGACGGCGATCATTGAAGGCTCTCCAATAATACGTGAGCTAGCTAGTTCACCGATTACCTTGTCGAATGCGTTGTGGCGTCCGACGTCTTCGTGGGCATGTACTCGGCCATTGGAACGCTTTACGGCGACGCAATGCACTCCACCAGTGCTCGAAAATAGTGGTTGCAAATCGCTAAGTAGATCTGGGAGGGCGAAAAGTTCTTCACTGCTGATCTTCAAAGTAGATCCGACCGGTTCAACCATCGAACGTAGGTCAGCAATTTCTGCCGTACCGCAAAGACCGCACGAAGAATTCCTTACCGTTAACGAGTTTCGCGGATCTCGAAGCGGCTCGCCACTTACCTGGACGGTGACTACGTTGTATTGCTGCGAATCGAATTCAATATCGGTGCAGTATTTAGCGCCCCTGATCATTTCCTGCGTTGCCAAGCGCTCAGAGATCACCATACCTATAGCCAGCTCGAAGTCCCTTCCTGGAGATCGCATGGACGTAGAAACGGGGATCGTCCTGCCTGCCGGTGTTTGAATCCTCACTTCGAGAGGCTCTTCTTCCGCTACGAGATCGGCAGTTCGTGATGAAGACCTACCATTTAGTTTCGTAACAAGTAACTGGCTCGTCTTTGTCCTCATCGAGCGTCACTCCTCGTATTCACCCAGCACACACCAATCTATCAGGATTAGGAGACTACCAAAAGAGGGCGCCGGAATCGGCGCCTACTGGCGATGCTGGCACGGAATGGTAGGTATTTTTTCGCTAAGGTGATTGATGGATGCTCCCGAGGACAGGCCACCAAGTATTTGTATTCGACAGGGCAATGGGTGATGTAATGAGGTTTATTAGTACACAATTAGTTAGCGGCCACTTTTGTTGAGTGTGAAGGTATCTCTTTAAAGTCATGAGCGATCAGAATTTTGTCGCCCCAGGTAATCAGAGTTTCGCTACCAAAAGGGCTAGAGCCGTTGCTGCTTCTAGGGGACCAAGCGGCCCGACTATTAGAACCAGACGAAGCGTTCAGAGCCGATCCTTCGGTTCGGCGATAGTCGTCCTAAGGGGATTTTTGGGTGTGACTTTTGTTTTTGCCGGCCTTCAGAAACTGGCAAATCCTGCATTTTTCAATCCAGCGAATCCGGTTTCCATCCAATCACAAATAGCTGCTTTTAATCGGACTTCGCCCATATCCTCGCTCTTAGCGATTGCAGGTCATGCCCCAGTGGCCTTTGGAGTGCTCATTGCCCTAGCGGAGTTGGCTATTGGACTCGGCGTTTTGTTTGGGGTCCTTACAAGAGTGGCAGCCCTGGGTGGAATGCTTCTATCTACCCTCTTTTTCCTCTCAGTCACATACCATGTCAAGCCCTACTACTACGGTTCAGATATCGTCTTTGTCTTTGCCTGGACGCCCCTGGTAATCAAAGGCGATGGAGGCCTGTTTTCACTTCCGATGTTCTTGCGAGGACGGTTGTTGAAGGCGCCGATCCCGAAGTACGTCGAGATGACATTTGATGACCTAGCCTCCAACTGTGTTCATAAGGATGGAGAGTGCTGTTCCGAACTTGGAAACGGGGTGAACTGCGCTTTTGAGGTCTGCCCATTGACCCACCTTCAACCAAGCCGGACCACGCCCATAAGCGTTACACCCGAAGATTACGAAGGTGACAAGAGGAGGTTATTTGCAGTCGTGCTACCGATTGCGGTACTAAGTATTCTTGAAGGTGGTCTCGCAAGCCTGAGCAGTTCGGTTGGGCGCGCCCTGGCTCCCAAAGAGGATTTCAGATCGGCTTCTAAACCCCTTAGCCTTACAGCAAAGGTGGCAAAAACCACACCAGATAAGTCCACCACAAATACGACAGGTGTCTCCACCAGTTCGAAGCAGAATCTCGCCGTTAAGCCCAAGGGAGTGACAATCGGTCCCTCGTCCTCAGTACCGGTTGGTCAGGTCGCCTCTTTTTCAGACCCCAAAACCGGTGGCCCAGCGTATCTCCTCCATCCCAAAGCCGACACCTGGGACGCCTTTTCGGCAATCTGCCCACACGCTGGGTGTACGGTTATGTACGAGCCAAAAAATATCTTTGCATGTCCTTGCCACGGTTCAGAGTTTAATGCCGATTCCGGAATGGTGATTCAAGGGCCAGCTGCGGTGGGCTTGAGTCGAATCAGCGTTGTCGACTTTCAAGGTCAATTATACGTGGAGGACTAGGGCCACATTTTCGGCTAGCTACCAAAAGTACCTTTGGCCAGAGTATTTCGAATTCGAGGAACTCACCTATGACAAGGCGGCGGTTACCGAATCAATTTTTGCCTCTGTTTCTGCGAACTCCGAGTGCGCATCACTACCAGCTACGATGCCGACTCCGGTTCTAATCTGAGCTTGGTGGCCAACGAATCTTACGTTCCTAAGAGCGAGGTGTAGATCAGCATCGCCGTTTGAATCTATCGTGCCTACTATGCCAGCGTAAAGATCCCTCGGGCTACCTTCAAGCCGAATGATCTCCTGGATTGCAAGAGGCCTCGGATCACCTGCTACAGCCGCCGTCGGCGCTATCATCGCCAAAACGGCCAGTGGGTTTAATCCCTCTTCAATACTGCCAGTAATCGTGGTCATTAGGTGCTGTACTGGTCCAAAGGTCAAAACTGAGGGTTGCTCTGCGTGTTCGATGTCACTCGAAAACTTTGACAGCGCATCCGTGATGCCTTGGACCACTATGGCATGTTCCCTGGTGTCTTTTTCTGACTCTCGAAGCTGCTCTGTCATCCCCTTCCGACGCGTGCCAGCCAGGGGTTTTGAGGTAATTCGTCCCTTTTTGATCGAAAGTACCAGTTCCGGTGACGCACCGGCATAATTCCCGAATAGGTAGCTTGAAGTGTTCGGATAGTACTTGTGGAATCTGACGAAGGCTTCTAAAGGAGAAGCCCCATATGTGGGCTCGAAAATCGCTACGCGAGATAGCACTATCTTGCGAAGCCTCTTCTTTGCGATGAGCGAGAGGGCTTCCTCTATCATCTTCGCCCAATTCTCACGATCCGGCCTATCGACTCTCTTATTGATGACTGGACCGGGATGGGGTTCTAGCTCAGAGGCGATTCGAAGAAGTTTTTCCGCCAAGGCTTCAACCCCCTCGGTGGGCGCCTTGTTGCCCAGATTCTGAATCAGAGCCGCAGTTCGACCCTCAGAGGAGTGAAAGACCAACTTTGGGACAATTAGTGTGCCAGGCTTGTTTGGGTCGAAGGGAAACGCAACCGTAGCGTTCAATGGCCGTCCAAACTGTTCTGAGAGCCCTTTCAGTTGCTCAAAAGCATCGTTGAGTCTGTCGACATCAGACAGACCGTTTGTGAAGTTAATTCGGTCCGATTCACCTATCATGACCTGAGAGCTAGATGGGCCGCCCAAAGCCGTGCAGTCCAGTCCGAGCTGGCTCGCCGCCATTACCAGCCGCGCTGCCATCTGTGGCTCCGAAGAAGCTACGGTGTGGGTATCGGGAATGTTCAAAGTACTTAGCTCCTTGTTGCCATGATTATCTGTGCTGCCCCTAGACCTACACTGATCCGCTCGAATCCGTAGAAGCCTGAATTGGCCATCATCGCTCGAAGCTCTTCGTAAGGGGGGAGAAACTCAACGGATTGCGGTAGGTATCGATACGCTGATTGGTCGGAAATTAATCCCCCGATCAACGGGACTAGGTGATTGAAATATACCGAATGCCCAGCCCTTATTATCGGATTACCAGGAGTGGCAACCTCGAGTATGCCCACCCTTCCTCCACTGGCTAGTACTCGAGCGAATTCAGAGAAAACCACTTTCAACTCAGTGAAATTCCTAACGGCAAATCCGCAAGTTATACCGGAAAACGAGGAATCCCTAAAAGGTAGATTGAGCGCTGAACCTTGCACAAGCGAAGTCTCTGAGTGATTATGCTTCAGCATTCCAAAGGACAGGTCCACTCCGGTTGGCTCGAGGGCTGAAGATCTTAGGAGTTTTAGGAAATCGCCCGTTCCACAGGCAACATCCAGCACCCTCTGACCAGGTGCCAACCCTAACCGTCTCACGACCTCGCGTCTCCACCCCTGGTCGAGTCCAAAAGTCATCAAGCGGTTTACGACGTCATACCTAGGAGAAATTCTGTCGAACATACCTTGGACGAAAGTTTGCTTTTCAGCAATCGAGGGTAGTGGATCCTGTTTCATCCGAGGTCACTCAGCTTCTGCAACGTTATTCCTACTCTCTGTGAAATCAGATCAAGTTCAGCTTGTGATCCAGTTGTCAAAACGGTCTCGAGCGAGCGGCGGAGCAGCTCACTCCTGAAGTGATTAACTACTAACGCAGACGATGCCGCAAAAAGTTCGTCGAACATGTCAAGTACCTGTTGGTCTGAAAGGTTCTGATTCCTGCGTATGTACCCATCGAAGATACTCACCGCTAGTTCAAGTACTCCGTTGATGCTGCTCTTATACCTCTTGGCTATCTCCATGAGTCCCGCCAATGGAAGTCCAGATCTTAAAAGCTCCAAAGCGGCCTTTGCGCTAAAGAGGTCGAATTCGCTAAAGTACTCCGCACTCCCTATAACCGTCGGCTCTAAGATTCGATCAGCTACCAGCGAAAGAAGTATCGCCTCTGGAAGTTCGGTTTCATCTGCGAGTTCGCTGCGTGTTAGCAGGCGTACGGGGCTTGGAGGTATCCGAGCTCCGTAAGTTGCTCGATCCGGACGAATGTGGCCGTGCTCGGATTTGATCGCAGCGAGACTCCAGCCGCGCTCCTTTAATTCGGATATTCGACGAAGTACTTCGAGATGGTCCTGCCCGTAAAATGCTACCCGTCCATTTCGAATTGGTGGCGGAAGTAGACCAAAGTGCTGATAGTAGCGAATCGTGTCCACCGTCGTTCCGCTGAATTTCGAAAGGTCCTCGATGCGGAATCCTTTATCTCCTAAAGAATTGCCATGGTCAGAGGAGATGGCTGGAGAATTGCGATTTCGACCTTGAGTCACAGACTTGATTATAGGAGCTAGAACTCACAACATATGAGCTTGGATTGGATTTGATTAGGATTGGCACCACTGACGCGGATCTATTTGTGCCCTATTGCCGGACTCAACCTTCATCCGGGAGATGTATATCTAGGTCTGCTACTGTGAAATCGGGGATCCGCAATGGCGGCAATTGGCATATCCCCTAGAGGTCAAGCCATGGCAATTTGGGCATCGATAGGGCTTGGTCCTGCCGGTCAACAATCTAAAGGCCGCATGTATAAGCATCGAGCCAATCGCCACGACAAATAAGCCTTCAAGAAAGTCCCTAAAAAGGATCGAAGCCGACGCGAGTGCAAGAACCATTGAAGTCAAGCCTAGGATTCGGCGATCGGGGTTCAACCGTCTTTTTGTGCCGGTTTAGTTTGAGGTTGACTTTTAGTTCTTACCGTTGCTATGCTTCTTGGCTTTATCGATTACTCCAAGTAGTTCTCGCCTTAGTCCGTCTACATCCGGTAGAGTCACTTCTGGATACTCCGGCGCCATCTCCCTCAGTAATCTAACGACCATCGACATTACCGCCCAGTCTCGATACCACTTGTGGTCCGCCGGTACTACGTGCCATGGTCGATGATGGTCTGAAGTGCGTGAAATCATGGCGCTGTAGGCCCGCTGAAACTCAGGCCAGTGGCTGCGAGTTTGAAGGTCGGTGGCGGAGAATTTCCAATGTTTTTTTTCGACATCAATTCGAGAGAGGAGCCTTTCGGCCTGTTCTCGATAGGAGATGTGCAAAAACACCCTTAGGATCCGAGTTCCGTTGTTTTGCAGATTTTCTTCGAACTCCTCGATCGACCGTACTCGACGCTCGAGTGCTTCCTGGGGGAGAGTTTGGTATGCAAGCGGAACTATTAGGTCTTCATAATGGGACCGATTAAAGATGGTAATCATCCCATGCGCCGGGCATTTGGAGTGTATTCGCCACAGAAAATCGTGGGACAACTCAAGTTCTGTTGGAGCTTTAAATCCACATACGGTTACACCTTGCGGATTTGTGCCATCAAACACACGCCGTATCGTGCCATCTTTGCCCGCAGTATCAAGTCCCTGAAGGATGAGCAGGACAGAAGACTTTGCCTGGGCATGGAGCTTCTCCTGGAGGATGCCGAGTTCTAGGCGGAGGGACTCGGTCTCAAGAAGACACTGTTCCTTTGAAAAGGCTCCAGGGGTCGATTCGGGATCGACCTCTTTTAGAACTCGACTATCCAGGTTGAGGACTGACTCACGATTGGTTATCTTCAGAGAATCCCAAACGCCGTCTATTACCTCTTGTTCAAGGTCCATAGCGTTCCTTAGCTAGCGTATCAAAGTCCGCATGAGCGAATTGCCTGGATTTGCGGTGGCTAATTCAACGGCTAGTTGTAGTAGCGAAATACTATTTGAGTAGCGAGAGAAGGCTTGGTCGATCCTTCGGTTTCGATGGTGATGTCCACTAGGGCTTGAGCTCCACCCTGGATCTCTTCGACTTCCGCCAAGGTGGCGCCGAGACGAACCTTTGATCCAGATGGGACGGGGGAGGGGAACCGAAGCTTATTAGCTCCGTAGTTAATGGCCATGGATACCCCGCTAACGGAAAGTACCTGCTCCAACAGCATAGGAATGAGACTCATAGTCAAATATCCGTGTGCTATCGTCGTGCCAAAGGGACCCGAAGCCGCCCTCTCTGGGTCTACATGTATCCATTGGTGGTCGCCGGTAGCATCGGCAAATAGATTGATCTGTTCTTGAGTAATTTGGTGCCAATCGGAGTACCCAATATGCTCACCGATTTTTGCCTTTAGCCCGGCAATTCCGTCAATTTGTTGTGCCATAGTAAAAGTTCTACCAGCAATACACTAACTAGTGGTCGCGTCAAAGGTTATTGGAACCATATTTTTTGATATTCTCTACTCGAGGGTGCGAGTAGCGCTACCGCTAAGGCGACTTCAAAGAACAGATTGAATATTCCGACCGCAGCGAGCACCGAAAACCCGTATTGTATGGTGTAGTAGACCAGATAGGCCAGGGGAAGTATCGCCGCAGTTACGCCTGTGTAATACCCCCACTTCCGATCGTTCGCAATCCCCATTCCACCGGCGACGCACAGAGCTGTCAGAACCAGAAGCAGGAGATCAAAGCCTCCCAATAGGCCATTCAACAGATCGAACGCGGCTGTGACGTATAACAGCATGACACCATATTGCAGGGCCTGGGGCTGAGACTTATTAAGCCATTTACGATTCACTAAAACAGAACTCCTTCAGATACTTTTTGCAAGTTCCGGGCTTGATCATATTGCTTGACCTGGTGGGAACTAGTGCTTTGTCGGTCAACGCCGAGCTTATTAACCCACCGTTAACCACCCAATCCTTGAACACAAGCCTATTCTGACGAAGCTATCTCAGAAAATGCTGTGACGTTGGTCGAAAGTCGCCTGGCCTTTCCGACGGAATGGTTCCTATTAGCTAACTGACCGCAGGCGGCGGCGATCTCGGCACCCCGAGTGTTTCGGACCGTTACATTGCAGCCTAGGCCCTCCAGAAGGGATGCGAATTCATGGACCCTTGCAAGGCTGCTCCCGGTCGTCGGCCAACCCGGCGTCGAATTAAGCGGGATGAGATTAATATGGGCCCCCACATCCGAGGCCAACTCCGCAAGCTCTTTGGCGTCCTTATCCGAATCATTTATCCCATCCATCATCGCCCATTCAAAACTCACGCGACGATTGGTGGCATTTCTGTATTCGTTGATCGCCCCCATTAGAGCCGAAATCGGATAAGTCTTATTGATCGGGAGCAGGCTCGAACGTAAAGCATCATTTGCGGCGTGCAGTGACACCGCTAGGTTGACTTGGATAGGTACCGCCGCGAGACGACGAATTCCGGGGACGATGCCTACCGTCGACACGGTGAAGCTTCTTGCTCCGATTGCAAATTCCTGATTCATTACCTCTATCGCCTTTATCAGTGAGCCAAAATTTGCGAGTGGTTCACCCATGCCCATAAAAACAACATTGGAAACCCTTTGATTCGCCCCTAATGCCCTGAGGCGCCTAGAAGCGATGAAGACCTGTTCTACGATCTCGCCAGAAGTCAATTGCCTAAAAAAGCCAGCTTGACCTGTAGCACAAAATCCACACCCCATAGCACATCCCGCCTGGGTAGACACACACACGGTGTCTCTACGCTTGTAGCGCATCAGCACGGTCTCTATCTGGTTCGAACCTTGCAACTCCAAGAGCCACTTTATGGTCGTCATGTTGTCAGATTTGAGTTCCGAAACTACCTTTAACGCTTCGGGCAATATTTCTGAAAGCCGGTCCCGGAGGGACTTTGGTAACGAAGTCAGTTCACTAGGTAATGTAAAGCCTCGGTAGAGTCCTTCCCAGACCTGTTTGATCCTATAATCGGGCTGGTCTGCTAGTAGTTTTGACCACTGGTCGTATTCAATGTCAAAGATAGACTTATATGAGGGTAGGGTATTATCCATGAGCGCTGCTCGTTTCGGGGTAACTGGTTTTTTAAATCGTAATACGGATCAGCCCACTACCAAAGCAGCTGGCAACGATACCAGTGGCGCTGAGGTCATGGGCCACGGTGAGCATAGAGACATTACTGGCGGTGCCGCAAGGGCTGCGGTGTTCGGTGTTTCTGACGGCCTAGTGACCAATGTATCTCTGATACTTGGAGTTGCTGGCGCACACCCGAGTGGGGGGTTCGTCAGGCTGGCTGGCCTAGCGGGTCTTGTCGCTGGTTCTTTTTCGATGGCTCTCGGTGAATACGTATCGATGCGAGCCCAGAGGGAACTTTTCGAACGCGAGATAACCATCGAGGCAGAAGAGATAGCCAACCGCCCTGAATCTGAAACGAGGGAGTTGTCCCGACTCTACGAGAGCCGAGGAGTCCCCAGGGATCTAGCCGATCAGATTTCGAAGATCCTCATGTCTGACCCGAAGGTCGCACTCTCAATTCACTCAATGGAGGAACTGGGTGTCCACCCAGATTCGATAGGGTCACCGATCCAAGCCGCAGTCTCTTCGTTCTTGGCTTTTGCTCTCGGAGCCATCATACCCCTGTTTGCCTGGTTCTTTCTGGCGGGTTCGACCGCCGTGTGGATCTCAATAGGCGTTTCATTTGTCGCTTCGTTACTGGTTGGAGGGGCATTGGCAGTTTTCACGGGCCGCTCGATTTTCAAGAGCGCTGCCAGGCAGGTGCTCTTGTCCTCCTTGGCAGCTGGAGTGACATATCTTGTCGGAACGCTAGTTGGTCACACGGCGTAGGTGTTTTGGCGGGTTGACCATATACGCTTATAATTGAATACTCTATAGGGTATATGTTGGCAGTTCAAGTCTTTGTTAGGTTATCGACGATGAGCTGAAGCACTGCACATGAATACGGAGGCAATTATAAGTGTCAGGTTCGACAATTTCTCAAAGCGACACCAACGGGTCCGTTGAAGCGGTCACGTTTTATTTTGATCCAGCCTGCATCTGGACCTGGGTGACTTCTCGATGGCTAAATAACCTGGCAGAGCAGGGAGTAGTTAAGGTTAGCTGGAAACCATTCAGCCTTACAAGGTTGAATAGGGGCAAGGAGCTACCGGCTGAGAATCGCGCAAAGTTAGCTGCTTCGACCAAGGCGCTCAGGGTGATCGCTGCCCTGGACTTGGCGGGTGAGACCGACAAGATAGCGAGCTTTTACACCAGGTTAGGAGAGGCTTGGTTCGTGAAGAAGTCGGACGATCTCGAGTTAGCCCTTAGGGGTATATTGAAAGAGCCAGATCTTGAGGCTTTCGCTAAGTTCGCCGACGATGCGAGCCTGGATGAAGAGGTCGAGCGGCACCACGATGCCGCATTCTCGCTCGCTGGTCCGGACGTCGGATCTCCGGTATTGAGATTTGCTTCAGGAGGATCGGCATTCTATGGTCCGATCATCCAGCGAATTCCCTCCAATGAGGATGGTATCAGGCTGCTCGAAGCAGTGCGGACTTTGGCCCAGCTAGAAGCGGTGTACGAACTAAAAAGGGGGCGTAGTGGAACGCCCGAAGTGTCGTAGTCGCCTTCGCATACGCGAAGAACTCGTCGGCGAAGCACGATTAAGTGGCCCTTAGTCTTGCGATAAGCCTCTGATATTCCAACAAGGTCGTTGCTTTGCTCAATTTCCCTAGGCGATCCTCCGGATAAATCAAAAAACGGGTAGATTCGCCGGGTTTCTGCAACTATGCGTTGCAGCTATGCTCGCTCGACGGGACATCAGCGGTGTATGCCCGATCTAAATGGTCTATTTTGAAACCTAATTCCTCGTAGAGCTTCAAGGCGGGAAGATTTCCTGAGTCAACATAAAGCATGGCTTGGGTTAAGCCCGCCTTGGAGAGCTGACAAAGGGCATAAATGCACATCTGGCGACCGATTCCCCTTCCAGCGAATGCTGGGTCGGTAGCTATAACATAAATTTCACCTAGTCGCGGCTCGTGATCAGAATGAATTTTTGTCCAGCAAAAAGCTGCGAGCTTTCCATCGATGTGGTGAAGGTAGAACCCTGAAGGGTCAAACCAAGTCTCCGCTTCGCGTTCTACAATCGTGTCGAGATGCCAATCTCCCTGCTCTGGATGCCAGGCAAAGGCCCGGTTATTAACGGCTAGCCATTCATCTTCGTCCTTACCGACGATGAAGCTTCTTGTGCTAAAGTTCGCTTCGGGCTTAAATTCGGTTGGCAGGGGGAGTCTCATCTGCAGTAAGTCCCTCCCTCTGGTCAGACCTGCCGATTCGGCGAGGGAGTCAAAGTATGCCGTAGGTTTGGCAATCCATAGGTGCAGATGCCCTCCGCCTTGTTTTGAAATTTCCCCTATCCCGGCAGTGAGTAACCTCTGACCCACGTCGGATTTATCATTTCGAAACTGAGGGTGAATGAGCAATTCGAGCGCCCAGGATTGGGTACCTTTCGATATCTGAAGGTAGCCGACCAACCGCGACATTCCGTGGATGTGGGCGGTAAGTCCTAGGACGCCTTTTCTTCCTCCTTGGACAAGATCGAGCCAGGTGTGGTCTTCTAGGGCCTTGTGAAGGTCCGTTGATTCGATCTCCTTGGCAAGTCGAAGGATCGATGATATGTCACGCTCGCCTACGCGCCTCTTGATCTCGATTCCATCCATGACCAACAAATTAGTATGTGTACAAAATAATTTGGAGGTCATAGCTCCAACTTGTGGAGGTGCTAGGTAGTAAACTCCAGCTGGATCCGTATGGGATTGATTACAAATTGTTTGCTGGGGAGCACTGTGAATCCGATTGTTCGGGTGGCTACGAAAGACGATTCGCTTGAGATAGTTCGACTAAGAAGGCTGATGTTCGAAGAAATGGCCCTGGGTCGGTCCCGCTCGGGGATTTGGGAAGAGGAGTGCGTCGCCTTTTTTGACCGAACGATCACCGATGGCAGCGTAATTGCGATTGTGGCTGAAGATAGAGAGTCAAAAGGCGAAGGCCTGCTTAGCACGACTGCGGCGATTATTTGTCCTCGCATTCCTGCCCCTGGTATAGCTTTCGCGAACGAAGCTCGACTGACTTCGATATTTACCGTTCCAAGGTTTCGTCGGGCTGGTCTAGCCAAGATATCGATGTTGTTGATGATGGATGTCTTAAAGTCAAAAGGGGTTGGCAGGGCGGACCTTGTTGCTTCCCCTGAAGCCGTCGAACTGTACCGGAATCTCGGTTTTAGAGAACCGTTAAATCGTGCACTCGTGTGGCAAGTTGTCGAGGGATAAATCCGAGGGACAAAAGTGTCGTTTTGAGACCAGTCGTTTTGTGCCCAGGTTTAGTGGGATAGCTCGCTTGGGCTCAACTCCAAGTTAGTGCCTTGACTACGACCAAGGGGGCCTAACATTTCCTAATGAAGGAGATAAAAAAAGAGCTGGTTCAAAGGTTGTCCACTCTCTACCCGGGTGATGCTGCTTCGCTTTGTGAACTTCGCTTCGAAGGACCTTTCCAACTTGCTGTAGCTACGATCCTCTCGGCGCAGTGCACCGACAAGGTTGTCAATTCGGTGACCAAGTCGCTATTTGGGCTTTTCCCTGACGCAAAGTCATTGGCAGGAGCAGATCTGCATAGGGTCGAAGAACTCATCAGACCAACCGGTTTTTACAGGAATAAGGCACAGAATATTATTTCGTTCTCTCGTGAGCTGGTAGAGCGGTACGGCGGGGACGTCCCCGACACCATCGATCGGCTGGTTGAGCTAAGTGGAGTGGGTCGTAAAACGGCCAATGTGATCGTGACAGTTGGATATTCCAAGCCTGGAATTGCCGTCGATACCCATGTAATTAGGCTAAGTAGGCGGCTTGGACTTACCGAGTTCGCCGATCCAGAAAAGATTGAGATGGAACTGCTGGGGTGGTTGGATCCCGAGGAAGCCGCCGCTTTCGGCCTGCGACTGATACTGCACGGTAGGCGGGTATGCTCGGCCAAGAAGCCAAAATGCCAAGTGTGCCCGCTGGGAGATATTTGTCCAAGCTTTAGCGATCTGTGATCAATTAACCACATCAAGTTAAACACGGATAAATTATCAAGTTAAACACGGATAAATTTGCGTAACCTGTGGCGACGGGGCCGGTGTTCAAAGATCACAAGTGTTCTTCTTGGTTGCTGCCACGGACCGCAGGGAACATATATCAACCGTGCTGAGATAGCGCGTGGATTTCGACAGCAAGCACCGTTCCAATCTAAAGTTGCCCGCTTCGACCTTTTCAGTCTGTTTTCATGCGTCCGAAATATGCGGCTGAAGGAAGAGACCGGCATACAAGTCTTCCTCATGAAACGACCTCGGTGAGTAACTGGGGAAGAAAAGCGACTGCCGGAGCTATAACTTCCTACAACGCCGTGCACGTTGACTGGAACCGCTAAGCGTCGGCCTCTTGGTTGAAGCATAGACCTACGCAGATCGAAAACGTTGATGGGAAGGCACACCTTGTCACACGCGCTACCTTTCTACTGCTTTACCGAAGAGAGGTAGGCTCAACGAAGCTGGTACCTTTTCAGGCGAACCGATAAATTCCAATCAAATTAGAGCCAGTAGTTCCGCAGATCAGACGCCGTTTTTACTGTCGATTCTGAGCCTTTTCCAGTCGCCTCACCGCAGATAGGATCGACCTTTCGGCTTGGTAGAGCTCCGAGGCGATCGCTTCCTGCTTTTCGGTGTATTTCTGATCGGCTAGTGCGGCGATCCTTTTGGCTATCTCACCTAGGCTGAACTCTAGACTAGAGAGTTCGGCTTTTATTTCTTGTGCCATCTATGTTCAATCTACCTAATCCGTGAGGTCTAACTGCGTGCAGCCAATGGGCGGTGTCTAGGGAGCATAGTTCTGAAAGTTGGGCGAGTCGATGTCGTTATTGGTCAGCAAGTGATATTTGGAGTGAAAAATTGCTAAGAGTCATCGATCTGAGCGGGGCTGGACCGGATTATTCGGGCGTTATCCCTCGACCAAAAATTGTCGGTGATCTTCCGGTTTCAGCTGTTAGGGATATTATTCAGCAGGTTAGAGAGCACGGCGACCAAGCGCTCTTGGATCTAACAAAGAAGTTCGACTCGGTGAGTCTTTTGAATATAGAGGTTACGCGAGACGAGATTGACGATGCCTACTCGAAGATCGATCCACAGCTTAGAGATGCGCTAGAGGCGGCTGCCTTTGGGATCGAGGAGTACCATAAGTTAGAGTTAGAGGAGCCAAAACACTTTGACAACCGCGGCATAAAGGTCATCCATAAAGCTATTCCTATGTCTAGAGCTGGATGCTATGTGCCGGGCGGGCTTGCCAGGTATCCATCTTCGGTCCTGATGACGGCAGTTCCAGCAAAGGTGGCCGGGGTCAAAGAGGTTTTCCTGGTAGTACCACCTACGAAGTCTGGTGGAGTTGATCTAGGCACATTGGCGGCGGCGAAGATCGCTAGTGTTGACCGGGTCTTCAAGGTTGGGGGCGCTCAGGCGATTGCCGCCCTAGCCTACGGGACCGAGACTATACCCAAGGTTGACACCATCGTGGGCCCGGGGAACGTCTATGTGTCCGTAGCAAAGCGAGAAGTCGCTGGACAGGTAGCTATTCCTTCCTCGTTTGCTGGTCCGTCAGAAGTGGTAGTGGTCGCTGACTCATCGGTTCCCGCTAAGTGGGCGGCAATGGACGTGATCGTCCAGGCTGAGCACGGTCCAGATGGGCTAGCCTGGCTTGTGACTTGGGATCAAAAATACGCTTTGGAGGTATCCAAGGAGGTCGAGACAATACTCCAAAACTCCCCGAGGGCGACAGAAACCCTTAGGACCCTGAGGGACGGAGGTTACGTTGCCCTGGTACGGGATAGGGCGCAAGCTCTTGAAGTTGCCAACGAGATAGCGCCTGAACACCTGGAGCTCCTTTACCAGCATGCCCAGGATGATCTCGATTTAGTACAAAATGCGGGGGCGGTTTTTTACGGCCCGTTATCACCCGCCAGCTTTGGTGACTATGTCGCTGGCCCTTCTCATGTCCTTCCCACATTCGGTTCGGCGAGGTTTGCTTCGGCCCTGAAGGTCGGGGATTTTATGAAATACATACACTTCGTAGAGGTCTCTGAGAGGGGATTGGATCAGCTTGGCTGGGTCGTAGAACGCCTGGCGCGGGTCGAGGGACTCTATGCTCACGAACAGTCCGTAGCGATCAGGAGGGGTAAAGAAGCGGAGGAAGGCGGGTTATGATCAGACCACGCGAGGGATTGGGCCTAAGAAAAGGGTATCACTCGCCTCAACTCAACGTCGAGGTCAGGCTAAATACCAATGAGTCTCCATTTCAACTTCCAGATGGGTTCTATCGGCGGCTAGCGGAGGTCACGCAAACCCTCGCCCTTAATCGGTATCCGGATCGCTCCTACTTCAAGGTGAAAGAGGTACTAGCCGAACAGTGTCGGGTAGAGCCGGAAATGATTTTTGCAGCCAACGGTTCCAACGAGGTAATCCAGAGCATCTGCCTAGCCTACGGGGGGCACGGTCGAAAGGCGATGGTTATCGAACCGACCTATGCAATGCACTCCCAGATCGCTCGCCACTGCGGCTCGGAAGTCGATATATTTCTCCGGGAACAGCCGCGCAACCTAGGATATGCCGAGTTCGAACGAAATTTGACCACATCAAGTCCCGATATGGTCTTTCTTTGCTCGCCGAATAACCCCACAGGTGAGTCGTTAGATCAGAAGATCATCGACCTGGCCATCTCCAATGATGACCTTGCTGTGGTCTTAGATCAGGCTTACGTGGACTTTGCGTCTACTCCTTGGAGGTATATATCTGCCAACAATGTCCTTCAGAGCAGGACATTCTCAAAGGCGTACGCCCTTGCGGGGCTGAGATTTGGTTACCTGATCGCCTCCAGGGAGGTCGTGGAAGTCCTCGAGGAGGTGGTGCTCCCTTACCACCTCGACTCGATGAAGCAGGCGGCGGTACTGTGCGCAACTGAGTTTGCGGGTCAAGTCGTCGAGGCCCATGCCGAGATAATTGCGCAAAGGGAGAAGTTGATCAAGGAGCTAAACGCGTTGGCTGTGGAGGCGTACCCATCGGAGGCCAATTTTGTCCTGATTGACTTCGGCGAACTTGATGCTAACTCACTCTGGAATCGACTAGTTGATAAGTCGATACTCGTCAGAAACTGTTCTGGATGGCCGGGCCTCAAGAACCACTTGAGGGTTACCGTTGGAAACGCAGACGAAAACCAGCGCTTCATCGAGGCGTTGTCTGAATTGCTACGATGAAAGGCTATGCCGCTAGTGGTGTTGCCAGGTTTTATCTACCGATCAAAGTTCATGTGGGGTATTGGTGCGAAAATTTGCTTTAGAACGCAAGACTAATGAGTCAGACATCAAGGTTTCAATTGAGCTTGAGGGTAGGGGGGTATCCAAGATCGACACCGGTCTTCCCTTCTTCGACCACATGCTCGCCCAGATTTCAAAGCATGGTGGTGTCGACTTAGACATTACAGCAAAGGGTGACCTTGAAGTCGATGCTCACCACCTTGTGGAGGATACCGGTATCGTTCTCGGAAAGGCAATCTCCGAAGCCTTAGGAGACAGGGCGGGTATAGATAGGTTCGCCTCGATATCTATGGTGTTGGACGAAACCCTCGTAGAAGTTGCACTCGACATGTCGGGCAGGAGTTTCTTATTTTATGAGGTCGACTTCCCAAACTACCTTCCGTTAGGAAACCCTGGATTTGAACCTCAACTATCAGAAGAGTTCTTCCGGGCTTTGGTGGGGTCGGCAGGTATGACCCTCCATGTGCACAAAGTGCGTGGTACAAACTCCCACCACATTATCGAAGCGATGATGAAGGGTTTCGGACGGACCTTGAAGTCAGCCGTAAGGATCGTCGATGATCGCGGCATTCCTTCGACGAAGGGAGTTTTGTAGTGGACTGCTCCGAATCCACACCCTATGGGTGGTCGGTGTGATAGCGGTTATCGACTACGGGATCGGAAATCTTAGATCGGCGTACAAGGCGCTTGTCGCCGTAGGAGCGGATACCAAGTTGATTGACGACCCTAGAGATCTAGGTCACCCAGATGGGATAGTTATTCCAGGCGTTGGTGCATTTGGAGCGGCCTTAAATGCCTTTCGATCTAGGGGATTTGAGGATAAGGTTCGAGGATTGATCGAAGGCGGGACACCGACCCTAGGTATCTGCGTCGGAATGCAGATGCTCTACGAAAGCTCTTCTGAGTCGAAGGACTCAGTCGGTTTGGGTATCTTGGATGGCAAGGTTGAACGGCTCTCTGAAGGTGTCAGACTTCCACAGATGCAGTGGAATCGCCTGGAGATGACCAAATTTGGCTCATCGGCGCTCTTTGAGGATGTAGCCGAGGGGTCTTGGGTCTACTTCGTGCACTCCTATGCAGCACCAGTGGGGGCCAATACCACAGCTTCTTGCGAATACGGCGGAGAGTTTTCGGCGGCGGTGGGTGTCGGTAACCTTTTTGGAGTCCAGTTCCACCCCGAAAAATCGTCGGTAGTTGGGTTGAAGATTCTCGCCAACTTTTCAAAGTACTGCGGCTCAACGTCGCTAACAACGGGAGGATCACTTTGGAGATAATTCCGGCGATAGATATCCTCAACGGCCGTTGCGTCCGTCTTGAAATGGGCGATTTTGACAAGAAGACGGACTATTCCGACCCAATAGACGCTGCAAAGTGGATCGTGGAAGCTGGCGCCCGATGGCTCCATGTGGTCGATTTGGATGCCGCGAGAAATACCGGGGATAATCGGTCTTTGATCGACGAGATTATTACCTCAACCAGGCTCAACGTGGAGGTTGGTGGTGGTATTCGGAGCCTGAAAATAGCCAGTGAGCTGATCGAAATCGGCGCAAAGAGACTCGTCTTAGGGACTAAAGCGGTAGAAGACCCCCAGTTCATCGCGGATGTGGTCTCCCTGTCTGAGACTCCAGTCGTGGTTTCGTTAGATTACAAATACCTAGACGGTCAGCCGATAGTGCAGAGCAGGGGTTGGACTCAATCAACCGGCCTTTCACTTTATGACACCCTTCAAGAGTGCCAAGCCAAGGGAGCAACCTTCGTTTTGGCTACCGATGTTTCTCGTGATGGAATGTTTAGCGGACTGGATATTCAAACTTACTTAGAGGTACTCGACTCGTGTGAAATGGAGCTAATCGCTTCCGGGGGGGTTTCGAGCTTGGCTGACTTGATAGAAGCTTCTGAGGTAAGGTCCCTTAGGTATAAAAGGGCCATCCACTCTTGTGTGATCGGAAAGGCTCTACATGACGGAAGAGTCAATCTTTCGGAGGCGCTCGGCCAGTGGAGATAGTGCGAATTATTCCTTGCCTAGACGTTTCCAAAGGACGAGTCGTCAAGGGCGTCAATTTCGAGGGTCTGAGGGACGCAGGCGATCCGGTCGAGTTGGCAAAGTATTACGACCTCCAAGGGGCTGATGAGATAGTCTTCTTGGATATTTCCGCATCGCATGAGGGGCGCCAGACCATGGTCGACCTCGTTAGCAAGTGTGCCGACGAAGTGTTTATTCCCCTTACCGTCGGAGGCGGTGTCAATTCGGTGGACGGAGCCCGAGCCCTTCTAAGGGCTGGTGCTGACAAGGTTTCGCTCAATACTGCGGCTATTTCGAATCCAGAGCTCATCAGTGAGATGATGACGGAGTTTGGCAGTCAGTGCGTCGTGGTGGCAATCGACGCAAAGCAAGACCAGGACGGCAACTACTTTGTTTATACCCATGGTGGGAGGAATAAGACCAACCTCGACGCTTTCTCTTGGGCTGAGGAGGTAGTTAGTAGGGGGGCTGGCGAACTCCTTGTCACCTCGATGGATAGGGATGGGACCAAGGAAGGTTTTGACTTACCCCTTACCCGAGGAATTGCGGAGCGAATTAATGTTCCGGTTATAGCCTCTGGCGGCGTGGGTTCCATCGAGGACTTTCTGGTTGGCGCTTTGGAGTCAAAGGCAACAGGGCTTTTGGCGGCTTCAGTCTTCCATTATGGTGAGTTCAGTGTCGGAGAGGTCAAGCAGGCCTTGCTGGCTAGTGGTGTGCACACCCGGGTCGGGCGTTAATCCAAGATTGAGTAGTTTTATGTCCCTTCGGCTGTAAATGGGTCGGTGTAGGGGACCATTTAGTGTTGAATGGTTTGAGAATGACAAATCAACCGATGAAACAGGCAATTTATGTTCTCGCAGATCGAGTATTAGTATCTCAGCCATTCGCTGAAGGTGAGAGGCAATCTCGTTCTGGGATTTTGATTCCAGCTACTGCGCAGGTGGCCAAGAGGCTTACCTGGGCTGACGTCGTTGCCGTCGGTCCGAATGTTCGTTCAGTGAAGGTCAAGGATAGAGTACTTTTCGACGCCGAAGAGCGCTACGAAGTCGAAGTGAATGGTGACACCTACCTGATTCTGAGAGAGAGAGACATTCACGCCGTTGCTACTGAGCAGTCCGAGGGCGGGACGGGACTATACCTCTGATGAGTGCGCCCGAGAAGCTTTTTATGGAGATCGGCTTTGATCTGAATGAGTTACGACTTAATGACAAAGGTCTAATACCCGCTATCTGTGTTGACGTAGCAACCAAGGAAGTCCTCATGATGGCCTGGATGAACCTCGAATCCCTGCGACGAACGATTGAAACCGGGCGAACTTGGTACTTTTCCAGGTCGCGAAATGAATATTGGGCCAAGGGAGATACCTCGGGCAACATACAACTTGTTCATCGAATCAAGGCCGACTGTGACATGGATACCCTTTTGATAGAGGTGGACCAGGTTGGCGCTGGAGCTTGCCACACCGGCGCCTATAGCTGTTTCTTTAGGACGATTGTCGATGAGATCCCACCGGACACAAAAGAGTGAAACGCTATTGGCCCAAAGATGAAGGCGAGTTTGTAGCCCTAGCGAAAAAACACAATGTAGTCTCTGTTTCCGCAAAGATGCTAGCTGACCTAGAGACGCCTGTTTCGGTATACGCGAAACTTGTTGGTGAAGCGGAAGGCTTTCTGCTCGAATCGGTGGAACAGGGTCAGCGGTGGTCGAGATATTCATTTGTGGGAAGGAGCTCCTTAGGAAGGGTCACACAGGATGATGCCGGAATAAACAAGGAGGGAATTCTTGGAGATTTCGGCGATGCGGGAATGGGGCTGTTTGAGCTCTTGGAGTTCGTTACCGCTTCCTTGCGAGTTGCCGCCCCTGCTAACCATCCGCCTTTGACTTCTGGGTTAATAGGTTATCTCGGATATGAAACGGTTCGGGAACTCGAGGATCTCGCCGAATTGAAGGAGGACGCGAGAGATCTGCCAATCGCCCAGATGTCCCTAATTGGCGATGTGTGTGCTTTTGATCACTTTGAGCAGAGTATCACCTTGGTCTCGAATGTTTTTGTAAGAGATACCGATACCGATGGCGATTTAGCAGAGAAGTACGCAAACGCCCGTAAGAAGCTGGTAGCTATGGCAAATGCCATCGCTGAGCCTCGATCCTTAGAGACCTTTGAATTTCCCCAGAAGACGCAGAGGCTCCCTGAAATGGTAAGAAACCAGACTTCAGAGGAGTTTGTTGCAAAGGTGGAGGTCGCCAAGGAACTCATCGCACAGGGTGATATCTTCCAAGTAGTCCTTTCCCAACGGTTCGACTTTCGCCTTTCACGACCATCATTCACCCTCTATCGCGCCCTTAGGGCTTCAAACCCATCGCCATATATGTACTTCATCAGAACCCCAGAAATGGACGTGGTCGGATCCTCACCGGAAGCCCTGGTAAAGCTCGAAGGCGGTCGAGTTGTCACGAGGCCGATCGCTGGCACGAGACCGAGGGGTATGACCGAGGAGGAGGATAAGCGGCTCATCGCAGAATTGATAGAGAATCCGAAGGAACTAGCGGAACATGTGATGCTCGTAGACCTAGCCAGAAATGACATTGGTCGAATCTCGAAGTTTGCTACCGAGACCGTAGATGAGTTGATGATCGTTGAAAAGTATTCGAGTGTCATTCACCTGACGTCGCAGGTGTCGGCACAGCTGCGAGACGGTTTGGGTCCTTTTGACGTCTTGAAGGCCACGATACCAGCCGGCACGGTATCGGGGTCTCCAAAAGTAAGGGCGATGCAGATAATCGACGAGCTAGAGCCCACCCGGAGGGGTCCCTATGCTGGAGTGGTTGGTTACATAGACCTTGCCGGTAATCTCGATGTCGCCATAGCGATACGGACACTTTTTGTCGATAGGCGCGGAAACGGGTATATGCAGGCTGGGGCTGGAATAGTTGCAGACTCTGATCCTTGGGCCGAAGATGCTGAGTGCCTCAATAAGGCCAAATCAATATTGGCGATAGTGGCACTTTTGGAGACCCTTGAAGTGTCGTAAGGCCACTATCCCGCAGTCCTAAAGGTGTGCCTTGATCTACTCAACGAGCCACTTAAAGGTTCCAAGGTGATTTCTATCCAGCCGCCACATACGCTCTGGGTGCCACTGCACGCCGATGATTTCTTCGGACTCTACCGCTTCGACGACGCCGTCGTCTGATCTCGCTGTTACTTCCAAACCGGGGGCGAGGTCTTTTATCGCCTGATGATGTAGGGTATTGACTGCGTCTGCATGATTGGTATATTTGGCGACCTTAGAGCCCGGCATTAACTCCACCCGATGGGAAGGCGTATGCTCGTTGTCGATGTCGGAATGGTTGTTAAAGCCTGAACTCGGCAAGTCTTGGTAGAGGGTCCCACCAAGGGCGACATTCAGTATCTGGATTCCACGGCAAATGGCCAAGATCTTCTTACCTTGCGACCTAGCGGCCTTGATGGCCGCTATCTCAAACAGATCCCTGGTGGGATCGATCTGTTGGAGTTGTGGTGAATCAGGCTCGCCATAGAGGAAAGGCTGGACATCATATCCGCCTGGAAGGATGAGGGAGTCGACGGAACTGACCATTTCCGAGGCGATATCATCCAAAATTCGTGGGTCTTTTACCAGTTCGAAAGTGGCGCTCGAAAAAACATAAGGAGTATGGCCTAACTCAGTTATCGCTGCTGAGTATCCAGCGTAGATGCCATATCGATTTTGGTCAAAAAGTCCCGAGGTTATTCCGATCTTCTTCAACGCTGTTCTCCTTATGGCATAGTCATGACGTTCGACACTTTTGAATTGGAACTATTGGCTTTTCCATTAAACACTTTTTGGCCTAATTCAGCCTAATACCCTTGAAATGCAAACGGCCATGAAGAACGTAGGCCCATTTGCGTATTATTGGACCGCTTCGTTCCTCATAATTCGCACTGCTCGACTTCAGGAACACTTCGGCTTTGATCGGATCCTGTCGAAACCTCCACACGGCTAAAGCCGGGGGTATTTTCCGATCAGAACCCATTGTGGTAAGTATTGGAAGGAAGACCGCTTGGCGGCTGTTTGTCTATGTTAATGGTAAGTAGATGGGATGTCCTGTGGTTGGCCTAAACGTATTAAGTGAAGCTGAGTACTTGAAGCTCGATTACACTGCGCTCGAAGTGGCAGGACCTGACGCCGCCGGCTATCTACAGGGTCAACTGAGCCAGGACGTCGAAGACATTCCTTTAGGAGACTGCTCGATGTCCTTGCTGCTAGCACCGACCGGCAAAATTACTGCAATCTGTTGGGTCCTGCGTGAGGAAGCGGAAAAGTTCGTGCTGCTCGTAGAGAGTGCTGCCGTAGATGAAGTGCAACAGAGGCTAAAAAGATACCTAATAAGGACGAAGGCAACGGTAGAGGTTCTTGATTCCTTCGCACTTTTAGGACGCCGTATACCGCCGGAAGCTCCTTACTTAGGACACTTTTCCGGCGGATACTTTGGATTTAACGAAGTGATTTATCTGTCAAAGGTCGAGCCGGAAGGGATGGTAATTGGGGAGAGGGAGAAGCGCCTCATAAAGGCACTTGAACTCCAGAGGATCAAATCTAATTTTCCAAGTTACACTTCGGAACTGAGCCTAGGAATATTTCCAGGGGCTCTCGGCGAATCTCTCGAACTGTTTGTATCTTTTCAAAAGGGATGCTACGTGGGGCAGGAACTAGTCGAAAGGATGCACTCGAGGGCTACGGCTGCACCGATTTCGCTCAAAGTTCTGACCATCGAAATGGGACAAAATTTCACTATTGCAGAAGTAGTGAGTTCCGGAGCGCCACTTGAACTCTACCGCAATGGGCTTTTAGCAGGTGAAGTCACCTCTCTCGCCGAAGGAGAGCCAGGAAACGGAAACGGCATTGGAGCGATTAAAAGGAGTGCGACGGATTCTAACTTCTTCGATCTGGTGCTGCCCGGGATAACTGACACTGACCATCCAATTGGGAAGGCAGAGATCGTTGACTAATGCCAGCGTGCCCATTCTATTCGGACTGTCTAGGCCAATAGTTTTCTTGGGATAATCACGATCATCTCGGTACCGCCAGCGGTCTGTACGGGGGACTTAAAGCCCACTCTTAATCCCATTGCTTGTGCAAGTTCCGCCACGATTAGAAGGCCGACCCCCGACCCCTGTTCCCTGGAGGGTGTATTATCGTTGCGGTGAGCGTGGCGAAAGACCTTGGATTGGTCTCCAAGCGGTATTCCTGGCCCGTCGTCAAGGACTGAAATCCTAAAGTCTCCATCTTCGGTTAATTTTGAGGTCAAACTAATCGAAGTCGACGCGAACTTGTACGCGTTTTCCATGAGGTTTTGGAGCACTTGCGTAAATCGATTTGGATCCAAATCGGCTAATTGTTGGAATCCGAGGCCCTGATAGTGGAAGTTTATGACCGCTTCAGCCGCCCGCAAGGAAAATATTTCAGCCAAGTCGTCGACGAGGTGGGCCGCATCTACCCGGGAAATTTCGAGTTTAAACCTACCGGCTTGTATTCTCGAAAGCTCAAGAAGGTCCCGTACCATTACTTCGAGACGCTTCGATTGTTTTAGTATTACGGCAGCCGCCTGCTTCGGGTCGTCTACCGTCTCGTCCAGGATTGCTTCTGCGAATCCAGAGACCGAAGTTAATGGCGTGCGAAGGTCATGAGAAATCGCCATGAAAAAGTCTTTCTGAAGCTCTTCGGACTTTTCAAGTGAAGCGGCCATCTGAGAAATAGAATTCGATAAGTCCTGGATCTCTGGATAGTGACCACTGATTGGTTCTGGTCGAATTCCCACCTCTCCCTCTGCCAGTTTCCGAGTTACCTCTTGCAGGCCGAGTATTGGTCTCGTGATGCGGGCAGAAATTGACTCTCCGACTAGCAATGCAATGAGAATTGCAGCCACTGCAACCAGTACTAGAAAAAGGATGCTTCGAGGTGGAATTGCAATTGACTTTTGCAGGACTACAATCAGGCCGGTGACGTGACCCTTGGGGGTGGTTCGGCTAACGGGGATATCGACGGCGGCATAGATGCTGGATCCTTGTGTAAGCGTGTAGATTTCCCCCGGGTGGCCGGTTGATGCACTCACAAGACTGCTCGGGAGTGCATTGATGCTTCCGGAAACTGTGCCATTGGAATAAAGAGTTTCGAAATGGGCACCATTGAGTCCCGCAATTTTGACGACTTCTCGAGCAAGGTAGGGGTGCGACGACTGGGTCGCAACTATAGTACGGACCGTCCTGATTAGAAATGCACGACCTTGATGGGCCGATATCTGTCGGGAGAGTAGCAAGACTCCAAAGCCAGCTATCAATATGACACTAGTTACCGAAACAACGAGGGTCAGGGTGATCTTTCGTCTCAATTCGACCCCTAATCCATCCGGTATCCGATTCCCCAGACCGTCACCAAGGGGAATGAGCTTCCTAGCTTTTTGCGCAGTTGTCGAACGTGAACGTCAACGGTGCGATCATCCCCGTACCAATCAGGTCCCCACACTCCATCGAGCAGCTGCCTACGAGATAGTGCGACCCTCCTATTTCGCAGGAAGTAAGCAAGCAGCTCAAACTCTTTAGCCGTGAAGGGAACTGACTCCCCAGTAACGAACACTTCCCTCGTCCGGAAGTCTACGGTGACCCCGGAAACAACTATTTGATCCTCTCCCCGAGCCTTTGATGGGGATATAGTTCTCCTTTGCACCGCTCGAATTCGGGAGAGTAGTTCCCTGGGAGAGAATGGCTTGGTAACGTAGTCGTCCGCTCCAAGCTCTAGGCCGAGTATTTTGTCCAATTCGCTGTCTCTTGCCGTGAGCATTATTATCGGTACGCTTGAGGTCTTTCTGACCTCTCGACACACGTCTAGCCCATCTATTTCGCCTGGCAGAGAGATGTCCAGGATCAACATGCTCGGTTGGTTATTTGAAAAGAGTTCCAATCCTTTTGCGCCATTAGGAGCGAGAAGTACACGGTAACCTTCCTTGCGAAGATACCCGTTCAATAGGTCGGCGATGGAAGGGTCATCTTCGACAACGATAACGACTCCGCTTTCTTCCATCGGTCAAGGTTTCCTTTTTAGCGACTCATTAGCATTCAAGGACTGAGGCTCTGTCAAATTATACGCCCCACATTCTCAAGCCATGGTAGTGCCAATTAGACAAATTGAGGGTTATGAGGTCGTCCTTTGACATGAAAAGGTCGTGGCGGCTTTGAGCAAGCTGAAAAACACTCGAATTAAGCCAAACTCGCAACAAAGTAACCCAAACGGTTCCGTCCACCTTAACTCGACGACGTACAACATATATTGCAATTGCCTATGCTGCGGGTCACTCGAATATCTCTTCAGCAGGAGATCAGGTCGTGTCAGAGCCTCTGCTTTCAAATTGTGCTAGGCAATGTCTGTCGTTTTTGCGGAGGATTCGATCGACGGATCTTGAGTATTCAACCTCCTAATGAGATTCCCCCCTCCTGGTACCGAGTGGTTTGTTGAACGTGAAGTTTTGGACCGGTATTGGCTTCTGGCCATATCATCATCGGTGGGCTCGTTGATGAAATGGATTGTGCGGTTAGGATTTGAGGTAGATGAAGACCTACCTGGACAAAATTATGCTTTGGCATCGCATGAGAGCGAAGGACGACCACCGCGACGTAAAAGAACTGATCCGGATGACTCATGATTTGCCTCCTACGAGATCGTTATCAGGGTCACTGACCGAACAGAGCGGCGTGTCCATCATCGCCGAGGTGAAGCGGAGATCTCCTTCAAAAGGCGAATTAGCTCCCGATATATCGGTATCCGATCAAGTGGCAAGCTACGTCCAAGGTGGTGCGAAAGGGATATCCATCCTCACCGATCGGGAGTTCTTCTCTGGCTCGATGGATGACATAAAATTGGCACGAACGCTTACCGACCTTCCAATTCTCCGAAAAGACTTTACAGTTTCAGAGCTGGACGTACTCGATGCAAGGCTTATCGGTGCTGATGCAGTCCTGCTTATCGCTGCTGCTCTTTCCGTAGAAGAGGTAGTACGCTTTTCTGACCTCGCCCACAGGGTCGGACTCGAAGTTTTACTTGAGGTACACAACGAGGAGGAATTAGCCCAACTAGATGATTCGGTAGCGGATATCTTAGGAATAAACCAACGTGATCTGACAACCTTCAGTGTCGATACAACAAGGGCGCTTAAGCTATCCAAACTGGTTCCGGCAGGACTGGTTAAGATTGCAGAGTCCGGCGTAAGCGATCCCGAGCAGTTGACCACCTTGTCGAAGGCTGGCTTCGATGGTGCCCTGATTGGCGAGGCCCTCATACGTGCAAAATCCCCCGAGGAACTGTTGCGAGCATTTGTGACCGCCGGCAGGGGTTTGTAATGTCAGTTTTTGTGAAGATATGCGGAATTACCAACGAATCAGATGCACTTTTGTCGGTCGCGCTTGGAGCCGATGCCCTTGGCTTCATTTTTGCTCCATCGAAACGGCAGGTCAATGAGCGAACTGTATCCGAGATAATCCACCAACTTCCCGGATCAGTTTTGACATTTGGAGTTTTTGTCAATGAAAGACCAGAAGAGGTGGCAAAGCTGGTGAATAAGATCGGGCTAAGTGGAGCTCAGCTGCATGGAAATGAGGGACCGACGGCAACTAACTTCGTCTCTGATCGAGTTCGATACGTAATAAAAAGTTTTCCGGCCGGCCACTCACAGCTCAGAAACCTCGATGCTTATCGAATCTGGGCCACGTTGGTCGACAGCTCTAACCCGGGATCTGGCTCGGTCTTTGACTGGTCATTGGTCGAGGGGATGTCCCCAGAACGACGCATGTTGCTAGCTGGTGGACTGAATGCCGAAAATGTGGCTGTTGGAATCGAAAGGGTTCGACCTTATGGTGTGGACGTCGCTTCGGGCGTGGAGGCCAGCCCGGGCAAAAAGGATCCCGCCAAATTAAGGGCGTTTATCAGAAACGCTAAAGCCGTAGAGATTGAGGAAGCTGATTACTGGCACCAAGACGGCGCTTTTACTGAAGATATGCCCTACAACTGGGAGGAGTCGGATTGAACGTAATGGGTAGGCCAGAAAAAAGGGGCCGCTTCGGAGAGTTCGGTGGCGTCTACGTTCCTGAATCGCTGATCGCGGCCTGTTCTGAGCTGGAGGAGGCCTTCGAATCGTCCTGGGTAGATCCCGAGTTTCGATCAGAGTATTATCGGATTCTTTCAAACTATGCCGGAAGACCCACTCCTCTAACCTTCGTCAAAAGGCTTTCGGAGAAGCTGGGCGTAGATGTATTTTTCAAAAGAGAAGATCTAAATCACACAGGTTCACACAAGATCAATAATGTCATCGGCCAAGCGCTTTTGACCAAGAGGATGGGCAAAAAACGGATAATTGCCGAGACTGGCGCAGGGCAGCACGGTGTCGCAACGGCTACCGCCGCAGCACTCTTCGGACTCGACGCAACAGTCTTTATGGGCGAGGTTGACGTAAAGCGACAGGAACTCAACGTTTTCCGGATGAAACTTCTTGGCACCGAGGTGGTTTCGGTATCTTCGGGCTCAAAAACCCTAAAGGACGCGATAAACGAAGCTATGAGGGACTGGGTCGCAAATGTCGAGAGTACTCACTACTGCATAGGTTCGGTTATGGGTCCGCATCCCTACCCATATATGGTTAGGGAGTTCCAGCGAATAATAGGGGATGAGGCGCAGGCGCAGTTTGAACAAGAGATCGGTGGAGACCCGGATTTTGTCGTAGCTTGTGTCGGAGGGGGTTCGAACGCCGCTGGAACCTTCGCCGGCTTCGCATCCAAGGAGAATACCAGGTTGGTTGGAGTCGAGCCTTTGGGCGGAGCCGCTATTGGCCGAGGCTCACCCGGTATCGTTCATGGCATGCGGACCATGCTTTTACAGGACGAATTTGGGCAGGTCAGTGAGGCGCAATCGGTGTCTGCGGGTCTCGATTACCCTGGGGTAGGACCAGAGCATTCGTTCTTGCATTCCATCGGTCGGGCTGAGTACTACCAAGTCAACGATGACGAAGTCCTCGAGGCGACGATGGTCCTATCGCAGTCTGAGGGTATAATTCCGGCACTCGAGCCGGCACACGCCGTGGCTTGGGTCCTCCGAGAGGCCGGCAAGATTATCCCTAATGGGTCGAAGGTCGTAATCACCATGTCCGGCAGGGGCGACAAAGACGCAAGTGTGGTTGCAGAATTACTGAAGGACAGGTTGGCATGACCCTTTCTCTATCCTCTCGATTGGATCTAGCGAAATCCTCGTCGAAAAAGATACTCGTACCTTACATTACGGGTGGGCTCGGTGGTGACTGGCTGGAAGTCCTGGATGCGGTAGTAGCAGCCGGTGCCGACGCCGTTGAGATCGGAATACCGTTTTCCGATCCAATCATGGATGGTCCCGTGATCCAGGAGGCATCTCAAAGGGCGATAGAGTCAGGAGCTACCCCTTCGAGTATCCTCGGGGCCCTGGCCAAGCAGAGCTTTGGTGCTCCCCTTGCGATCATGACTTACTTCAATATTGTCCATCATGCTGGCTTGGAGCGCTTTGCTGGCTGGTTAGACGAGGCTAGCGTAGGCGGCGTAGTACTACCCGATCTTCCCATAGAAGAGATGGGGGAGTGGAGGGCGGTGGGTAAAGCACACGGAATAGAGACCGTCCAGTTGGTTGCACCGACTACTCCAGATAGTAGGGCCAAGATGCTTTGTAAAGAGGCAGAAGGCTTCGTATACGCTGTCGGCACCATGGGTGTTACCGGGGTAAGAAGCACGTTATCGGAGTCAGCGACCTTGATAGGTAGCCGCCTTAGGGGGTTTTCTGAAAAGCCAGTGCTAATTGGGATCGGAGTTTCAAATCCTCAGCAGGCAAAAGAGGCGGCGAGGTCATCGGACGGAGTGATTGTCGGTTCGGCACTCGTCGGTCGACTGTTGGCTGGGGAAGGTCCGGATGGAGCTTTCAAGTTTGTAGCAGAACTGCGCAGCGCCCTGGATGAGCTTAGTTAGTAAAGTGGGGTCGGCTCTTTGTCAACTTTGCGAAGCAGCAGTGCTAAGCGAACGGTTTTATGAGGATGAGGATTGCTGGATAGCTGAGTGCGAATCTTGCGGAGTGCCAATGGTGGTCTGGAAGAGGCACGGTAACAGTCCACCAGATAGTTTGATCAACTCTATGGTGGAAAGATTGAAGCTAGTTGGAGATAGTTTTTTTGGTATCGAAGAGTTTTACATCGACCAAAAGATGAGGCAAATACCCGATCATTATCACGCACACGCTCGGAAGATTCCGTCGTGGGCTTTACAGCAAAGGGGTAGGTCGAGGTAGCTCACCTTGTATGAAGTTTAAGGTGGAAGTGGCACCGGCGATAACCTTCATTCCGAATAAACCCAGAACTGCATGGTCATCACCTTCTAAAACAACTTGTTACTAAACCCCAAGGAAATGCTCGGTAGATTTCGGGAGCTCGTCAGCGGGCACTCGATTTTTGAGAAGTGGCACTCACGTTGCCTACATCAAGTCCTCCGCGTCCGAACTTCGAAAACAACCGCCTTTATTTTGAAGCGTTATACGGCTCGAATTCGAAATGCATATTTTGATTGACGTACCAAAGTGGCAATAGAGGTGTGAGTTTTCACTATGGGTTCGCTAAGCCCCGCATTGGCATGCATCCTTGCCGTCTTTTTCCTGGCATACCACCGCCTGTCGCGTAAAGGAGCATTAGATGAACCCCTGGCGACCCAGCGGGTGAGGCTCAAAAATGGTTAATCATTTTTCGACCGTTAGCCCTTTTTACCCGCAATGGTCCTGGCGAATTTCCATGTGGAGGCGAGTTTTTTCTTGGTTGGACGATTTCGTCCCCCAACCTCCATTCGCTTTCTAATAAGCTCTCGTCGTTCTACTAACTCCTTGTATGTCAGGGTATCGATCGACGGATCTAGTCCCAAGGACTCCTTGACTCCTAGCAGGTCAACTGGTGTTTGTCGTAGGTCGACGCCAATTTCCTGAGCGAACTTCTCACCGTACTTGGATGTAAAGTAGGTAGCCAGCTGGGTTATCTCGGCAAATAGATCTAAATTGGGAGCAAGAGAGACCATTGCGGAGTCTAAGAAGATCATGTTCTTTACGAACAGCATGAGTTCTTTGGGCATTTTGGCGCCAAATCCTAAAAGGGCCTTTGTCAAGTTTCTTATTTCTGCCACGAGTTCATCAGGGGTCATCGCCGTCGGGTCCATCGCGGGCCCATCTAGTCCCAACTCCTTGATGACCGACTCTAGATCGGTATCCTGTGGTAATGCTCCCATATCTCTTAGCGCACTAACCTGCATGGTAACGTCATTAATCGTGCCCCCTATCAAAAGCCTTAAAAAGGCGAGTCGTTTTTTTTCTCCCAGTCTTCCCGTGATGCCATAGTCCAGCAGGCCAACTTCCCCGCTATTCAGCACAAGGAGGTTACCTCCGTGCAGGTCGCCATGAAATACCCCGTATATCATGGCGCCCTCCATAAATGCGATCATGCCTGCACTGACTACTTGTGCGGTATCGATTCCCGCATCTAGCATGCCCGAGACGTCGTCCCAGCTAAAGCCCTTGAGTCTCTCCATCACCAAGACTTTTCGAGTGACGTAGCGGTGGTGAGGTCTCGGCACAATCAAGGCTCGTTGATTGGTCTTAGCGAGTATTTCGGCAATATCCAACATGTTGGCTGCTTCAAGGCGAAAGTCGAGTTCCTCGATAATTGTCTCGGCAAAAAGCTCGACGAGCGCAGGGGGGTTAGCAAGGGCAGAAATCGGTATTCGGCCTACCAGCGCAGGGGCAATCCAGCTCATTGCTGCTAGATCACTTCGCACTAGCTCTGCGACATTTGGTCGTTGCACCTTCACAACAACCTCTTCTCCGGTCCTCAGCTTCGCGACATGAACCTGCGCTATCGAGGCGGCTGCGAGTGGCCTGATGTCAAATTCAGAAAAAATATCTTCAAGTGGCCTTTTCAGTTCTTTCTCAATCGTCTGGCGGACGACTGAGAAAGGTTCGGGCTTGACCTGGTCTAGCAGGGACTTAAACTCACTAACGAGTTCTTCTGGGAAAATTCCATTTCCTGCTGAGAGTATCTGCCCTAATTTGATATAAGTCGGCCCAAGCTCCTCAAATGCGTCTCGAAGACGGTGAGAAATACCGCGCTTTGAAACTGATCCTCCCGATCGTCGCTCTAGTAATCGCCATAGTAAGAGTGCCTTTCCGAGCTGAAAGCCCGTTCCGATAACTCTATTTGCCGGAGGCAACCTCCGCTTCTTGATTAAAGAAGGTAGTTCGGCGTGGGTCCGCTTTCTTAATGAGTCAATTTCACCCAGCCACTCGAGCTTTGATACGTCAACTAGCCAAGGTGGTGTGAGACTGAAGGATCCGATTTCGGCATCTTTTGGAAGGGGTGCGCCGCTGGGCATGTCGCTTTTTTTTGATTCCACAGAATCCAAGCTAGTGCCCAGCCGACGACTTCTTCATCGAATCCGCCTCGACCCTCAAATTGGCGTGACATATGAAACGGTCGGGGATATCTCTATACGCCGATTTCCTCCCCAGGAAATTTCGTCAGCCTTGGTAGGGGCTTATGATTATCGATCCGTTGTGTCCACCAAATCCGAAGGAGTTTGAAATGATCGGTCCAGGAGTAAATGGTCGACCTTCGTGCATCACCACATCGACATGAATGTCCGGATCAATATCTTTTGTGCCAACCGTGGGCGGGATGATCCGATGTTCGATGGTTAGGCACGCAGCTACTGCTTCCAAAGCTCCCGCAGATCCAAACGAGTGACCGAGTGCCCCCTTTACCGAAGTAACGGGTGGAGTATTGGGTCCGAAAACCAGATTCATTGCTTCACCTTCGGCCAGATCATTCATTGGAGTCGAAGTTCCGTGGGCGTTGATATGGGCTATGTCGGAGGGAAGGAGTCCCGCGTCATCAATTGCTAGTTGCATGCACGACGCTGCACCGATGCCATGTGGGCGCGGTGCGGTTATGTGGTAGGCATCGGCGTTGGAAGCGGCTCCATCGATAGTGCCATAGATATGGGCTCCTCTTGCCTTCGCCCTTTCGAGCTCTTCAAGTATGAGGATCGCCGCGCCTTCGCCCATCATAAAGCCGTCCCTGTCCTTGTCGAATGGACGAGATATCCCGGCGTTGGACATAGCGGTCATGTTGCGAAAGCCGGCTTTAGCCGTTTCAGTCATTGCGCACTCAGAACCACCGGTAAACATGACGTCGCATCGACCGCTGGCGATCAACCTTGCTGCATTGCCGATAGCTTGAGTACCGGCGGCACAGGCCGTCACCGTCGTCTCGCATGGTCCTTCTAGACCGAAGCGCATCGAAATCGAGGCGGCACCAGCATTGGCCATCATCAAGGGAACCAAAAAGGGAGTCACCCTATCGAAGCCCCGAGTATTCCCCACCATAACCTGGGTCTCTAGGCTTTCGAGCCCACCAACCCCGGTTCCCACTAGTACTCCCGCTCTTGCGGGATCGGTGATCTGCAGATCTCCGGCATCCTCCAATGCGAGTGAAGCGGCTGCGATCCCAAATTGGTTGAAGCGGTCATGGCGGCGGATCTCTTTCGGTCCGAGCCACAACGAGGGGTCAAAATCGTCGACCGTTCTCATACCAACCGGCGCTGGTCCGAAAAGACCCTTCCAGAACTTCTCCTTGGAATTTCCGATGCCGCTTATTACCCCAACGCCGACTATAGCTACCTTATAAGGAGCATCAATTCCGTCGCTCGGCCCATTTGGCCCCCAAGTTATTTTCATCCCATCTTCCCGGTAACTAACTCATAGGCCTGCTGTACGGTTTGGACGCCTTCGAGTTCTGACTCCTCGACGTTGACACCGAACTCGTCTTCAAGGGCCATGACCAGTTCAACTAGGTCAAGGCTGTCCGCGTCGAGGTCTTCGGCGAAACGCGCGTCAAGAGTGACCTGATCAGGCGTTACTCCTAACACCTTGACGGCACAACCCTTAAACTTTTCAAACGACTCCTGCTGGTCCATTTCGAGTCCTTTCACTGACACATCTACTGCCAACCGACCTTCGGTAGACAGCTCTAAAGCTGCGTAAAAACTGGCATTCAAAGGGATTTAAATTCCCATTGAAAGACCACCGTCCACAGCCAAGACGGCACCTGTAATAAACGAAGCTTGGTCTGAAGCTAGGTAACAAATAGCGCTAGCGATCTCTTCAGGCTGCGCTATTCTCCCTACCGGAGTCTCTTTAGCTAACGCGTCGAGTCGCGCCTGGGGGAGACTCAAGACCATCTCGGTCGCCACCGCTCCGGGGGCGACAATATTTACGGTTATGTTACGGGAGGCCACCTCCCTCGCCAGGGACCTACCTAGGCCAATCATGCCCGCTTTCGACGCAGCGTAATTTGCCTGACCCGCCGAACCCATAACGGCTACCACGGATGAAATGAGCACTATCCTTCCATATCGGTTCTTTACCATTGAGGCAAGTGCCCGTTTTGTAAGTCGATAGCTCGCGGTGAGGTTTGTCTCGATAGTCTTATTCCAGGCGTCTTCCGACATTCTTAGCATCAAAGTATCGACGGTGGCACCCGCATTGACGACGAGGACTCCTACCGGACCAAATCGATCCTCACCATCCTTAAACGCCCGTTCGATATCTTGCTGCGAAGTGACATCTACCTTGGCCTCAAAAAGATTGTCCTTCGGCAACAGATCTACAGGGGGTTCGTGTGTCCTATAGCAGAGCGTGACTCTATCACCAGAATCGAGAAACTGCCTAACGGTAGCGAGGCCTATCCCGGTGGCACCTCCGGTAATAAAGACGTGTCTTGCTGTGGCCTGGTTCACTAGTTCCCACTCCAACGGACAACGGCGCTTGCCCAGGTCATTCCGGCTCCGAATCCGGAAAACAACACAAGGTCGCCGGGCTTTAAACGATTTTTTTCCTCAGCATCGACCAGTGCCAAAGGAATAGATCCCGAGGAGGTGTTCCCGAAGCGATCTAGGACAACCGATGCACGCTCCATCGGTATTGACAGCCTGTTACAAGCGGCCTCGATGATTCTGATATTCGCTTGGTGTGGAACGCATAGTGCTATATCGTCAGAAGTAACCCCCGCACGACGCATGGCTACTTCTGCGGATTCGACCATGACCCTAACTGCCTTCTTGTAGACCTCGCGACCTTCCATCCTGAGGTAGCTACCATGATCGGCATAGAGGATCGGTTGCGCAGAGCCATCGACTCCTAGGTCCCACCCTAAAAAATCGTCCTGTCCCTCGGTGGCTTCGAGGACGACACCGCCGGCTCCATCTGCAAAAAGAATTGCGGTACCCCTATCATCCATATCGGTAATTCGGGAAAGGGTGTCCGCTCCTAAAACGAGCACCTTCTTATTTATCCCAGCGCCGATCATGGCTCTTCCGGTGACCATCGCATACACATAGCCGGCGCACGCTGCATTCAGGTCGAATGCCCCTCCGGAGGTCCCGATCTTGTGAGAGACAACCGCAGAGGTGGCGGGGACCGCTTGATCAGGCGTTGTGGTCGACAAGATAAGGAGGTCGATGTCGGCAGGGCTTATACCAGCACGCTTAATCGCAGCAGTTCCCGCCTCTATGGATAGCGAGGATGTAGTTCCTCCCCACCGCCTCTCCTTGATACCGGTTCGCTCGGTTATCCATTCGTCAGAAGTCTCCATGCGACTTTCAAATTCGGCATTTGTGACCACCTTGTCCGGTACGGCGGACCCCCAACCGGTAATTCTTGCTCCGAATCCCACTATCTCGATGCTCCTTCTGTTTTTAGCCAAGCAAGTGGCTGACTCGGTGTTACTCTCTCGCCGTCTAGGGCTATTATTCCCATAAGCGTGCCTTCGAAAGGTGAGCGAATTTCGGTGTCGTTAACCCTTCCAAGGACCTCACCAACGGTGATGGAAGCTCCCTCTTTGAGGGGCTCACTTGATACCGTCTCTAGGGCGGGAACGAATATTCCGGCAATAGGACTCACCACTATTCTTTCCTGCATAAAAAGGTGCTCTCCGTGATGAGCCTTTGCAAATTCATGCAAGGGTCCAGCTTCTGAGATTGCCTCAACGAGGTCATCTAGGTTGTCTGGGCTCGATACGCTTAGTACTCTTGCTTCGGGCATTGCACGTCTTACCAGTCCCGCTAGTACCGCTCCCGGTCCCATTTCGACTAGCAGGTGCGGATGAAATCCGTGTATCAACTTCAGGGTTTGTGACCATTTAACTGGTGATGTCAGTTGTTCCAGAAGTAGGCGAGGCCAGTCCGACGCCAAAAAGTGCTCGGTTGCGTCGACGTTAGCGACAACTGGGACTTCAGCATCATAGAAGCGGGTAGATATAAGGGCCTTCTTCAGCCTTGATTTTGCCGAATCCATCAGAGGCGTGTGAAATCCACCGCCAACCGGTATGACCATGGCACGCTTTGCGCCCATCTCCTTGGCGACTTCACACGCCCGGGCTACCCCATCTTTAGTGCCGGCTATTACGATCTGCCCACCGGAGTTATAGTTCGCTACCCAGACACCTTCAACCATGTCGCATGCCCTCTCGGCGACCTCGTCCTCAATGCCCAGTAAGGCGGCCATTGCGCCAGGGGACTCTTCGGCGGCGATGGCCATCGCTTCCGATCTCTCGGCGACTAATTTTGCACCTGAGTCGAACGCCAGGGCACCGGCAGCCACAAGGGCCGAGTATTCCCCTAATGAATGTCCAGCAACAAGCTGCGGAACAATTCCTAACCTTTCGACGGCGTCTAAGGCGATCATTGACATCACGTAGGTAGCAAGCTGCGTATTACGCGTCACCGACAGGTCTTCGGCGCTCGCGTTCAGCAGCAGGTGCTCGATATCGCGCCCACTCGCATTTGATGCCTCCGCTACTAGCTCCCACGAAGGATGTTCGGTCCACGGCTGTCCCATCTGTGGCTTCTGCGAGCCTTGCCCAGGGAACAAAAAACAGATCATCTCGCCCCTCCGGCTTCTGACTTTGATCCGGCAACGTTAACTTGACCAACTAGAGTACCTGGCCACTTGGCAACTAAGGCAAGTTCTAAAAACATAGGTTTAGCGACTACAGTGGCTGGTGCAGCCACTGTCCTTTTAAGTCTCGGGTCTATGGGTAGTTTGAACGGAGTGCTCGGCCAGGCAGACATTTAGTAGTTAGACTCAACTGGGATCAAAATAGTTACACCGAGTTTTAGGAAAACTATTTGCAAGTTACTCTCCAGAAGATGTTGGTCAGCGCATCTTTGGTGCTATGGTCTTTTTTGCGCATTTTGTTTTTACGCCCGGGTGGTGGAATGGTAGACACGGAGGCCTCAAAAGCCTCTGCTCGTAAGGGCATGCGGGTTCGAGTCCCGCCCCGGGTACTCAAGGCCCTGCAATCAAAGCTACTTGGGCCCGAAGTTTCATCTCCACAAAAACGCAAGAGTATCCCGTCAAAGACGGTGGTCATTATATAAAAGCTATCGCTCTAGATTTGTCATTAGATAGCCCTAGGCCAATGATCGGAAGTTTCAGGAAGATCAATTCCCAAGCCCCTTTAGCGCCCTTTTAACTCATCCAGTGAGGTGAGTTTGCCTTGAGGATCTTGACGCCAAAGATTTCGTACCAACCACTCCAATCGCTGGTTATTTGCTGAAAGGGTTCCAAGATGCCTTCCCCTCGTCGATGCGTAGTGTGGCAAGCGCGAAAGATGGTAATGAGCCGCATGCGAATGCGGGATAGGATGCCGAAGGGATCACTCTATTTAGATTGAGTTACCGACACGGGAGGATACATTTCGATGGCTGAATCCAACACCTACGAGTACGTGCCCCATCCGCACACAGTGAGAAAATTAGCACATCAAGACGAACCCGTCAAGGTTGTAGATCAACTGCCGACGGGTTCCACTGCGGCGCGCTTTAATGCTTGGCTCGCAGTTAAGGTAACTACCGGCGTAGGAACGATGTGGTGTGCGTACGCCTTCGCAGTGCTAGCGTTGGTGAGCCTGCCATCTGCCATCCGGTCGCAAAGCCCAGTAATCCTAGTCTCCTGGATATCACAGACATTTTTGCAATTGGTTCTACTCTCCGTAATCATCGTTGGCCAAAATGTGTTGGCTGCAGCGCAGGATAAGCGGTCCGAAGCCACCTACGAGGATGCGGATGCCGTCTTGCACGAAGCGGTAGAAATTCAAGAGCATCTGAAGCAGCAGGATATAACCTTAAATTTACTCATCGAACGTCTCGCGGCCCTCGAAGCCCAAATGCATCAGGCTGGACAAATTACACCCTGAGTGTCCTCGGGCAGAGTCTGAGGTGGCAGGCTAAATCGTCAGGCCACTTGATTCTGGGTACTGTATCGGATTTGGAGTGTCGACGAATGTATCATTGGGGTGTGCCAAAGGAAGTGGTTTGGCAAAGTTGAGCCCTCACTGAAATTGGAGGATTGACCGACCGGACCAGGTCCGTTGCATTGCCGCCATAGTGTCTAGATGGATATTAGTGTCTAGATGGATATTGCCGCTGAACCTTCCGGCTGAGTGGATATTTCGTGACTCCATGCAATCGAAAAAGAACTCAATATGGACTTTCCAGATAAGTATCCGTCAAGTAACCGTTTTTAGTTTCAATACAGTTTTTTGATAAGGCCGAATACATCGAAGATGTACTTGTACATGGACACCACCTGGGTCATGAAAAGTTAGCAATTCTGTTGCGGGGCCAAGCTGGGGGAGTTGTTGATTATGCCAAACTGGATGTACACCTCCATCAACGTGGTCAATTCGCCCAAATCCAAACTGCTGTCGCCGCCGATAGCTTCTAGCGTACTAAATACCACCATTCCAAAAAGTGAAGTTGCTCTGGACCGTTGGCTGCCTACGCTCCGTGGTAGATAGCCAGCCAACGTCTCGACGATCAACTGTCTAGTGGCTAATATCTCCTCCGACCAGGGGCGGTCATTCCGCCAAAGCTCTGCCAACAGCAGCTTGGCAAAGCTTGGGTGCTCGGTTACCGACCTGACTAGTACTTGGATGCAAGTTCGCCAACGCTCCGATTCCTCTACCAAAGAGCAGGCTCTATCAATCGCCTCCGCCAAAACGGTCCCGCCATCACTAAGTAGCTTTCCCATCAAATTTGATTTGGAGCCGTAACGGTAGAACAAGGTTCCTTTGGCAATTCCGGCACGCTGAGCGATCTCGTCCATTGTCGTTCCGGAATAGTCATTTTCGGAAAAGAGTTCAATGGCAGCCCGAAACACTGGGATCTTCGTGTGGCCATCTTTGTGCTCAGCAAGCAACTCGCCCGGTGTACTCGCAGTCGAGTTTCGCTCGTAAATCACCCCGTCTTGTACGCCTTTGCTCAACCTCGGACGCCTTCCTTCTGACTTGCTGCTTATTTTGCCGCCAAATCGATTTCAAACAATGGCTTACCCCTTAGGCTCAACAGGACCCATACCCCAAAGCCAAAAACGGCGTATGCTGCGAGCACGAGAATCTGACCGGTCAAGCCGTGACCATGGAAAAATAGCACATCTCGAACAGCAGTTAAGCCTGCTCCGTTTGGCAGCCAGTGGCCCACTTGCCTCCAAGGCGATGGCAGCATTGCCATAGGCCATGGTCCCCCCGCCGATGGATTACCCGCGACTACAAATAAAAGTATTACTAGTCCCGTTCCAACCAGGCCACCCGCCGATTGCAGTGCGGCTGTTGTCAGAGAGACACCGGTCACAATTAACAGGCCAATGAGAATTACCGCAAGTTCGTGACCCTTTTGATACCCGAAGAGATTGGTGACTATGACCGCACCACCAACGGCGGAGAGTAGGGCATATCCCAAGAATGCTGGGAGCCTTCTTAAAAGCCCGCTGAAGCATTTCGGAGTCATCCCCGCCAGAAGACCAAATACGACTGCGAAAAGGTATGCACCTACAATCCAGCCGATCACTAGATAGAACTGGACCAAACCGCCCGAATTGCTGGCCGGCAATGGATCTACATCGGTAACGTGGAGGATCGAGTGGCTTTGCGACGCAACTTGAGAAAATATCCCTTCTATAAGGTTTGCAGCCACCGTCCCTTGAGCAGAGGAGATATAGAGTTCCGACGACTGCTTACCCGGGATAAAGCCGGCGAATAACTCTGCGTCATTCACCTGTTGAAGCAGCTTCCCTTTAGTCGGTTCATTCGAAAGAGCTAGGTACTGCGTGGATGTGCCGAGGGAACGCGAAAGTGCCTGAACTTGGCTATTGGGGGCCAAAACCCCAACTTTCAACTGGTGAGGTTCAGGTGAGTGTAAGGCTCCGACGTAGGAGGTTATAAATGCTAGCTGTATAGCCAACACCGCTATACCAACGATGACAAGCAACCATTTCTTCGACAGACCAGCCACGCTACCTCCAGCAGTTGTACTGACCAGTCAGTCTAATCGAAATAAATCGACTTTCGGCTTCGTAATCCTCCTGGAAGTGTGCTCGAAGAGTAGGCATCCGAGATTCAATGCAGGTTATTGGGAAGCCCAGGCAGGTCAGCACGAATTTGCTCCATGGGAATCGTCGGTTCCTAAAGGGTAATTATGGTATTCCAATCACAGGATTGCTTGGAGAAACTGATTCATTTTCTTCTCTCGACCTATGGTAGTGGGATCACCGTGACCTGGGAGAACCACGGTTTCATCGGCGAGAGGAATTATCTTCGTCGACATTGACTCCATTAATTGTGTATATGATCCGCCAGGAAGGTCGGTTCGGCCGATGGAACCCCTGAAAAGATGGTCACCCGAGAATAACATAGGGGGTTGATTTTCGACACTCAACTGGATGCAGACCGAGCCCTGTGTGTGTCCCGGTGTATGTAGCGCAACGAAGCTCATTCCCGCCCCCTTCACACTGTCTCCATCTTGCAAGTCGATAATCTCCTCCGGAGGGCGAAAATCAAAACCGGTTGCCTCGAGTGCCGGTTTAAGCATGTAGGAAGAGGATATTGGATCGTCGATCATGTGGCGGTCTTGCGGATGTATATAGGTTCGAGGGGTGACTGGTTGATCATCTATCGTGGGGTGGTCGACGGACATTTTTAGCAACTCGGATACTCCGCCCACATGATCGGCATGCCCATGCGTAGCTATAATGGCGACCGGTTTGAGGTTCCAGTGCTCGAGCCTACCCAGCACGGCTTGAGGATCCGGGGGTACGTCAATAAGCACGCACTCCTTATGATTTACTGAGACGATCCAGCAGTTGGTGGATGCCACCCAGAGGGGAATACCGTCAATTATCATTTCAAACCACCGTTTAAGAACTGATTACCTGCATTGTAAGCTAGCGTGCTTTTTCAACACAGATAGCTGCAGGTTCGTTTCTGGTTTGTCGACACAAGGAGATCTAGGTGAGTACAAGAGTTATCATTGCAGAAGATGAAGCGATCATTCGCCTCGACCTCAAAGAGACTCTCCAGGCAGAAGGATATGAAGTTGTAGGCGCCTATGGTAGGGGCGACGAGGCCCTCGACGCAATTCGTGAATTGAAACCCGACATCGCTATCCTTGACATACAGATGCCGGTGAAGGATGGCATAGAAGTGGCGACTCAGATCACCGAGGAGTCGATCTGTGCAGTTTTAATCCTGACGGCGTTCTCTCAGAGGGCACTTGTGGAAAAGGCTCGTCAAGCTGGCGCAATGGCATATTTGGTCAAGCCTTACCAGGCTGCCGACCTCGTTCCTGCCATCGAATTAGCCCTTTCGAGATACTCTGAGACAAAAGCCCTTCAGAGTGAGGTTGGGGATCTCAAGGACCAGAAGGCAAAGATAGAGGCCCAACTAGAGGCCAGAAGGGCACTTGAGCGGGCAAAGGGATACTTAATGGATAACTTCAAGATGGGTGAAGCCGAAGCCTTCCGTTTCATCCAAACTACGGCCATGAACCAGCGCAAGACCATGAAAGAGATTTCCGCCTCCATCATCGAAGGATTGATAAATCCCGAAAAATGAAGGTGCAGGCTAATCGACTTTGCAGTCTGGCAGGAATTCTTTGGATTCATACACTCTGATATCCTGGCTCGGCTCGGTTAGGCTTGGATCGTGGCACTCACCCTTCTAATCGATGCTTATTCACTTGCATTCCGAGCTTTTTTTGCCTTACCGGAAAGTTTGGAAACCGAAGGAGGACAGCCTACCAACGCCCTTCATGGATTCTCAAACATGTTTGCTACCCTCCTGCAAAGCTATCAACCCGACAGGGTGGTGGTCGCCTTTGACGCAAAGGGCAAGACCTTTAGGGATGACCTCTATTCGGATTACAAGGGGCATAGGCCACCAGTCCCGGTAAAATTGGTGAGCCAATTCCCGCTGCTTAGAGAGATTCTTGACGCTCTCGATATCGCTTGGATCGAAGCCGACGGCTATGAAGCCGACGATGTGATAGCTACGGTCGCCACACGTGCCGCCGCCCAAGGGGATACCGTTTACATAGTTACCGGCGACCGAGATAGCTTCCAACTCGTGAGAGACCCTGACATAACGGTCCTATATAACAAACGGGGCGTAAGCGAGGTCGATTTTATGGATGAAGCGGCCGTGTTAGCTAAGGTGGGAGTTCCGCCCGCCCTTTATCCCCACCTTGCTTCATTGCGTGGGGACCCTTCTGACAACATTATCGGCGTAAGCGGTGTGGGCGAAAAGACCGCCGCCAAGCTCATTAATGACTATGGTTCGATCGAAAGTGTGCTTTTAAACATCGATAGCCTTTCTCCAAAGCTAAAGGAATCAATCTCCCAGGCAAGTGAAAGGGTCCAGGAAAACCTTAAGCTTTCCTTGCTCGTACGCGATGTGCCAATCGATACCCAGCTTGAGCGATTCAATCTCGCAGAGTGGAACTCAGCGCGGGCTCGCGAAGTACTGTATTCGTTCGGCCTGAGGAGGGCGTTTGATCGCTTTCGTACCGCCTTTGCCCGTCGAACAGACCTAGCGGGAGCCGAGTTGTCCGAAAAGGCCGAAGTCAAGTTACCTCCCCTTGAGATCAACTCGTCGCTATTCTCCCAGCGGTTGGGCTCTACCGAGTCCCTCTTCATTCAGCCTCATTGGTCTAACGAACCGGGTAGATCGCCGCTGCTCGGATTGGCTGCTGCGATTGTCGACGCATCGGGGACGCTTCTGATCGGGAACTTTGAACAAAGCGGGCCTGAATGGCGAGAAGTACTTGAGGCTCTTGCCCACAAGAAACTTTATGGAATTAACCTCAAGGCACTTCTTCGTTCGATTCTGGATCTTGGTATTAGTGCAGAGCCGTGGTCGATTGCTGGCGACATGTCCATCGCTGGCTACCTGCTCGAACCGTCCACTGGACGCTATTCGCTGGCTGACTTGTCGTCCAAATGGCTAGGCATCGAGTTCAGTACCGATTTGGGTAACGATCTCTTCACCAGCGCTAACCTAGAGAAGTTTTTTGACGATGCAAAAAAAGAGTTGCCCATAATTTTCCTGCTTGCCGATGTCCTCGAAGCCGAGTTGCGCGGGGCGGGGATGTATGAACTATACAGCGAGGTAGAGATACCGCTTGCTGGAGTACTGGCCAAGATGGAGCACCTCGGAATTGCCGTGGATGTAAGGGGGTTGGAGCGGCTTTCGGCTTGGATAACGGAGCAAACAAAATACCTCCTTGCAGAGATGCAGAAGCTGATAGGTAGGAGCTTCAATCCAAACTCAACACAGCAATTAGCCCAAGTACTTTTCAGCGATTTGGGCCTTACGCCCCAGAAAAGGACCAAGACCGGTTTTTCTACCGACGCGCAAACCTTGGAAAGGTTGAAAGATGACCATCCATTTGTCGGGACCCTGCTTAGGTATCGGGAGTTCGAGAAGCTCCGCTCAACCTACGGAGACTCATTGCTCGCTGAAGTAGCGGCTGACGGGAGAATTCACGCCACTTTTCAACAGACCGTCGCGCGTACAGGTCGCCTCTCGTCTGAACACCCGAACCTACACAACATCCCGATTCGAACCGAAGAGGGTAGGAGATTTCGAGACGTATTTGTGGCTCCAAAGGGAAGCAAGCTGGTGGTAGCGGACTACAACCAGATAGAGCTTCGCATAATTGCTCACTTGAGTCGCGATTCGGGACTGGTCGAAGCCTTCAAAGCAGGAAAAGATGTGCATACGACCACGGCATCGATGGTCTTTGGGGTGCCAGAGGAGGAAGTTACCTACGAACAACGCACAGCCGCAAAGATGGTAGCATACGGCCTCGCTTACGGAATGGAAGCCTACGGGTTAGCCCAGCGGCTCGGCATCGGCAACAAGGAAGCCGAAATAATTCTCGAATCGTTCTTTGCAGCATTACCCCAGGTGAAGGGTTATATGGAGGAGACGATAAGAAAGACTCGTGAAGTCGGCTATACCACGACTGAATTTGGGAGGCGCAGGTATCTGCCCGAACTGGCATCATCTGATTCGCGGGTACGACAAGCGGCTGAAAGACAGGCAATGAACGCCGGAATCCAGGGACTAGCTGCGGACATATTCAAAAAAGCACTTGTAAATCTCGCCCGGGTCCTCGAAGGGGACAACGGAATAAAGATCGTACTGCAAGTACACGACGAAATCGTAGTCGAAGCCCTTGATTCCGAAGTGTCTCGTGCGGTTGAACTCCTCGAAAGTAATATGACCGGGGCGGCCGAACTTAGCGTTCCCTTATCCGTTAGCGTGTCGGTGGGCCAAAACTGGGGTGACGCCAAGCACTAGGGGTTTGATCCATAAAAGCCTGACATGGTGGCTTGGTGCGAAGAAGTATTAGGAAAATATATTAGCGGATGAGAAGCTTTTAGCATCTATTTTGCCTACTCGAGGGAATTACTCCGCTAGCATCTCGGATGGGTAATTCTGTGCTGTTCGAGTTTGGAGGGTACGGAATGATCTGTCCTATTGGTTGGAAAGAAAGCAACAAGTTCTAATGTCAGAGACCGCAGTTCCCTCTGAGGAGTTTTTAGAGGGTACAGCCCGAGTAATTGTCGAGGATGACCTCGGCGATCTTTCGCTCGATGAGGCGATTGAACGTACCATTATCGAATTCGAGGATGGTGACATAGTTCGGGGGAAGGTAGTTAAAGTCGACAAGGACGAAGTCCTGTTGGATATTGGCTACAAGTCCGAAGGTGTAATACCTGTCAGAGAGCTATCTATCAGGCAGGATGTCGATCCACATGAGATCGTAAAGCTTGGTGACGAGGTCGAGGCTCTTGTCCTTCAGAAAGAGGACAAAGAAGGTCGGTTGCTACTTTCCAAGAAGCGTGCTCAGTACGAGCGTGCCTGGGGCAACATCGAAAAGGTCAAAGAAGAGAACGGCATGGTTCGAGGCCTCGTTATTGAGGTCGTCAAGGGTGGACTCATCGTCGACATTGGCCTTCGCGGATTCCTGCCGGCATCGCTAGTCGAACTACGTCGAGTGAGGGATCTCCAACCCTACATCGGCAAAGAGGTCGAAGCGAAGATTATCGAACTCGACAAGAACAGAAACAATGTAGTTCTCTCCCGTCGCGCCTGGCTAGAAGAGACCCAAAGGGAGCAGCGCGAGGAGTTCCTAGAGAACCTCAAACCCGGCGAGGTTCGAAAGGGTGTCGTTTCGTCGATTGTCAACTTTGGTGTGTTCATCGATCTCGGTGGCATGGATGGCTTGGTTCACGTCTCGGAACTTTCCTGGAAGCACGTCGATCACCCGTCATCGGTGGTGTCGGTAGGCGATGAGGTGTTGGTTAAGGTGCTCGATGTCGACCTGGACAAGGAGCGGATTTCGTTGTCGCTCAAGGCGACGCAGTCTGATCCTTGGCAGGATTTCGCTAATGCACACAAAGTGGGAGAACTGGTATACGGTCGGGTTACCAAACTCGTTCCATTCGGCTGTTTCATTCAGGTCGCCGAGGGGATCGAAGGACTCGTCCACATTTCGGAGATGGCCTCTCACCACGTCGAACTGCCAGACCAGGTAGTCGGTGTCGGGGAAGAACTCTGGGTCAAGATCATCGATATCGACCTGCAGAGGCGCCGGATAAGTCTCTCCATCAAGCAGGCTCTCGAGGGCGGCGAACTAGCGGCAGAGTACCGTGAGGCGTTTGGAGAGCATCAGTACGACTCTGAAGGTAACTACATCGGAAGTTACGACTATTCGGTGGAATTCGAGCCTGAGACAGAAGCCCAAGCAGCTTGGGCCGAAGAGTTTGGAATTGGAAAAGACGAGCATAAGGATGAGCCTGAGGATGAGCCTGAGGAGTAATTCGGTTCATCATCGATAGGTATTGGTTTTGAGGCATCGAGGGTCAAGGCCCTCGATGCCTGCTTTTGTAGCGCAGGTTCGTAGAGCTAGCAGGGCGAGTTTGCGTTGTTCGTGGTTTTGAGGTGAGAGTGAAAGTCGTCGGACTTACCGGTTGCATAGGTTCTGGTAAATCAACCGTGGGTGACATCTTCTCCGAGATGGGTGCTGAAGTCTTAGACGCTGATGCTATCGCTAAGTCGGTAGTAGAGCCGGGAAGCGAAGGCCTAAGGCGAATTATTGACCGTTTTGGACACGGAGTTCTCGATTCGCAGGGCAAGCTTGACCGCCCCAAACTAGCTTCCATCGTATTCTTCGATGAATCGGCGAGGATGGACCTTAATGCAATAGTCCACCCTTTAGTAGGGCAGGAGATACAAAAGCGGATAGTCGATCTGGAGAAACGGAATTTTCCGGGGGTAGTCGTGCTGATGATCCCGCTATTGGTGGAGTCTGGAACTGACCGCTATCCGATTGAGAAAGTCATCGTGGTTGATGTAGACGACGAAACCGCAATCGACAGGCTAGTTACTTTGCGATCAATGAAAAAGTCAGACGCTACCGCCAGGCTTGCTGCACAGGCCAAACGTAGTGATCGGCTCGCCATTGCCAGTTATGTCATCGACAATTCCGGTAAGGTCGAAGACCTCTACCCCCAGGTTTCACGGATTATGGCCGAACTCCTTGGGGACTTTGCATGGTAGGCAAAGTACTAATAGGCTCTAGTGATGGGCCTCTTTAAAGTCGTAGCGCCATATGGGCCAGCCGGAGATCAGCCGAATGCCATCAAGTCGCTCACCGACGGAATCATGAGGGGCGACAAATTCCAGACGCTATTGGGGATTACCGGCTCAGGAAAGTCGGCGACTATCGCGTGGTTGATAGAGGCCGTGCAGAAGCCGACACTGGTCATAGCTCCTAACAAGAGCCTCGCTGCCCAGTTGGCCAGCGAGTTTAGGGACTTCTTCCCTGAAAACCGAGTCGAGTACTTCGTTTCTTACTACGACTACTACCAACCGGAAGCCTATGTACCTTCGTCAGATACTTACATTGAAAAAGATGCCACGATAAATGATGAGATCGATCGGCTAAGGCATTCCGCCACGGCTGCCCTGCTGACCCGAAGGGACGTAATAGTCGTTGCGTCGGTATCTTGCATCTATGGCTTGGGTTCTCCCGAGGAGTACCAGAACCAAATCATGCCGGTAGCCGTGGGGGATGAATTGGATCTCCGGGACGCTACTAAGCGCCTAGTAGAAATGCAGTATCAACGGAATGACATGAATTTGGCTAGGAGAAAATTCAGGGTCAAAGGGGACACCCTGGAGGTACATCCGGCATATGACGAAACGGCAGTTCGAATCGAACTCTTCGGCAACGAGATTGAACGGATCGTCAGGATCGACACCCTGACCGGCGAGGTCGCCGAGGAGATGACCGATTTCGTGTTTTTTCCGGCCACTCATTATGTCGCCGGGGACGAAAGGATGAAGAGGGCCATCTCCTCCATCGAAGAAGAACTCCAAGAAAGATTGAAGTTCCTGGAATCTAATAACAAGCTTCTTGAGGCTCAAAGGTTGAAGATGCGAACACAGTTTGACCTCGAGATGCTGGCGGAGGTCGGGGTGTGTTCAGGTATCGAAAATTACTCACGACACCTGGATGGGAGGAGCGAAGGCGAGCCTCCTTCCACATTATTGGACTTTTTCCCCGATGATTACCTACTTATCATCGATGAATCTCACGTCTCAATCCCTCAGCTGCATGGACAGTATCGTGGCGACCGATCTCGAAAAGAGACCCTAGTGGACTTCGGCTTCAGGCTTCCATCCGCCCTTGACAATCGACCCCTGCGTTTCGAGGAGTTTTTTGAGCGAATCAATCAAGCCGTCTTCCTCTCCGCAACGCCCGCGAGTTATGAAGTTGGGATCTCCTCACAGGTGGTTGAGCAGATCATTAGGCCGACAGGCCTGCTGGATCCCAAGGTGGAGGTTAGACCCACAAAGGGTCAGATTGATGACTTAGTCGAAGCTATCAGTCGGCGGATCGAGGAAAAAGAACGAGTACTCGTCACGACTTTGACAAAGAAGATGGCAGAAGACCTTACCGATTATCTTCTGGAACTCGGCTTGCGGGTTCGATATATGCATTCGAACGTCGAAACCTTAGAGCGGATAGAGATCATTAGAGATTTGCGACTTGGAGTGTTCGACGTTTTGGTCGGCATCAACCTGCTAAGAGAGGGACTTGACCTTCCGGAAGTCTCACTCGTCGCAATTCTAGACGCCGACAAAGAAGGCTTTTTACGTAGCGAAACGTCACTGATCCAAACCATCGGGCGAGCCGCCCGCAATGTCAATGGGACCGTTCTGCTCTATGCGGATCGCATCACCCCGTCGATGGTAAGAGCAATGAGTGAAACCGAGCGACGACGCGAACTCCAAAGCGCCTATAACGATCTGCATCATATCTCCCCGAAGACCATATCAAAGGCGGTCAATGACATACTCGGTCAGCTCAGACCGAGCGATGGAAGCAGGGGAGAGAAGAGGGGAGCAGCTGCGTCAAGATCGGTGGAACTGGCAAACCTGGCGGCGGACGAACTGGTCGCACTCGTTCAAAGTCTTGAGGAGGAGATGCATCAAGCGGCTATTGACCTCAGGTTCGCGACGGCCGCGCGGATCCGGGACGAAATAAAGGATCTAACCCGCATGATGAAGGGGCTCGACTAGCGGAGGGTTCTAATCATCTGAATCGGATAGGGCTTGGCTGGAAAAGTTACCTCTGCTTTGGGGCTTGGCAACCTCAACGGCTACGCTTCTGCATGGCCTTCATTTCTAATCCAATCGGGGTCCTAATTTGGAGATTTCAGGAGCAAAACTGGCCAACCATTTGGACAGGCCTCGAATATCAACCAAACGAAATTACCGTCGTACTCCGTATGCCAAAGCTCCTAAAGATGGAGGATTGCAACAAAGAGCGATTCGGTCGATGCTAGAT
>JAKCBW010000044.1 GCA_021842145.1 Actinomycetes bacterium
ATCTGAACTAGATCCTGTTGGAAAGCTGGCAACGACTCGATTTTTTTTGGAGACGAGCTGGACCAAGGGGATGATTCGGGTTCCTCCGAGTGTGAGCGGGTGATCGAGCGGTGTCGGCCTGGTGGATACTCCATGCTCTACCTCTGTAAGGGTTTTGGTCAAAAAGTGAACTCGATTTGTGAGGCTTTTATCGAGGTTTGCGTACAGGTTTCGAGTTAGGAGCTGGACCATCAAGATTGCACTTACGCCGAAGATGATCGAAGTTGCCACTACAAGTAACAGGGTCAAACGGGTTCTAATCTTCATCTCTTAGCTACTTAGCTTTCCGGGAATGCTGGCCGCTTCAGTAGCGGGCCGAAATTTTCGATAATCGATGAGCACTTCTCCACCCTGGATAATCGATACCCCGTCGGCGATCATGGCCTAGCGACCGAATCCACTAGCGCAAACCCGATTAGGTCGCCGTACTCTAACCAGGCGGGATCGCCTCTCGATTTCCGTCGAGCTCCAAAGGCCACCTGGCTTATTCGGTGGTTAGTTTCGAGGATGTCAGACTCTTGCCAAATCATCTTCCAGCCTGGGGGGTTGATTTGTATGATTTTGACTAACTGAGTTGTTGAGCTAACTGGCTCAATTGGTCGTTGGGAATAGTGTCGCCTTAGCCGATTGGGTGCCGCCCAGTTTAGGTCCGCCTTTTGGCAGATCATCCTTCTGGATCGTACAGCTACACCCTTCGTCGGTAAGGGCACGCTGTCGACTCTTAGCTCCTCGGGAGAGATCTCGATGGCAGACTCAAACTTATTGCTGACGTAGTTTCGATACAGATCTGCGGTGCTCCCTTTGTTGCAGCATTTCTTTCGCTCAATTTCATTTGCTTTGGACAAAAAGTGGGCTAATTTGGTAGTTTCGGTGTCAATAGAGTCCCTTGTCAAACTGGGAAAGTTCTGCCCTAACCGTATGCTGCGCCGCTTTTTGCCAATGGTGTACACTTCAGGCAGACCTAAAGGCTGATCGTTCAAAAAGCCCTTTATTAAGCGAAAGTTCGGATCAATAATTGCTTGCGGGTGTCCAGACATTGGGGTGGAGGGGGCCAAACATTTCAACTCGCCTCTGTAGTCATGTGCAGTTGACCTCCTAGAAAGTCCAGTCTGGATTGCCCCTCTCGTGTGGGTAACTGTGAAATTGACCAATCTACAATTAGAACAATTAGATACGTGGTTTCGGCCGCACTTGCGATCGATCCGACTAGTCAACTTATCTCGGAAAGCCGGGCACTTGTTGGAGGCGAGGCCGCGCCAAGAGTGCTTGTCGGAGAGGTGTGGACTGTTTGTACTTTCTTGAATGGAGAAGTCCAGTTCAGGCTGAGGTCGTTGATGAGCCCAAGGGGTTCTTTTTCTATGGTAGATACCTTTGCGAACCTCGGTCGGTTGGTAAATTGGTGACCCGTAGCTGCTTATCATGGAGTGCTTTGATACGCGTAGAAACTGCTTCTTGCGCCCTTGTGTAAAAGCTCAATATCAGTGCAATTCTCAATATCAGTGCAATTCTCAATATCAGTGCAATTGCGTAGAGGTAGTTCCAATTCCTGTTGGCCTCGAATGGTGTGCCGATCTGGGTCCCTGGATAAACTGTTGATCTCGGGCGATTCCGATGGCCGAGCTGAAAGGATTCGACGGATTGGGGCAATCCTTTCCGGCTTGGGAAAGTGGAACATCTTGGTGCACCCGATCACTTCGCACCTCTTCCGGTGGGGGTAAAGACCATTCTGTAACCTAGAGTTCGGACCGTTTCAATGCTCATAATATTTGAAAACGGCAATAGCTTCTTTCGCAAGTACCCGATGTACTGATCGACGATATTGGAGGACCCATTGAAGGGAAACTCCCAAACTTCCTCGAGAATTCGGGCACGCGATATAGCGGCGTCACTTTTTTCGAATAGACACTTAAACAGGTCAAATTCGGTTGCGGTTAGGACAACGTCGGTGGAGGAGTAGCTTACTTTTCTATTCAGCACGTCTATCCTTACTCCGTTTTTTTCGATGTAGCGCGGCCAAGTCTGGGTACCGCGGCGGACCAGCGCCCGTAGTCGAGCGAGGAGTTCGGCAAAGCTGAACGGCTTGACCATGTAGTCATCTGCGCCGGAGTCGAGCCCTAAAATGCGGCTATCAACTTCGTATCTAGCCGTCAGCATCAGGATAGAGGTGGTCTTTCCCTGCTTTCGGATCTGACGGCAGACCTCGAATCCATCTATAAAGGGGAGCATTACATCGAGGACCATAAGGTTGTAGGAGTTGTCCAGCGCCATTTTAAGGCCAGCAGCGCCATCGGATGCGACGTCTACTTCGAATCCTGCTTCGCTGAGGCCACGGCTTAGCAGTTCTAACATCTTGCTTTCGTCCTCTACTACCAGAAGTTTCACTATTCCGCCTTTGTGGTTGCCAGATGGGAAGTTTCAGCAAATGGCGAGTCCAACACGACGTCTCTGAGATCAGATGTGACGGGGGAGGGGAATAATGGGAGCATACGGCTGTATTTATATCCCAGGGGAATCATACAGCCGCAGCATAATTTTAAGGCAAGCGGGTCATAGTGTCCAGAACGAAGGGACCCTTTGGTTTTAACTCTGAAGGTCCTTTCCTTATCTCCTATCGCTGTCATCGCTTCGAGGCTAATGATTCAGTGGAGAGTCGGGTCCTATTATGTGTGGCCTCATACATTGGACACACCCAATGTTCATGGGGTCATTTCTAGGCTTTGGCTCGTGAACAGAGAAGTTATAAGTCGCGCTAGTTTCCATATGCTCGGCAGAAATGCTTTTGCTCTAATAGGGCGGTTGCCACTAGATTCCAAGGTCAGTTTACTCGCTGAACTCAATTTCGCTAAGAGGATTTGATGGCCCAGGTTGATGATTCAGGCGGATATCCAGCTGGCTCCGGCGGGCCAGCCGAGGAGACAAAAGGTGGAATTGCGGATCCCCGCCATAGGTTGGTTCATTCCAGGCTTTCTCGAATCGGAAGGGGAGTAGCCGGCCACCGGGTCATATCCGCCCTAGTGGTAGTTGCTTTAATCGGCGGTTCCGTCTACACCTACTACAAAACAAGGCCCAAGTCTAGTGCCGCCTTGGTTGCCGAACCCGTAAGCCTGGCTACCATCAGGCAGGAGATCTCAATTACCGGGACGATCGAGCCTCAGACCGACTTAGGGCTACTGTTTGGGACGACTGGTATTGTTAGCAAGATCAACGTCATTTCGGGACAAAAAGTAAAAGCTGGCACGGTCTTAGCAACGCTTGATACCACGACGTTGAACGACCAGATCGCCCAGGCTGAGACCACCCTAAGTGCGGCTAGGGCAAATCTCGCCAGCGCCGAAGGGGCACTACCTCTCACCGAACAGTCCAACAGCGACGGCCTTTCCCAGACTCAGCTGACGGTGCAACAGGACAGTGCAAAGCTAGCTTCCGACCAGAGCACATTGACCTTAGACCAAGCGATAGCGAACAACTGGTGCCAGGCCGACGCCTCGTCGTCTGAGTGCGTTTCTGCACAGCAGACTTTCACCTCGGCACAAGCTACCGTTCAGACCGATCGACAGAATCTTGCATCGGATCAGGAGTCTGTGACCGCTACCCAGGCTAAAAATACCCAGTCGGTCGATTCAGCGAACGCAGCTATTGCTCAGGACCAGACTAGTTACAATAACGCGGTTGCTTCACTAGGCGCAGCTAACTCAGCGCTGACCGCGTGCACTTCAGGAAGTACAGGAAGTACAGGAAGCAGTGCAACTTCTTGTACCCAAGAATCACAAGCTGTCACTGCTGCCCAAGGCCAGGTGTCTTCGGCCTCCACTTCGCTTTCAAATGCTCAGACCGCCCTCACCGATACCGAAGCCCAAAACGCAGTTTCATTAGCGCAAGCCCAACTTGCAGTTACCGACGCTACCCAAAAACTAGCCACCGACCAGGCGACCCTGAACCTCGACCAAGCGATCGCATCTGGTGGTTGTAGCGCCGATCCATCCTCTTCTGAGTGCAACCAGGCACAGTCGGCGGTGACTTCTCAGACTCAAGTGGTAACCTCAGACCAGTACCAGCTTGCGACCGCACAGTCTCAGATACCGTCGACTCAGGCAAAGAACACCCAGTCCGTCCAACAGGCACAGTCCTCGATCTCGGCGGACGAAGCGCAAGTGGCCAATGATCAAGCGACCCTCGCTACCGACCAGGCCTCCTTGGCCCAGGCTGAAATAGTTGCGCCGATCTCCGGAGTTGTAGATCAGATTAATATCACCGTCGGTCTGAGCGGGTCGGTGAGTTCTTCAGCCGCTGCTAGTTCAACGGGACCAATCGGGGCGATAATACTGAGTTCCCCTGGCGGCTACGAGGTGCAGGGCTCGGTAAGTGACGCCCAGATTTCCCAAATCCAGCTCGGTGAACAGGCTACGATCGTTCCGGCCGGAGCAACAACTCCGGTATATGGTACTGTAACGCAAATCACCCCACAAGCGACGATAACTTCAGGTGTAGCCAGCTACCCGATAGTTGTTTCTATCACCGATGCCAACCCGAATCTCTATTCGGGGGTCAAGGTAACCAGTAAGCCACCTCAGCTATTCGCCGGTGCGTCGGCCCAAGTCGCATTGATCGTGAAGCAGGCCACTAACGTGCTGAGCGTTCCTACAAGCGCTGTTCATACCGTAGGTTCCCTCAACTACGTTCTGGTAAAGAGTGCCAACAAAGAGAAGAGGGTAAAAGTATCCGTTGGTGCTGCGGACGCTCAGTACACTCAGGTCCTTTCAGGATTGAAGTTGGGCGAGAGCGTTGTCTTGGCAAATCGAGCCCTCGCAATTCCATCTAGTCCTGGCGGGTTCGGTGGTGGCTTCGGAGGCAAGGGACTTGGTGGTGGCGGAGGCTTTGTCCGCCGGGCGATCGTGGGTGGATGACAGTGAGCCAAGATTTCCCGGTTGAACAGGGTAGAAATGGGCAAAGAACGGCGCCTGTGATAGAAATTTCTGAGCTGCGCAAAACCTACGGTACCGGTGAAGCGGCGGTCGAGGCTATTCGTGGGTTGGATCTAGTTGTTGAAGAAGGTGAGTTTCTATCGGTAATGGCCCCATCAGGATCCGGTAAGTCGACCTTGATGCATATCATCGGATGTCTCGACACCCCGACCTCGGGGAGGTATAGGCTCGCGGGGAGGGACGTTTCTAATCTCGATGAAACCGAGCTAGCGAGGATTCGTAATCGGTACATCGGTTTCGTATTTCAGCAGTTCCACCTGCTTCGGCATCTGAGTGCAGTAAGCAATGTCGAGCTCCCATTGGTCTATGCAGGCGTGAATCCGGGCGACAGGAGGGTTCGAGCGATGGAGGCACTTCGCCGGGTTGGCCTGGCGGATCGGATGCATCACCGACCTACACAGCTCTCCGGTGGCCAGCAGCAGCGCGTCGCTATCGCCAGGGCTTTAGTCACCGATCCTACCGTTATATTGGCGGATGAACCAACGGGGAACCTCGACTCGGCATCGTCTGAGGAGGTGCTCGGTTGGTTTGGGGAGTTTCATCGCGCTGGGCGCACGGTAGTCTTGATTACCCACGAACCAGACGTAGCAAAAGTTGCCTCTCGAGTGGTGAGGATGCGCGATGGGGTAGTTGTAGGTGACGGCCCACCGGAGCTCATTTTTGTGGGTACCGGAACTACTTTTGCCGGAGCCGCTCCGCCTGCGCAGCCCCAGGAGGGATCCGAGCCATCGGGTGGATCGATGGGTCACAGATGATGAGCCTTAGAGAGACCTTAAGGGCATCAATCGAAGCGATTGCAACCCATCGGTCAAGGTCCCTACTAACGGTGCTAGGGATATTAATCGGTATCGCAGCTGTAATCATTACAGTTGGGCTGGGCGAAGGATCCCAAGCTAAGGTTACAGCCGCCGTCTCCTCTCTAGGAAGTAACTTATTGGTAGTTTCGCCTGGTAGCTCTACGGGCACTGGCGGAGTCCGGGGTGGCCTGGGATCGGCTTCAACTCTCACCCTCGCAGACGCAACGGCCCTGGCTTCACATTTAGACGCTCCTGATATTTCTGCCGTAGCACCGGTGGTCCAGAAGAATGAAGCTATGTCCGCCGGTGGAAACACTTGGAGTGCGCCGGTCATCGGAACAACACCTCCCTACCTTGGTATTCGTAGTCGTCAGATCTCCTTTGGGAGCTTTATTACCAGTGCCGACGTGACTTCTGCCAATGAGGTGGCGATTTTGGGCACCGAGGTTTCGGCTGAACTGTTCCCGGGCCAGAATCCGGTGGGTCAGACGATCAATATTAACGGGTCATCTTTTTCGGTCATCGGGCTTCTTGCATCTGCGGGTTCCTCGGCTACAACCAACCAGGACGATCAGGTCATTGTTCCGATTACGACCGCCCAGTCGTTACTCGTAGGCGGGAGAAATAGGACTTCCGTTGACCAAATACTCCTGCAAGCCAAGTCGCAAAACTCAGTAAGCGCTGCCTATCAGGAGGCTAATGCTCTGCTACTCCAGGCCCATCAGATAACTACCCCCTCGGCGGCAGACTTCACGATTACCCCAGAGACTCAACTCCTTACTACCGCTACCAGCGTCTCGAAGACTCTGACCTTTTTGCTGACCGGCATTGCTGCAGTGTCTCTATTGGTCGGCGGTATCGGGGTCATGAATATCATGTTGGTTTCCGTTACCGAGAGGATCGCCGAGATCGGTTTGCGCAAGGCGCTCGGAGCAACACCGAGGGCGATTTTGAGGCAGTTTTTGACCGAAGCGCTCCTCCTTGGCTTAGCTGGGGGGATATTGGGTGTAGTTCTGGGAGTAGGGGCATCACTTATCGTGCCGAAGCTTACCTCGAATCCCGTAGCCCTTTCGGTTCCAGCAATTATTGGGGCAGTGGTAGTCGCTGCGGGCATTGGGCTGACATTTGGTGTTTATCCAGCCTCTAGGGCCGCGAGGCTCGCACCGATCGATGCTTTGCGAGGCGATTGACGGAAAGAGTTAGATGCGGTGTTTTTTCGAAGGTGAATTTACATAGGCGAATGAATTTGTGAAAGGGAATTATCGATGCATCTTGGGTCGAATAGGACATTTATCCTCTCGGTATTTGCACTGGGGATATTGGCCGCTGGCTGCGGGTCTCCGCAGGCTGTCTCACCGACGGCTGCGACCGTCGCACCGACAACTTCAAAGCTGCGAACTAACCGACCGAGATTCTCGGTAGCGATTGGGAAAATAACTACGGTAAGCAGCGCATCATTTGACTTATCCTCGCACAAAGGTAGCGTAACGGTCGATCTCGTGGGTTCGACCAAGTATTTCCAGACCGTTTTAGCCTCGGAGTCGAGTGTCTCCGTGGGTTCGTGCTTAAGGGCCCTGGGACCCGCAAACTCGATAGGAAATATACAAGCAAGGGTTGTAACGATATCGAAGCCGACCTCGTCTGGATGTAGTGCTGGATTTGGATTCGGCGGTGGGCTTGCAAGACGCTCCGGCGGCAAAAGGGCCTCGGCGAGTGGGAGCAGTTCGACCGGAGGAGGACTGCCGACTGGATCCGGCCAAAGCTTCTCAGGTACCTTTGGAGCGGTAGTGTCGGTGTCGACTTCGACTATAGAAGTTCAAGGCGCACAAGGGCAGGTAGGCGTGGCGATAACTCCTTCAACCCGGATAGTTGTCACCCAGACAGCATCGGAATCGGTTCTTGTGTCGGGTCAGTGCGCACGGGCCATAGGCGCCAAGTCCAAGTCGGCAACATTTAGTGCGGAGTCGGTTACGGTAAGTGCACCTGGGCCGAGTGGATGTGCGGCGGGTGCATTTCGAGGAGTACGTCCGGCAACCTCTCCTCCAACTACGGCATAGTTTTGTGCTTTTGGAGTGATCTTCAGGATAGAGAAATCAATGTGCTTTGATGGTGCTTTGATGGTGCTTTGATGGTGCTTTGACCCAGCTTCGAAATTAGATCGAAATTAGCTATTCGTCTTATTGCGTGGAAAATACGGGGAGAACACGAGGAAAATGCGAGGAACTGCCAGAAGACGCCCCGATATCCATTCGTAAAGGCCGGTTCGTGATGTCGGTTTTCGATTGGCTTTCCTGCTCTTTGCCTTGACTGATCATTTTTGTAAGACATAACTGCCTGGAGCAGACGAGATTACTGGGTATTGTGCGGAACCCATCTCAGGCGGAGAAGTCAGGCTACTCGAGTTGTCCGCGAGCCATTTCTGCCAGTCGACCCACCACGACCCATCGTGGTATTCGGCCCTGTTGAACCATTCGTCCGGCCCCAGATAACTTGCCCCCGGAAGTCGTCTGGACTTTCTGAAGTGCCTCCTCGGGTGACCCGGCTCGCTCACGATGCCGGCGTTATGTCCACCTGAAGTCAACACGAATGTGAGGTCTGAATCGGACAGAATGTGGATCTTGAACACTGACTTCCAAGGGGCGACATGGTCCGTTTCGGTACCCACGACGAACATCGGCGTTCTTATGTCCTCCATGGCAATGGGATGACCGTTGACCTTATACCTGCCTTCGGCAAGATCGTTGTGGAGGAACATGCCCTTGAGGTATTCACTATGCATTCGGAATGGCATCCTGGTGGCATCGGCGTTCCATGCCATTAGGTCGTTCAATTTTGACCGTTCGCCCATGAGATATTCTCGCATCATCTTCGACCATATAAGATCACTCGACCTCAGCATCTGAAATGCCCCGGCCATCTGCGAGGAGTCTAAGTAACCTTGGATCCACATCAGGTCGTCTAACAGTGCTACCTGTCCCTCGTCGATGAACAAGGTGAGCTCCCCGGCTTCGGTAAAGTCCGTCTGCGCCGCCAGCAGGGTGACACTCGCTAGCCGATCATCTTTGTCCCTTCCCATTGCCGCTGCTGCGACGCTTAACAGTGTCCCCCCGAGGCAGTAACCCACGGCATGTATTTTTTCGTATGGAACAATGGAAGATACCGCGTCAAATGCAGCAAGCGGACCGAGATTTAGATAGTCGTCCATCCCCATATCCCGGTCCTTTTCTGTCGGGTTTATCCAGGAGAGCATGAATACCGTGTGACCTTGGTCGACGAGATACTTGACTAACGAATTCGATGGCGAAAGATCGAGTATGTAGTACTTCATGATCCAGGCAGGCACGATAAGGATTGGTTCTTTGTAGACCTGCTCGGTCTTTGGGGTGTACTGGATAAGCTCCGCAAGCCTATTTTTCATTACAACTTGACCCTGCGTAATGCCGAGTTGCTTGCCGACTTCAAATTCTTCGGTACCGGCAGGTGGAAGCTTTGCCGAAGCCCTTCGCAAGTCTTCGAGCAGGTTAGCCATGCCATCAACCAGATTTTTACCTCCAGAGCTAGATGTCTTGGCGAGGACTTCTGGGTTGGTAAAAAGAAAATTGGATGGGGAGAACATGTCCAACAACTGCCGTGCAAGAAACCTGACCACCTGCTCCTTGTGCAGTGAGACGCCGCTCACGTCTGTCGTAGCTACGTCAAGTATTCGCTCGGTAATCAGGAATTGTTGATGTATAAAGTCGAATGGCCAGCTATCCCAACCTGGACCGGTGAAGCGTCGATCACCTGGAGCCGGGATTATGTGTGGAAGGGGCCTATCGCCGTCCGAAGATCGACTGGCAGATTCGATTATGTATCTGGCCATCTCACCCTCAAGCCGGGCTAATTCGGCGAGGATCGAAGCAACCTTTCCTGGCGAAAGGGCTAGATTGGCAGCCCAGTCAGCGAAGGCAAGGCCAAGCGCTATCGGACTCAGTCCAAGGGTCGCCTTTGCAATTGAAGCTTTGACGAAGCGGTCGATACCTTTGAATTCTTCGGTCATTGGATTTGCGGATGGTGCTTGGGAAGCGTTGGACTTCGTGGCAAAAGATGGTTTGGAAACCGTTTGATAGGATTTAGCCAATTTCGAAGGGTCTTGCTTGGAGTACATGTCTTTTTGCATTTGACGCTCCCGGTAGAAGGTGTGGTGACCAAATTCCTACGACTCAGGCTCGAATCGGAAGTTAACCAGACTCTATGCCCAAGAACTTAAAGTGACAACTTACGTCGACGGAATTACTAGTTCTATTTCTGCCTGGTGATAATTGAACGCCGGAAGCCTCGGCCACGGGCATGCGTCACTTCGGCATTGTCCGTAGGTTGGCTTAGCCGATCGGCGAGGAGAGTTTGTGCGGTTCTGTTAATGAATAAAGCAAATCCAACTTGAAAGAGTAATTCCCCCTGAAGCATGAGTGCGAGCAAGTTGTCCGGCAGCGAGAGCATCGCTAGAATTCCGCCCAACAACTGAACGGCAATCGAGGAGGTCAGCCAAATATTTTTGGGAAGTTTGAAGTATAAGTAGCTACTGGTTGCCATCTGAGCCAAGAAGAAGGCTGCGCCGATGGTCATGTGGGCCCAGTTAAAGAAGGTACCAGCGGCGTATGGCGTGAGAAGAAGGAGTATGGCTCCAACTCCTACGACCCTGAAACAAGCCGCAATGTAGCTAAAGGGCGAGCCTTTTGGGAGCCCCGACGCAGATTTGAAAAGCATAAGCGAGGTCGCCGTCAGGCCAACTACCAGAATTGGCACTGTTGCAAATCGGATTCCCCAATAGCTGATCCCATAGACCGAAACTGAATGGCTGTGCAGGATTAGCCAGCAGACCACGACCGTGGCGCTAAAAGTCAATTCGGCCAGATAAAGCGGCCTGAGACTTTTCCCAGCCGACATTTGCATATTTCTTTGTTCCATCTGACCTCCACCAACCCTCGCAAGAGAGCGGAAGCTACCCAGAATGTTTATCTACTTGTAGCATACAACTATATTTTTGGGATAGATATTTCAGCCAAGGATTGATTTAGCTAACTATCATTGCGGCGATCTCTATGCATTGCCTCTGGATGCATTGCCTCTGGATGTTGAATGGCGGGACGATTTGCAAAGTCGGGATCCGAGAGGTGATTGGAGCATATAGAAGCTGGCAAGACTGCTCTGAATCGGTATTTGATGAGGCTGCTGAAGGAGACCCTATTCAACCCTGAATCAAAGCAAAACCCGAGATTAACATGCCAGTATCTAAGCAGGACCTCGGGCCTATTTAGTGCGCTAAGGACAAAGGTGCGGTAGTGGCTTTTTCGTAAGACTTGAGGTTATCCTGGTCAGTGTTTGGACTTGTATTGACGTCGGAAGGACTCTTTCGTGATTCGACCGGTGGACTTGTCTGGGTTCAAAAGATTGGTTTGACGAGGTCCTTGTCTTTTGTCCGAGCGAGTTGGATCACGGCGAAAATCGTCGCCAACCCTCCGAGGAGGCCGAGTGGCCCAAATGGAGCATTCAAAAGGGTCACTCCGACCACGGCGGAGGATATTGGCTCCGCACCGAGAATAACAACTGCCTCCACCGGTGCCAGGTGAGGGAGCGAGCTTAAAAAGAGGGCCCATGGCACGGCGGTGCCAAGTAGGACGATAAAAATTACCAGGAGATCGGCGAAGAGATTCATAGTTGGCAACGATTTGGTCACCTCAAAAGGACCAAGTACAATGCCGTCAAATACCGAGGCCACCGCCACTACGAGGATAGGGCCGTATTTCTTAATGAGGCTAGTCGGGTAGTAGGTATTGAATGCGGATGCAACGGCTGACCAAAGGCCCCATCCAACTGCGGTCAGCGGAACGACCAGTGTGCCCAGTTTCCCATTACTTAGTAGCAGTACCGTACCGCCGACGGCGAGCAGTAGTGCCACTACCTCGCCTAGACGGGGGATCTTCGCAGCTTTGATTGCAAGATAGAAGCTGAGGATTAGTGGAGCCAGGAATTGGAGCACAGTCGCCGCTACAGCGTTTCCGTCGGATATCCCTAAGAGATAAGTCATCTGTACCAGGCCGAGCCCAAATATGGCGTACACCGCCATACGCCAGACATCCCCCTTCGACCTAAGCAGGACTTTAAGTCTGGGGAGGTTGCCGCGAAGAGCGAGAGCCACCACCAATATCAATCCGCCGGCAAACATTCTGCACCACAGCAACCACATTGGATCCATTTTGAACCTGGCAAAGAGCTCTTGAGCTGCGGTTCCAGAAACCCCCCACAGCATCGAAGCTACCAAAACGCGTATCACCGCCCAGGAGTGAGCCGAGAGCAACCTGTCATTCTGGACAGGTGAACTATTTGTCACGCGCCGAATCAATCTGGCCGCCGTTGCGTCTCAGTTGCCGACTTAGCGTGCTCAGTAGGTGTAGCTCTTGGCCGGGTTGGCTCCAGTAACACCACTAATCTGCCAAAAAAGCCCGCAATTGTGGCAAGCGATCTGAACCCAAGATCGCCATTTGATCGGATGGGCGCACCCAATGGAGCCTTGCCTGAATTGGATGCCACTTGGGTCCTTAATACGACCAGGGATGGCACAAATGAATCGCACCATCTCTGTGACACAATAGGGTTAGCAGTCCAAGGGTTTCCGCTCCAGAATACTTAAACATTCTTAAGCACTCCTTTTCTTTTCGCTCCCCAGCCGTCGAGTCTCCCCTGTCCCCACCACGGGGACAGGACTCATACGGGCGGCACTGTGAGTACCTCCCACCGT
>JAKCBW010000045.1 GCA_021842145.1 Actinomycetes bacterium
CTGCTATTTCTCCCATTCGGAAAAGCAAATCCAGCGAAGTTGGTCCGACCGAGGAAAGGCCAATTATCGCAACGGGTGACGTATATTCAGGCTCTAGTTGCAAAAATTGACCCTAAGGAGAACACGGTTTACTTGGTGGACCACCCACCACTCCACTACGACGTGGCCGTCATCGCCTCTGGATCCAAAATCGTTTCTGACGAAACTGAGGGCATGACCGGAGACGGTTGGCTAAAAGACGCCTTTACTTTTTATACGCTAGAAGGAGCTACCGCCTTAAGGAATCGCCTAGAAAACTTCACAGGGGGCCGGATAGTCGTAAACGTAGTAGACATGCCAATAAAATGCCCTGTCGCCCCATTGGAGTTCTGTTTCCTTGCCGATGCATTCTTTCGGGATCGATCAATACGAGACAAGGTTCAAATTACCTACGTAACACCACTCGACGGCGCCTTCACCAAACCGGTATGTTCCTCCATACTTGGGTCAATGCTCAATGACCGAGGCGTGGAGCTAGTCACTGAGTTCAATACCGGAAACGTCGACTATGAGCGAAACACCCTGGTGTCTTTTGATGGCCGGGAGGTCCCATTTGATCTTGCTGTTCTTATTCCTCCCCATACAGGAGCGGAATATGTTTTCCACTCTCCTGGTCTTGGCGACGATTTTGGATTTGTGCCGACCGATCCAAAGTCCTTGGTATCCAAAGTAGCAAAGAACATATTCGTCATAGGTGATGCCACCGATCTACCGGCTTCGAAAGCAGGATCGGTTGCTCACTTTGAAGGGGAAGTAGTGTCAAACAACGTCCAGCATTTCCTCAATGGTGAGAGTCTAGAAGAGGCATTCGATGGGCATGCGAACTGCTTCATTGAGTCAGGGCATAGCAAGGCAATGCTCATTGACTTCAACTATGATACCGAGCCCCTCCCGGGGAATTTTCCCCTACGGTTCGGAACACCACTTCTCAAGGAATCAAGGTTGAACCACCTAGGCAAACTTGCCTTTTCTTGGGTCTACTGGCACGTCCTCCTCAAGGGGCGAGATATACCGCTAATCGGAAGTCAAATGCCGACTTCCGGAAAACGTTTTCCGGCAGGAGGAGTTCGATCCCCATTGTCGACTCAGAGCCAAGATCGATAGTCGGCCTTGATAGATGTATTTGCGCAAAAAGGAGGATGACGATAATGGCAACTGCGACTTACGATGGCGTCGAAGTTGAGGTGAACGATGAGGGCTTCTTCACCGATCCCTCGGCATGGCGTGAAGAAATGGCTCCGATAATAGCCAAAGAAATGGGTATAGACGAGCTAACTCCTGACCATTGGCGAGTTATCAGGTTCGTACGTGACCGTTACCTTGAGACCGGCGGCGGCCCAACGGTAAGGGTGTTGGGGAAAACCTCGGGAGTAACGGTAAAGGAACTCTATCGACTTTTCCCTAAAGGCCCGGCTAAAGAAGCTGCAAAGATCGCTGGCATTCCAAAACCGGTCGGTTGTATTTAACTTTCTGATGAGCTTCATATACGAGCAAAAGGAGCCATAGATGACGGATTCCATCCAAAAAATATCGATAATTATCTCCCAAGGGTCGCTGGAAGGGATATATCCCGGGTTGATAATGGCAAATGGGGCGAGAGCGGAAGGGATAGACGCAAACCTATTCTTTACCTTCTTTGGCCTAGACGCCATTAATAAAGTAAGGCATGAACATATAAAGCTGTCCAGCGTAGGCAACCCTGGCCTCCACTTCCCAACCTGGCTTGGCGGGTTTCCTGGGGTGTCCAAGATAATGACTCAGTACATGGAGTCGAAGATGGAAAAGCTCGATATACCGCCAATTCCCGAATTTATCGAGATGATTTCGGACACCGGAGCTGGTCTATATGCATGTAAGGCATCGGTCGACTTGTTCGGTATGTCAAAGGATGACTTCATCAACCAGTTAGACGGGATAATTACTGTGGGAGATTTTTATCAACTCGCTTCTGGTGGTCAGATGCTATTTACTTAGTTCGTCGGCGACAACATAGAAACCGGCCCGATGGTCGGCCACGGTGGCACGAGTCCGCTCGTCCTCCCGGAAAACCGCCGTGGCCGGCTCCAAAACCAAGGTGACCTTGTCGAGGCGTGCCAATTGTCGTTTCTGTCGCCCCAAAAAACATCAGAATGCACCGAGTATGCGACGCTCCACCCGAAAAGAACTTCTGACAAGAACGGCAAGACGAGCCAATTTAGATGTCATTCCTTCCTCCCAGATGGCAGTGGTCCCGATGACCTCTTGAGATCGGAAGGGCACTTCGTCAAAGGGATAATCAAAGACCAAATCAAGAGGGCAATCTTGCTGTGAAGATATCTACAGAATGCTGGCCCCTCCGCTGGTCAATTAGAAGTTTTTGACCTGGCGGACTATTCTCCTCCCGAGCAGTCGACCTCCGTTACCTCAGTCCTGCACCGATTAGAGGGCTAGCCGTGATACGCGATCTAATCCCAGTGGGCGTTGGTGAGCCTCGCCTCGAATCTAGCCCTTGCGGAGTCTCTCTGTAATTGCTGAATTCGGCACTATTCGGATGCCACAGGGCTCCGTTCCCCTCTACTCAGATCTGCCCCACTTGCAAGAACCTTACAAGGCCAAAGGGGCTGCCTGAGTCGAAGGTCCATCATTGGGTCTGTAGCAGTTGCAATACATCTCATGAAGGGAGGTCAGTGCCGCCCGTAACATCCTCGCCGATGGTTTGCGCCTGCTCGAAGCCGAGCAATCCACTACGTTCGGCGACGGACCGTCGGAGACAAAGAACGAAGATGGATTCGACTTAAGTCCAGCAGAAATGATGACCAGCAGGGATGTAGACAGTCGGCAAGGCGCCGATATCGGCGAAGAAGCAGCCAGAGCGAGTGAGGACCGGCGACCATGTCCGGCCGACGCTGAATCGGGAAACTCCATCCTTTAGGGTGGAGATATCGTCAATGCATCGAAGTGCTGAGCTTCGCTCATCTGTGACCAGCACAGACTCCCAGGCCGGTGCCCCATCTGAAAATAGCCTTGAAGTGCTTTGGATTCCTAGTACTTGACTAACCCGGAAACTCCCGCTATACAACGCTTTCCCAGCGCCGATCTTCAGGAGATACTTTCGAAATTAAGGATTAAAATGCACTTTCTCGAATACAGCATCGTTCGGAGCTGGCGACATTACCACCAAGCGGAGGTGTGCTGAACCAGGTGGAGCCACTTTCGGGTAGCCTTGTGGAAGCTATGTGCCACGACGAGCTTCAAGAACCTCTTTTTACACTAAAGGAAGTCGCCCGGGAGTCGCGTGCACTGGAACCACATTCAAATGTCCCAGACTCAGACCTGCCTGTTTCCTATTCCGTCGGGAGAGTCATATCGGGGGCCAGGATTCAAAAGGCTCAGTGTTGATAGTACTAATCGGTTTTATGGGTGCGGGCAAGACGACCATTGGATATCTGCTGGCCGAAAAACTTGGCCTGCCATTTGTCGATATAGATATCCTTATCGAAAGGAGGGAGCGGAGGCCAGTTAGGGAAATTTTCGACTCCCGCGGTGAAGAACTATTCCGGGAACTAGAACACAACACAATCGTAGAAACCCTCAATGGTCCCGAGGCCGTGGTAGCACTTGGAGGAGGAGCAGCTGAACACCCCGGAACCCGGCTCGCATTAGAAAGCGCCTTGGTCGTCTATTTGGAAGTCGATTACGACGAGGCGGTATTAAGAATCGGGCATGATACCTACCGACCTATGATGGCCAATCCGAATATTCGAACTATCTACGAGCGGCGCCTCCCCATCTATCGTCGGACAGCGACCCTTACTCTCAGGACCGATGGACGTCGTCCTGAGGCAATCGTGATGGATATTATCGCCAAAGTCACCACACCGGCCACTGTTCCGTCGGGAACTCGAAGTGTACTAGTGGCACCCATGGGAGGTGCTCACCAAGTACACATTGGACCTGGTCTTTTGAACTTCGCTCTGGATCTTATCCCTAATCTTCCACACTGCAAAAAGGCGTTTATCATCCACACAGCTCAAGATCGTCAATCCGCCCTCCTGATAAGTAGTAATTTCGACAATTCACAAATCGCCACAAAATTGGTGGTTGTACCCGATGGCGAGAAGGCTAAATCGATAGAAGTGTTTCAGATGGTTTCCGAAGAGCTAGCAATGGCCTCGACCCATAGGGATGATCTGATAATTGGCCTCGGAGGCGAACCAATCTGCTACTTGGCGGGCTTTGTTGCTGCAACCTACAGTCGTGGGATGCACCTCGCACTTATTCCTACGACCCTGCTTGGTCAGGTCGACTCGGCAATCGGCGGTAAGAACGGTGTCAATCTTCCACAGGGGCAGAACATGGTCGGTACAATTCATCAACCGATCTCCGTTATTACCGATATCTCTGACACGACTTTGCATTGCGATTACGAATTTGAAACTGGCTTGGCCGAGATGATAAAACACGCAATGATCGCCGATAGCGAACTCCTTGAACTCCTAAGGGTCTACTCCAAAGAGATCATGGAGCGTCAATCAGATCTGCTCGGTAAGGCGATATTTCTCTCGACGTCGATCAAGGCCGCAATCGTCACCGCAGACGAACGTGAGCAGGGCGAGAGAATACATCTAAATTATGGGCACACCTTTGGACACGCTTTTGAGCAGCTTATGCCGCCGAACCCAGACAGGCACGGTTATGCAATTTCATTAGGAATGATGGCAGCTGCCTACTTGTCAAGGTTGCAAAATCGGATCAGCGACGAGGAGGTGGAGATCCACAAGGAAACGCTTTCTCTGTATGGCCTTCCGACCTCCGCACATTTCAACCTAGACCAGCTTAATCAAGTCTGGCTGAAAAACAAAAAGTTCAGGGCGGGGGTTCGTTTCATACTCCTTGATGGAATTGGCTTGCCCGTAGGTCCAGTGGAAGCAACCCAAGACGAACTTGGTCAGGTTCTCACTGAACTTGCCAACTGACATACAAAAATAGCCCCTAGACCAGACTCGACCCTTGCTGGTCATGCCCAAGAAAAGCTTACAGATCCTTCTACCAGCACCGTCGTCTCGAGGATATTTCGGGCCATACCATACGATCGCCTCTAACCGCTGCCGGGGCGGCGTCATAACCTCATTGACTGTCCAGCTGAGCAAACCGATACGAAGATCTTCTGATCTTGACTGCTCGGCTAAACCTTTCCTCTGCCGAGATGGCCGGATCCAAAAATCTCGATCCCACTCCAGCGAGGGAAAACCCTCGCACTTCTACACCCGCCGACACAAGCTTCTTGGCACAAGCTTCTTGGCAAAGGTTTTAAAGGAAATGCTGAAAAACCCAATTTCGCCTTCCCATTAGCAGATCAATGTACCCAGCAACTCCGCTTGGCTCATATCAACGAACTGCTCATTTCACACTTTGGGATTCGGACCGACATAACTCGGCAGGATTGACTTCGGCATTGGTCCCTTGATCCTCGAATTAGACTGCGTCTCCTCCCAAGCATGGGCTACTAGCCCAACGCTCCTTGCGAGCACAAACAGTCCCCTGGCAAGGGGGGCCGGAAATCCAAGCTCTGCGTAGACTATCGCGGTAGCCCCGTCGATATTCATCGGTATCGGCCGGGCACGCCCCTCAGATAAGTTCCGCTCTATGGCCAAGCCAGCTTCGAGGTACTTGCCCGAAATCGCACCTGCGGCTACCGCTTCGTTTAGCATGCCGATCATAGGATCACGCCTCGGGTCCCTCGGATGAAATCGATGACCAAAACCGGGCAGATACTTTGTCTTTGTGCGCCAGCGACCTATAACTCTCGTGACTGCTTCATCAAGCGATCCCGCCTCGGCTCGCTGTTCATCTATCTCATATAGCAGTTCGACACACTGTTGGCCCGCCCCGCCATGGGTATCTCCTAGTAGATTCACCCCGGTCGCTACAGCGTTGTTCAGTCCTACTCCGCAAGTAGCCGCCATACGGGCCGCCGCTATCGACGGAGCTTGTGGCCCGTGGTCAACCGACGCAACTAGCGCTGCATTGAGCAACCTGCCTTCGATTTCGCTTGGTCTCCTTCGGCCCAGCATCAGTCCAATCACTGAAACGAAATCCCACTCAGCCATCAACTCCTCGATATCGTGACCCCTCAAGCGGATAGAGCCGGGCGCAATATCCGATATCTCGGTGGCCCACCACGATGCCATCTCCTGCTTAAACTCTTGCACTGAATCACTCATTCGGACTCTCCCTTTTTGGCCAGTATGGCCCATACGCTCAACTTCACATTTGGCCTTCGCTGTTTTTCATGAACTAATCCAGGGACTCGAGTATCTCTTTAGTGTGCTCACCCAGGATCGGTGGAGGGCCAGAAGCCTTTAATGGCATACCGTCGATCATCACCCCGTTGCCGCTAACTCTTAGCCTGCGCTCTGGATGCTCCGGAAAAGGAACTTCGGTGAAAAACTCCCGATATGCCAATTGGTCCAACTCGACCATTTGCGGCACGGTGAGAACCCTCGCTGCTGGAACGCCAGCATCTGAAAGGATGACCTCCCACTCAGAAGCCTCTTTGCTACTTAGGCCTAGCGAAATCTCGGCGTTCAATTCGTCTCGATTGGTCTTACGTGAATCCCTCTCCTTGAACCTCGGATCGGTTATCAGTTCCTCCCTACCGATAAGGCGACAAAGGGTCTCGAATTGCTCCTGCTTGTTAGCTGCAATGTTGACAAGGCCATTTCCCGTTGAAAAAGTTCCAGAAGGTGCCGCGGTAGCATTGTCATTTCCCATTGGACTAGGCGTCTCGCCGGTTATTAGGTAGTTTGAAACCGCCCAGCCCATCGCTGAAGCCGAAGCTTCCAGCATCGAAATATCAAGAAAGTGACCTACTCCGCTCTTGGCCCTCCCTGCGAGTGCTGCGGAGATGGCCATGGCGGCGACGAGTCCTCCCACGGTATCGCAGACAGGAAAACCGGCCCTCAATGGTGTTACGTCGCCCGAACCCGTGACACTCATCATCCCCGAAAGGCCCTGGATAATTTGGTCATACGCGGGCCGTGATCTCATCGGGCCGGTTTGTCCAAAGCCTGAGATAGCACAATAGATTATCCGAGGGTTAATTTCCTTTAACCTTTCCCATCCGAAGCCAAGGCGGTCCATGACTCCTGGTCTGAAATTCTCAAGAACAACGTCAGAAGTCTCAAGTAATCTCACCATGGTCTGGCGGTTGTCCTGGTCTTTTAGGTCTAGCTCTATCGACTTCTTTCCTGCATTTTGAGCAAGAAATGAGGCTCCCAAGAGTTCTGCATTCAGTTGAGAATCAGCACCAAGCTGCCTGGCTAAGTCTCCACTATTAGGAATCTCGACCTTGATAATCTCGGCTCCGAATAGTGAAAGCTGATAACTGCAGTAAGGGCCGGCTAGCACGTTAGTCAAGTCCAAAACCCTGATACCTTGCAATGGGCCACTACTCACTACTTTTTCCTCCTCCTTGGCCATCGAGGCAATCCCCCTCTGTGGCTACAATCAAATCTTCTGATCGACCAGCCTTTTTAGCTGCTTAGATCTGCGCTGTTCTATGTCAGCGGATAGTTGGTCGGTCGGTGGCGCTTCTCGGGCCTTAACCGGCCACACCGGGGCGCCGACGGTCCCAGAAGCCAAAAGATCTCCACTCCAGCCACCATCCAGCCGGCTGCTGCTGTCGAATCCCGAAACGTAACCGAAGTTCCTAGCCAACCATTGGTTGAATGTGAAGTAAGTGCTAACCAGAAATTCGCAACCGAATCCTTCGAAGAAGTTTTCAAAATTCGCATTACTTTCAGAAACCCTTGGATTTTCCTGTGACACCACGGCGCCTCCCAGCGGATCACCATGCCTAATACTGCGAAGTGGTGGTGAGGAGCCTCTATCTTCAGCTGGCGACACCCAGTCAGGTAGTTTCAAAGATCGAGACGAGCGTGCTCGAAGGCTCGGAATACGCCACACCAGGCTGCAATCGTCTTCAGAATATCTAACTAACTCCGCAGGGTTCGCTTGGCACTCGATATCCATGCTCCGACTGGTTGTGTTTTCCGTCACAGCCGTATATGCTAGCATGAGTCCACCATATAGTCCCGCTATTTCATCAGACGGATCACTTTAGGGGTAAAGTAGGAGAGATGGAAAGACAAAGTTCAGATATAGAAGTCCTAGTTGCACCGTCTCTCGTGGGAGGTGAGTGGGTCGAAGAAGGCGTCTGGCAGGACAGAATCGGTCCTTACCTCAAGAAGGTCGTGTCCAAGGCCCTCGTGCCAAATAGAGAAACGATCGACAAGGCACTTTCCTTTGCAAAAGCCGGCGCAAGCGTGGTCAGGCAAATGACCCCAGCCAAAAGGGCGGCAATCCTTGAGAAGGCGGCGGAACTCGCCATCGCTCGGAGGGACGAGATTGCAATAATGCTCGCTCTTGAACTGGGTAAACCACTCAAAGATTCTCGAGGCGAGATGATTCGCGTCGCCGACACTTTTGCAATCTGTGCCGACGAAGCCAGGAGAATGGGTGGAGAAGTGCTCGGTGCGGAGGGATGGGAGAGGGGGCGCGGCACGACCGCCTTTACTTATCGAGCTCCCGTAGGTGTCGTGTTGACAATCACACCGTTCAATGCGCCAGCCAACTTGCTTGCACATAAGCTCGGTGCTTCATTTGCCGCTGGAAATACCACCATCGTGAAGACTCCCCCGCAGGCACCCGCGGTATCAAATGCAATCGTGTCGCTGCTGTTGGATGCTGGAATGCCCTTCGAAGCCGTGCAGATCCTCCATGGCGGGGCCGAAGTTGGGTCCATCCTCGCTGGAGCCGGAGAGATATCCGCAATAAGCTTCACTGGAAGTGCGAGGGCTGGAGAACAAGTTGCGAAAACTGCAGGTCCCAAGCGTCTCGTGCTTGAACTTGGCGGAAATGCGGCCACCATTATCTGCGAAGATGCCGACTTGGAGTTGGCGGCCGAAAACTGTGCTAGGACTGGCTTCTCGAATTCGGGTCAGAGTTGCATTTCTGTCCAGAGAATCTATGTGCATGACTCAATTTTCGATTCCTTCGTTGGTTTATTAACCTCAAAGGTAAAGCAGCTCAAAATAGGCGATCCTTTGGATGAGACTACCGACGTCGGAGCGATGGTAGACGAACAGGCAGCGGAAAGGATCCGTCTTTGGACCGAGGAAGCCCGTCAGATGGGAGCTACTATAACCACGGGCGGCACAAGAGACGGCGCAACAGTAACACCAACCGTCATTGCCGGTCCCCCCAAAAACTCTAAGGTCATCGCCGAGGAGGCATTCGGCGCATTGGTGGCTGCGGTACCTTTTAGAAGCTTTGAGGACGTACTGATCGAGTGCAATGAGAGCAACTATGGGCTCCAGGCGGGAATTTTCACCAATGACCTAAAAAAGGTATTTTTGGCCTGGCGTGAACTTGAGGTAGGCGGACTCGTAGTAAACGGCTCGTCAAACTACCGCCTGGATCACGCCCCATTTGGTGGAGTAAAGGACTCCGGGATAGGTAGGGAATCTCCGAGATGGATGATTGAGGATTATACCTATGTCAAGACAATGATGCTGAGGGGCGTCTCCCTGTGGGGCGACGAAAAATGAAAAGACATCCTCTTAGTTCCACGAAGGAGTTAGCACAAGGATGAGGACCCTGGCACTAGTAGAAACAGGACATGTCGAAATCATCGACGCCCCGATTCCAAGCCCAAAACCCAATGAGGTGTTGCTTCGGATTACAGGGGTTGGCGTTTGTGGAAGTGACCTCAGCGTTTTCTTTGGTCATCGAGAAGTACCAAGCTACCCTTGGGTAATGGGCCACGAAGCCGTTGGAGTAATCGTGGAAGTTGGGAGCGACGTCGCCAACAAACAGATTGGTTCTCGTGTCGTGGTTGAACCAAACTACTGCTGCATGCAATGTGCTCCATGCCTTTCCGGTCAAACCTCAGGCTGTGAAAACCGGATCATTATCGGGATGACTACTCCAGGACTACTTGCGGACTACGTGTGCGTTCCTTCAGAATTTGCCTGGGTCGCACCTACAGAACTACCAACTAGAGAACTGATCTGTCTCGAACCATATACCGTAGGAGCAGCAGCTTTTCGCAGGTCCCAAGCCACAAGTGGTCAAAATGCCCTAGTCATCGGGGCTGGCTCGACTGGTCTGATGCTCATCACCCTCTTAGTGGAACAAGGTTTGAATGTATATTTCATTGAACCGCACGTAGCCAGGTCTGAATTAGCTAAGGATCTAGGAGCGACCGCTCACGATAGTTCTAACTTGGTTGATTACCACCAATGCTTCGAAACTTCTGGCACCTCGGTAGGGATGGAAACGGCGCTCGAACTTGTCCACCCAGGAGGAGTTGTTACACTATTGGGACTTTCGACGGATCCAGCAAAAATAACCCCGGCTAGCGTAGTTCGAAATCGACTCACCATACGGGGATCGATGATCTACGATCACCCCATTGACTTTGCGTCAGTAATGGCCAAGCCACCTCGATCTCTCTCAAAAATTATTCGCGGGGAGTTCCGGCTAGAAGAAGCCCAAAAGGCATTTGAAGCAGCCCGTTCAGTACCCGGAAAATCCTGGATTAACTTCGAAGAAGAACAAGAAAGCTGAAACGAGGAGTTAACTTTTGCCATCGATTGACATAGTCACACTGCTATCCCTCGGTGAGCAGCACCTCAAGCCGCCAGGTTCCGCCTCCGTAAAACGGCTAAATAGGCTCTCGAGTGGCCTCTCGAGACAAAATCCCCTTCCCCAGGGCACCACGCCAAAGTCCCCAGTCCAAATTAATGCCCCTGGGCTGGGGACCGGCGAGGTAAAAGGCGGAGCCGCAGATGGGGAAAGGGTGTCCGCACCCGCTCAATGTATAGTCGGCATGCCTGCAGTGTTGAATGTCCGCTTGCGGTCAGGCAGCCTTCTACCTGGGCAGAATCTAAAACAACCAGCCTGCTTCGGCAAACTCGGGGTACGGTGGAGCTCGGTCAATAGGCCGCCCAATTTACCCCCATCGACCTCGCAAGTTACCTACACAAATGGACCGACGGCGCCGTTCGATAGGGCGAAAAGCAACAAGCGGTGGACGGTAAGAGGAGCGGTGCCAAGTGGCCCTGTTTCCACCCGGATGGTGAAATCCATCTAGGCATTGGCGCAGTGGCGAGAACACGCACCGGCTCACAAAGTTGCGCTCCCTTCTCTGATTTTCGCGAGTTGTGGCAGACCTACCTCGCTCGAACGAGTAGCCCATGGCAGTCTATTGCCGGTGACTCACCCAGATGTTTGGCTCGATATAGGTCCCGAGTTTATCGGTCTTGTTGACATGAAGAGGTGCCAGACCCTTTGGAATGATGTGATCACCTGATTCAGGGAGTTCCAGGCAACTCCATTTTTCCCATTGAGCGACGGTGCCCCTGCTAGTTTGTGCTTACGGCGAAGGTCCGATCTCGTTACCAGCAACACATAAATCCAAATAGAGCCCGAAGTCCTTGGGCAGGCCAGCGCCCACGCAACCAGGCTGAACTCAACAGTATCGAACAACGGATAGCGTCTCTTGCAGATTGACGACGAGCGAGGAGCGCCAGAACACCACCGGACCCCAAGATAGGAATACCTCAGCTAGTTGAAACCAATTGGTCAATCTCATCCGCGAGGATGCCTTCAAACTCCATTTATACCTCCAGGACACCTGACATGGTTCCCAGCAAGTTTCTGTAAATTGGCCTCTGAGCTGGAAGAATAATCCTGGTGGTGACCGGTTTTGGAACTTAAATATGA
>JAKCBW010000046.1 GCA_021842145.1 Actinomycetes bacterium
CAACGCCAAGTTCCAAGGGTCGATGGGCGGAAAGAAGCTCAACGCACCGGTAGTGGGAATTGCCGCAGATCCGGCCACAGGCGGCTACTGGGAGGTGGCATCCGATGGCGGGGTCTTCGCCTTTGACGCCCCCTTCTACGGGTCGATGGGCGGGAAGAAGCTCAACGCACCGGTAGTGGGAATGGCTGCCACGCCCGACGGAGGCGGCTACTGGCTCGTCGCCGCCGACGGCGAGGTCTTCCCCTTCGGCAACGCCAAGTTCCAAGGGTCGATGGGCGGAAAGAAGCTCAACGCACCGGTAGTGGGAATTGCCGCAGATCCGGCCACAGGCGGCTACTGGGAGGTGGCATCCGATGGCGGGGTCTTCGCCTTTGACACCCCCTTCTACGGGTCGATGGGCGGGAAGAAGCTCAACGCACCGGTAGTAGGAATGGCTGCCACATAGCCCGAGCTTCCGATTCGGTCATTGTCTGGCCGTCATCATTCCGTGCCAAGAGTCTATAACCGATGTGAGGAGACAGACTGTGGTTAGCGGAACAGAGCGGCCCAACCGTACTGAAAGTACGTATTCCTAGAGAAATTCAACCCACTTTTTTACACGAGTCCGTCTCGTAGATAACGAGAGAGTTTGGCTCCCTGAAATGATCGGGCTCCTGTTCTAATCCGTTTCTTTTGGATGTCATACTGAACTATGAGTCATCCATAGGGTTCGATCAGAATCATCTATGCAACACCAAATTCGTCCTCCGCTAGTCACTTCGTATTGCCATTGTTCTAGTTCACTTCCGCTGAGAATGCGTTTCGCCGAAGAGCCTTTGAGCGGATACTGTCGTTGATTAGGCCGACGAGGATCAAACATAATCTGACTCCACGCTTGCCTAGCATTAGAAGGCGCCAACAAGCATATTTGGTACCACCTTTTTTGACCTTGTTGGTTCCGAAACGGAAGTCCCAATCGTCCAACCCGGTTGACGGTATGGCTCCTTTTTTATTCGGTGGCACTCCGGTTCAGCTGGACGGAGGGCGTACTCTCGTCCCCCTGCATTTTTAGGTCGGATCAGATCGGCGACTAGTTTTGCATCACTATATATTTCAACGGTCTCTCTTAACTCTTCGATCAGTTGAGCTAGCGCTGAAAGGTTATCAAGTTCAGCTGAAGCAGAGCCGCTCGGGTGAACTCGTTCATGAATTCTTTCAGATCTGACTCGGGCAGAAGCGATATCCATGGAAATTCATCCGCCAGGGACTGGGTTAGCGCTGTTGAATTATGTGGTGCAAGGTTACGAAAGGTACGGCTAATCATTGCGTAGGCATTGACCCGCTCCTCATCTCGCTCGACAAGGCTCAGCCGCAAATCGGGAGCGGCGCGGCGTCTTAGGACAACGTCGCCATCTGCCAAATCCTTGACTACTTTATTAGGCTCCCGCAGAAGTTCTGAGAAAGTGTGTCCGGTGGTGCGCATGAAACCATTACATCTGAAGTAGTTCAGAAGTAGTTTTCGAAGACTTCAAAGTCTCTGGCTGGCGCCAAAGAATCCAAATTCCGCTTTTCAAGTGCCGATTTCTCATGTGCTATGCGACTATGTATCGCAACTGCTATCGCTTAATCAGGACACTGCAGTAAGGGACTCACTAGCAAGTTGATATTTAAAAAGAAAAAACACCCACTTATTTACATCTTTGGCACAGACACTCCCTTAGAACCATTGTTTTCTTTACTAAAACGGCCAGCCAAGTTTAAATTGAAGGTTTCATAATTGCGACGAACGGGTTACGCATAAGTCATCCAACGCTGGCCGAAGCCCAGGACAAACAACTAGTACCTAAATATTTCAGAGCAAATTCACTATCGCTTGGTTGTCCTAGCTCTTTCCAATATTCCGGCGGGCGAGAAACGTCATAGTTTTACACATGCAGCTTGTTCCGTAAACTGACAATAGGGACCCAAATATTCGAGAATATGATGGAATCACTTACTAATCAATCCGCTCTCTTCGATAGCGTTTACGCTATTATTCCTCTCGATCAGCAAATGTTGGAGATCCAAGAATGCCTAACATCATCTCGCTCAAATACCCCAGCGTTTGTTCAGTTTGTGGTTCGGAACTTGCACGCTACACCCGCGCATTGTGGAATCGTGAGACACGCAAGATTACGTGCTTGAACTGTACGCAACTGGCCACCAGCACAGAAAACCTCGCTGAACCACTCCAGGAGGAAATTCCAAAGTCTTTTGAAGCCATCCCTTCCAGGCCCGATAGCGGAACCCCTGGCGCTTCGGCGAAATTGATATCTGACAAGCTCCATGCCCGCAGAGAGGCCCGTATCGATGAACGATTTGGACGTTGGTCTGGCCTAGTAAAGTTCCTTTTTGATGACCCGCAGTCCACAAAGGCTTGGGCCAAAGGATCAGAAGGCGAACGGCAACTTGCAGAAGCACTCACAAAGCGTCTAGGAGATCGATGCGTATTGCTGCATGATCGCAAGATCCCAGGTTCGAGGGCAAACATCGATCACATAGCGGTGGCCGCATCCGGCATATGGGTCATTGACACCAAGAATTACACTGGTGCTCTAAAGCGCGTCGACAAAGGAGGTTGGCTGAAGACCGACTACCGCCTTATCGTAAACGGCCGGGATCGGACCAGCCTCGTTCAGGGACTTCATCGATAGGCTTCGGTAATTCAGAAACAACTTGGCAGCACCGACACGCCGATTCACTCAGTACTTTGTTTCGTCAATGCCGAATGGGGCTTTCTGTCGAAGCAATTTTCGATTGATGGGGTATGGATCACCTATAGCCGAAATCTAGCCGAAAAGATTGCCGAGCTTGGACCTCTCTCAGAAGAAGAGGTCCTACGTGTAGCCAATATTCTTGCCGAAAAACTTCCTCTTGCCTAATGCCCTACCGCTTACTTGACACAGGCATCGGCTGAAAGTTCGATACTTCTGCTCTGCACCGTCAACGTCAGCAGGGATCTGCTCGCCACCGCAGAACACAGCTAATTTCCGAGGAGCCGATCACAGTAACACGTGCTAATTCGCATTGGCGCCTGAGGCGGAGTGCAGATAAGTGGCTGCGTACGGCTGAAGTGTCACGGTATCACTGGCGCGAACCTGTTTGCTTTGGAGTTCAGCGACGTTTGTTGTCGATGGAGCCCCCTCAATCTCCTGTTGCACCATCCCTTTGGATAACGGCGGAGGGAGGTGCAAGGAAACGACCTGGTCTGAAAGGTTCAACACCACGGCGTCGGTCACCCCCGCTGGATTGCGAAATATGCAACCCACTAGGCCAGGATATTTACCGAGCAGCATCGGGCCCCCTGTAAACGACAAGGGCTAAAAAAAGTCATGCCAGCTGCTGCACGGTAAATCAACTGCTGAACAGCTCCGGATGGCGAAAGTTTCCCTGTCACAGGGTTGATCGCGCCATACCCGCCGTAATTTCCGATCAGGGCATGGTAGACCATCATTTCGATACGGGGATCGTGCAACAACAACAAATCCATGGTCCCGGTGAACAGCCCCTGGGTCCACGTTCCTTGGGGTGGAGGAAAAGTTGGGTTAGCATTGTGGCCCTTATAGACGCTGTTCATCATGTTGAACTCTGTGATCCAAATGTTGATATTCGATGGCAAGCTTCGCAGGGTCTGTTGTTCAATCTGGCTCAATTCAGAAAATGGAAGTGCCAGCACCTGTTCGGTATTCTGTGATCCGGCCGCACCTAATGCGGCGCGGGGGTGAAGATAGATGTGCATCGTTAAAGCATCCAGCCCCGGTGCGCTATTTAGAACAGTGGTGTTCCAACTAGACTCCCGCTCGGTCGGTTTTAGGTCACGAGCGTAACCCACCGCCGCAATTTGAGCCCCAGGAAAATCTTCATGGAGCGTGGGCATCCAGGCAGAAACCCTTTGCCCATAGCTCAGCGAAGTAGGGAATGCGTTGAGATAATCGGGCTTAGACAGATAAAACTCATTTCCCAATTCGATAAATCGCACCGGCATTCCAAGACGCTGCGCAGCTTGAAGCATAGCCACCTGACTCTGGAGAGTGGCGGTCATGATATTTACATCAAAAATGGGCGTAGCACCCGAAGCAGTAACCATCTGTTTTAGGTCTTGGAGTGAGAAGCCATACGCTCTCGGATCGAAATACGAACTCTTCCGCCCACTTGGGCGGCTACCATACCAACCGGTGGCCCAATTCCAGTAATTAGCAACGCTGCCTCCGGGGTATCTCAGGGTGCCTGCGGCCATGGACGCAGTCTGCGAAAGCAGACCTTGGTCGGTTCGCCACGCTTTGAAAGTTCCTGAGTCGAGATTGTACCCAAAAAATTGCCCCGACAAGGTACGCTCGCCAGACGCTAGCGACGCATGTACCGTTGACCTAATGGTTCCCGATGCCGCCTGACTGCAAGCGGAGAGCGTCGTGGCAAAAATCGCCCCGAGACAGAGGCGTCGCAGAAAAATGGTTGTCACCTCAGCCTTCCTCTATGGACACTCTATGCAGCCCTAGTATCTTTTATAGCAGTTCCGCCGATCATGTAGCGATCTAGGAGTTTGCCGAATAACTAGCTCATCTTCAGGCACGACCAGGAAGATTCCTTGGGAGATGTTCTGTGACAGAGGCTCGCATGAATGTATCATCTAGTCGATTAATGGGTGTATACAATAAATATCGCGATTTAGCTGAGGTCTATCGCTTTCGTGTTCGCATGAACGCTCGAATCCTTCGACCGCCTCGCGAAAGCATAGGCCTGCCCAAGGTCGCTCACGATCTTTTCCAAACCATTGCCCTGCTTGCCGAGGCTCAGTTTCCGCCAGAAATGGTGGCTCACCTACATCCCTAAATGCACCGCTTCGCGTCGCCCTGCTGCCCACGGGCCCAGAAGACCTAGACAATTAAACCCCCTATTAGATGTTGGAGTCCTTGCGGCAGAGAACCCGCCGATCTCCGAGAACTGCTGCTGACGAGCGAGTCACAAGCATACGGCATTCATTGCCAGCAAGCGGTCCACCAAAAGCGTCAACTCGCCAGTCTCTCGCTTGAACTTGAATCAAGTGCTCACCCGACGCAAAGCGAGCGAACTTTATGGGGAGCTAAGACGGCCTTCACGATGCAATTTTGATCTGGAAACAAATTGGTAACAGGTCCCGCAGCCGAAGGCAGTAAGCGACGAAGGAAACCTCCATCACCTACATCTAAAGGGCAAGGATGTTCATGCACCAATTGCAAAGATCGGTGTGTTCGAACCCGAAGCCTTCTTTCGACCTCTTGCCGAGAGTGGACTCGGTGTCGTCTCTGGCGTCAGGCAAGTTCGAGCAATACTCCATAAAGCGGCAAGGTTGGCAGAAAAATGGTCCGGAGATCTAATGCCAAACCCCGTTTCACTTGCAGATTTACCCAAATCCTCATCAAAACAGTCACAAGCAAGATCGCCAACTTTGGAAGGAGTCGGGACAATTCTCACCGCAGTCGAAGTCGGAACCAACATGCAAATTGCGTTGCCGATTAGATTGTTCGCCTCTACCAGTACAAGAAGGCGAGGGGCAGCAGCCCTTAGGTGCTCGGATATTTCATTTGAATCCCCAGAAGTTATCGTCGACGAGTGAGCAATAGGAGCACAAGGTACTTTGATCGTTAGGTCACCTAAAACTTCGGGCTTGCTTAGAACCGTAGCTATCGACGAAGGGGTCGAAAGGGCACTAGAAGGGCTTCGGGTATCACAGCTCGCCGTCGTTGTAAATTGTGGCTTCACGCTAGTGATACCCAAACTCAAACTGGATACTCATAGCGTACCGAACAAATCTTGTCACTCGTCGGTGGATTCGGTCCTGGGTAATTCGCGACTAATTTGCCACCCAAGCGACCATTCCTTTTCTTGCACCGCGCCGGCCGCTTCGGCGAATGCCCGCAGCGCAGACAGTACGGCTTGTCGATCCACCAAAGGCAGACGCTCGAGGATAACTGCAAGCTCTGAACGGCGTTTTTGAGTAACCTCAGCTACGAGTTCTCGTCCCGAAGAAGCTAGGGAAATTCGGACAATCCTGCGATCAGTACTGGCCCTACGGCGTACCACAAGGCCCTTTCGTACCAATCGATCGCACATCCTCGTCGCTGTTGACGGTTCGACTCCCAAAGCTGCAGCTAGATCGGCTACATTCTGGGGACCACGGGCAGCCAACTCGACTAGGACACGGTACTGCACTAACGTAACTTCCTCATCGACATTCCCAAGTGATCGGGCCGCAACTGCCACTAGAGCACGGCTGGCGGTTAGTACAGCGTCGACAAGTTCCTCTCCAGCGCCTAACGATTCCGTCTCGTCGATATTTGGCATACCCATTCATTGTATATGACTATACTTGCTATGTGCAACTAAGTTCGATCATGCCTCTATCATGGTATATTACGGTCTGGATAGTAGCCACAGTCGTCGAGAATCGACAAAAGATATTGAGGTGTCGTTCCGATGAATCGGGGCTTAGGTCTCGATCCGTCAATACCAAACCAGGTGAACTGTGCGAAATGTCGACTATTGCTCCCACTGGGTATCGGAGCACAAAGGAATACAGAAATGTGCGCCACAGCAGCTAACTGCACCAGAAACGTCGGTCAATATAAATCGTCATTCGAAACTTTGATCGCTTTCCCATGAAAAACTACCTCTCGACTCGTATTAAATCGATGTCCTACCTACCCAAGTGGCTCATCCTGGCCACAGTTATAGGGATCATTGCAGGATTGGGCGCCGTTCTGTTCTACGAGGCACTCACACTTGCGACACACTTCTTTCTGGGATACCTCGGCGGATACAAAGTTCCCACCCCCGCCGGTGAAGGTAACTTTTCGGGTTCCGCTCACTATGTGAGGCCTTGGGCGATTCCGTTAGTGGTGGTCCTTGGAGGATTGATCTCCGGATTTATCGTCTTTACCTGGGCACCTGAAGCTGAGGGCCACGGGACCGATGCGGCAATTGACGCTATCCACCACAACCCTCGTGGGATTCGATTGCGGGCGGTAGTTGTCAAGATCATCGCATCTGCCGTCACCATCGGATCGGGAGGGTCAGGAGGACGTGAGGGTCCGACCGCCCAGATAAGCGCAGGATTCGGGTCTTTGCTAACCCGAATCCTGGACCTTTCACCTGAGGACGGTCGAATAGCCGTATCCGTCGGAATCGGTGCTGGAATCGGTGCTATATTTAGTGCCCCCCTCGGAGGGGCCGTACTAGCAGCTGACATCGTCTACCGAGATGACTTCGAGTTCGAGGCTCTTTTGCCTGGCACTCTTGCATCCGTAATTGCATACACGATCTTTGGAGCGGTATACGGATATGAGCCGCTATTCCGAATTCCTGGGGGCTACAGCTTTAGTCACCCAATAGAGCTTCTTTGGTACGCCATCTTGGGATTGGTAGCCGGAGGGGTCGGACTTCTGTACTCCCGATCCTTTTATGGCATTGTCAAATTAGCAAGCAAACTTCCGATCCCTCGCAAGTATCGACCAGCCATTGGCGCCCTATTCACCGGACTAATTGCGTTGTGGCTTCCAGAGGTCTTGGGCACGGGTTACGGTTGGGTCCAAAAAGGTCTCTCGTCTGAGCTAATGCACCTTCCAATGTACATAGTCATAGCACTTCCACTCGCTCGAATAGCGGCGACCGCATTCTCGATAGGTAGCGGCGGTTCAGGAGGTGTGTTCGGTCCTGGCATGGTTATAGGTGGATTTACCGGCTTGACCATCTGGCGCTTGCTCCAGCCCTGGGCACCCGGAGTCGGGCACGATCCAGCCCCTTTTGTGGTGATCGGAATGATGGCTGTTTTCGGAGGAATTTCGCGCGCGCCCATTGCCGTGATGCTCATGGTGGGTGAAATGACCGGCAATATGAGTATCCTCGCACCGGCAATGGTGGCCGTGGCCATCGCATGGTTTATCGTCGCACGTTCCGACGACAGTATTTACCGCTCGCAACTGCGTACTAAGGCCGACTCGCCTGCGAGAAGGCTTACATACGGTCTGCCACTATTGACTTCCATGGAGGTTGCAGACCTAGTCCGACCAACGGTCGTCAGTTTGCAGAGCGATGAAAGCATCGTCGAAGCACTCAGGCGGCTACACGATGCCGCTCTGCCAGGCGCCCCGGTCGTAAATAGCGAAGGGAAGTACCTGGGCATAGTAAAGACCAGCACTTTAGAAGAGATTCCACCATCAAATCGCGAAGCTGGCTTAGGCGGAGCGACCGACACCGCTGGCCCTTCAATTCCAGTGTCGGCAAAACTAGATATCGGTCTTGAAGTACTCCTACAGGCGGGTATGGGCTGGGTCCCGGTCACTGATGACGATCGAAAGGTCGTTGGGATTTTGTCCTCCAGCGATCTCGTGAGCGGATACAACGAAGTTCTAAGTTCCAACGCTGGATACGTTTACGACCTCACCAGCAAGGCACTAGCGGTTGAGGAGCGTGTAGGAAAAGGGGCACCGGCGGCGGGCCACTCAATACGTGAAGCCGGTCTCCCACCGGGCTGCGTTGTCGTCTGGGTACAGCATCAAGGAGTGCGAACTTACGCTGCGGGCTCAACCGAGATCTCCGAGGGAGACACTATCAGCGCTATTGTCGCAGCCGACGAAGTTGGGGCATTCCGCCAACGACTTTTAGCCCAAAACCAGACTCACGGTGACAAAAATAAGCCTCATACCGAGTAAACCGGGCGGCTATCCGCCAAAATCCAATCAAGCCAGTAATACGCCGCCACCGAGGCCGACTCAGTCTATGGCATAAACTATTGCGTCGAAAGCTACTCACTTACCCCGGAGCGGCCCGGAGGAGGAACTTCGGCCAAGCGCCCTTCGCCATAATGAGGCCTCCTTCTCTACTGCCACTTCGGTCTCCCTCTGCTCAGGTGTCTCGTCTGATTGGAGAAAGGTCATCTGATACCAAGACCGGACCTCGTCGGCACACCTTTGTGAATCAAAGAGTCGATCGATACTCTCTTTGGCAATTTGCCCACGGGCGACCGACGCCCTCCGATCCATCACTACCGTCCTCATGTACTCAGAGGCAGTCCCGATATCTGGCTCAGCCCATATTGAGTCCGGTGGATACGGTGCACTACCTGGGCCGACCCTCACCATTTCATAGGGGACCAGGTAAGTCGACTCCGCCCCCATAAAGTCCAAGTTCCCACCGTAGGCGGTTGCAATCACCACCTTACCGAGTGCCATCGCGTGCGCTATAGTCAAGCCCAGACCCTCGGACCGATGAAGCAAAACGTAGCAGTCACAGCGAAGAAAGAGTTCTTCTTGGTCTTTATGGCTCAGGTACTCCTCGATAAGGATCACATCGGGTCGGGAGCGAACTGCGAGCCGAAGCCGCTCTCTATTTAACCTATCCTGGTAGCCATTGATACTCTTGACGACTAGCTCTACCCCGTCGTTTTCGCTAAATGCCCCATGGTATGCCTGGACGACACCGAGTGGATTCTTGCGCTCAAAGATGCTGGCGTAGTCGAAAGCGAAGAGAAACCTGAACCGATCCGTATCGTCCACCCGTTGGCCGGCACTTTTCCCTTCGAAGCCGGTGATGGCCATAGGAATCTGGATCACCCGGATTGGAATTTTCAGCTTGGACCTAAGCGATGCGGCAATAAACTCACTTCCCGCCCAAATCTCATCGAGATAGCTAGCGCTTGAAACCAGGTCGTCCGGAAAACTCTCTAGTTCCCAGAACCAAACACCAACATTACGCTTGGCAGAATCGAGGGTACGCTGGTACCTGCGCGCAAAACCGTCGATCATATCAGCGTTAATACAGATGATATTTACGTCGACCGGCGATCTTTCGTCCACAGTATACAACTCATCGTAAAACGCCTCACTGCGTGTGGCGGTATAGGGAAAGACGCACAGGGACAGTCCAGCCTTGTCGACCGATTGAGCTATACGACGAGCTGCCTCTGCGATTCCGAGGGCCGCTTTTAGGTAGCCTACGACGCGTACCTGGAATGTCGATGTATCACTTTGAAAGCCCACGGATAAGTCACTCGAAGCATTCCCATTCGCTCCTTGGGCGAGTTCCCGCAGGACCATAGGAGTCTCGAACTCCTGAAATCCGTGCCTCTTGAGCCACGAAGCGAAGCCATCACGATCGGCCCCTTCAAGGTCAGGAAACTCACTGCGGACGTCCGGACGCGCTTCATAAATCGAGTAAGCATAGCGTGAAAATGGAGATCCAAAAGGAACCCCATCAGGCGTCGACTTTAGCTACTCGACGAGCAAAGCCTCGCCTTCGGCCGAAAAGGCACTTACGTTATCTAGTGGAAGTTCTGCAAAGGCTTGATCATTGGAATCAAAAAACTGTCCAACAATACTCCGAACTAGTTTTCCTAATGGCATACCTGAGCTGAGGCTGGAAAATCCATATGGCACAGCGGGGCCTTCTGGAATACTTAATATCTCTTCTCGGTAATCGCTAAATAGTTCCAGCACGTCCTGGCGCTCGCTGAAGAGTACGCGAGGAAATTCACCTTGGTTGGAACTTACAATATGGGGTCTGTCCGGATCGTATCCTTGAAAGTGCGCAAAAACAAGTTCAAGACCATTAACCCGATAGCCATCTTGTCGGTTTTCAAGAAATCTAGTGTGAAGATTCCAGTAGGCTACCCCATACCCCGGGTGGTGGACTATACGTGCTCTCGCCAACGCTGGCGCAAAATCCATCCACCTCTGTTCACTAAACTGAACTTAAACCCCCAAAATCGGCATTTCTCCATGCTGAGCAGCCATTACGTCTTATTTTGTTTTTGAAATGTAGCCAGTAATCTACTTGACATTGTATTTGTTGTTTGCTAGTATGTGCGTGTGGATCCTAAGAACGCTTCAATGCATGTTTCCCATGTCGTGAGCAGACGTGGTGAGAAGGAGTATCATAGCTATCTGGTACGGCGTAGCTATAGAGAAGGCGGCAAGGTAAAACACGAGACGGTAGCCAACGTCTCAAAGCTTCCCCCTGCAGCTATCCAAGCACTGACTTTGGCACTCTCGAAAAAGACAGTCATTGAAGCTGGAAGCGACTTCGAGATTATCTCTAGCAAAAGACACGGTGCATCTGCACTTCTTTACGCTTTGGCGAAGAGTTCGGGTCTCTTAGACGCACTAGGCAAGAACTCCGCACTTACCAAGAACTCAAAGGAGAAGAACCTCGTCTTAGCGATGATCATCTCCCAGGCACTTTCTCCTTCTTCAAAGTTAGCTAGTGTCAACTACCTTTCAAGTTCCACCTTGGCGGATGATTTGGGAATTTCCGACTGTGATGTAAATGACTACTACTCAGCCCTTGATTGGCTCTTGGAAAAACAGACTCAGATTGAATCTTCTCTAATTAAGTCCCACCTTTCTACTGGGTCGATGCTGTTGTACGACCTCTCCTCTAGCTACATGGAGGGAACCAAGTGTCCACTAGCGCACTACGGATACTCAAGGGACAAGAAGAGAAATAAGCTCCAGATCGAATACGGGGTCATTACTACCAAAGAGGGACTTCCTCTTGGTGTCAAGGTATTCAATGGCAATACTTCGGACCTCGCATCATTTCGCAGCGTGATCGAGGATATAAAGACCACCCACAAGCTCGAAAAGCTCATCGTCGTAGGCGACCGGGGTATGTTTTCAACCACAAACATAGCAAAGCTCCACGAAGTGG
>JAKCBW010000047.1 GCA_021842145.1 Actinomycetes bacterium
TTCCGATCTGGGACTCCTCCCGAAATGCCCGCCTACCACGGAGATAGAGACCACGATCGAGGTTCCGTCAGACAGGTCCCCTCCGACGATGAGGATCCCGTACTCCTCGCAAGCCGTGGCAATTCCAGATTGGATTTCGGCGATGTCGGTTACTTTCGGTGCCGATATTGCAACGGTCGCAAATAGTGGGGTAGCTCCCATCGCCGCTAGGTCAGAAATGTTGACCGTAACCGCCTTGTATCCGACATCTTTGGGGCTAAAGTATCCCATGTCGAAATGGACATTCTCCGCTATCAGATCAACACATAGCGAGTATCTATTTTCCTGCAAAACGACGACAGCGGCGTCGTCGCCGGGGCCAATTTCGAGAAATTCCAGACCTTTGCCCGATCCTATTGGGCCAAACTTGGACAAAATCCCAAGTAGATGGGCCTCGCTCCAAGTGGATTCCAAACGAGATCTCCTTGCTAATTCCTGCAAAAATGGGTCGAGTTCCCCCGGAGCTTACCGGGACGCTCGGTTGGTTCATTTGATTATGGTGACTTACTAGGTAAAAATGGCGTAGCCTGTATGAATCCGAAATCTTACTTCAGGAAGGGGCAATCTACATGGCTGAAGTAGTAACCCGAAATAAGAAGCTCCTCGACTGGGTGAACGAAGTTAAAGAACTTTGTACACCTAAAGAGGTGCATTGGTGCGATGGATCCGAGGCCGAGAAGGCTCTTTTGATCGAGCGCATGCTCGAGACGAAGACGCTAAAGAAGCTGAATCCACAGAAGCGGCCCGACAGCTACTGGGCCGGATCTGATCCTCGCGACGTAGCTCGAGTTGAGGACAGGACCTTCATCTGCTCTGAGCGGGAGTCTGATGCCGGACCCTCAAACAATTGGCGTGAGCCGTCTGAGATGCGGGAGACCTTGAAGTCCCTCTTTAGGGGGTCGATGGCCGGACGGACGATGTACGTAGTGCCTTTTTCTATGGGACCGATCGGATCTAAGTTTTCCTTGATCGGCATAGAGATAACCGACTCGGCGTATGTTGCGGTTTCGATGGGAATAATGGCTCGGATGGGGCAGGAAGTTCTGGGCGTGCTCGGAGAGGACGGGGAATTCGTCCCAGCGCTCCATTCTGTGGGAGCCCCACTTGCTGAGGGCCAAACAGACGTACCATGGCCATGCAACCCGGACAATCGTTACATTGTCCACTTTCCTGAGACACGCGAAATCTGGTCTTACGGCTCAGGTTACGGTGGCAATGCACTGTTAGGAAAGAAGTGTCTCGCCCTTCGCATCGCTTCGGTAGTGGCACGCGACGAGGGGTGGCTCGCCGAGCACATGCTTATTCTCAAGCTCACCTCTCCCCAAGGTGTCGTCAAGTATGTCGCTGGAGCTTTCCCATCAGCCTGCGGAAAGACCAATCTGGCGATGGTTGTTCCGACGTTGCCAGGATGGAGCGTAGAGACAGTCGGCGATGATATCTGCTGGATGAGATTTGGTGAGGACGGGCAACTCTGGGCGGTTAACCCAGAAGCTGGATTTTTTGGTGTCGCACCGGGAACATCGGAGAAGACCAATCCAAATGCCCTCCATACCCTTGGCAAGGAGACAATCTTCACTAACACCGCGCTAACATCTGACGGTGACATCTGGTGGGAAGGTCTTAGCGACGAACCGCCTGCTGGCCTTATCGATTGGAAGGGTAATCCTTGGACCAAGGATTCTGCGGGACCCGCTTCGCATCCAAACGCCCGATTCACCGTGTCGGTTACAAACGGACCGTCGATCGCACCCGAATGGGAGGATCCACGTGGAGTGCCGATTTCGGCGATACTCTTTGGTGGCCGAAGGGCATCGCTGGTTCCGCTGGTTACTGAGGCAAGAGACTGGGAGCATGGCGTGTTCCTGGGGTCGGTACTTGCATCGGAGACGACCGCAGCAGCAGATGGAAAAGTCGGCAATCTTAGGCGTGACCCATTTGCGATGCTCCCATTCTGCGGATATAACATGGCAGACTATTTCGGACATTGGCTTAAAATCGGTGCGGGCGCCGACCAATCTAAGCTTCCCAAGATCTTTCTGGTCAACTGGTTCAGGCGGTCGGAGCAGGGCAAGTTCCTCTGGCCAGGATATGGTGACAACGCTAGGGTGCTCGAATGGGTAGCCAAGAGGGTCGATGGAAGCGTAGGTTACCAGGAGAATGCCTTAGGAAGGGTGCCAGAGCCAGGCGGGATAAATACCGACGGGTTGTCGATAACTGACGAGGCACTTGAGGAGCTGGTCAGGGTTGATGGTGAGCTGCTAAGCGATGAGGTCGCTTCGATCCGGGAGCACTATAGCCAGTTTGGCGAAAAGCTGCCAGAAGCGTTGGCGAAGCAGCTATCGATACTCGCTGAAGCCGCATCCAAGAGCTAAGTAAAAAGAGATAAGTAGGATGCGCTAAGTAAAGAGCGCTAAGTAGAACGTGAAGAGCGGGTACCCCGGCCGGGGTACCCGCTCTTTTTTGGGTTGGGTTTGTGGTGTTTGGAGACTTTACGCGGTCGGGGCACCAGGCTGGCCGTTTGTTTGGCCTTGCGGCCCGCGGAAACCGCCGTTGTTACCAAGGTGACCAACGCCATGGGGCGCCACACCGACCGAAGTCGCCGTGATCGAGGATCCTGATAGGGTACCTTCGACCATCACGTGCATACCATCCTTGATACTCGATATTGTGGGTGTCGTCGCTCCGGGACCCCGATAGGTGGTAGCGGAGTTGACCGCAACGCTATAGGTCGTCCCAGCACGGGTCGTCAGTGTAAAGCCCGACGTGCTAACTCCCGAGGCGGTCCCACGGTAACTTGGGACCCTGACATCTACCAAGGTCGCGTTGAGAGATGTGTGATCGGATGCGACGGAGCCGAATGCGACGATGTTTTCACCGCTTGTTACGCTGTCAGTCGAAGACGTCGTCCCGCCTCCGGTGGAGTACTGGGTGGAGCTAGCAAGATCGATTGTCCGATAGAAGCCCTGTCGATCCTGGATCACGATTGTGTTGCTACCCGAGGAGATGACTTTTCCGGCCAGGGTTGGCTGCATAATTTCTACACCGGCCGCTGTAACTGTGGTGGTGGTGGGCGAAAGATTCTGATTGGTCGGCATGATCATTACCTGCTCACCGACTGCTACCGAGGTCGGCTCCGTGGTGACCCCCATCTCGTGGTACTTGGTCGAGGATGTCGTGGTCACTGTTATCGAGTTGCCCTTAGGCGTCGCAATGGTGAAAGTTCCGTTACTGACCGAGGTTACTTTCCCTCCAATGCCTCGCAGCCCGAGACCCGGGCCCCTGTGCCATCCGCCGTGGCCCCCTGGGCCGGGGAGGCTTTGATTTGCTGAGACCGAAGTAGCCGACAATGCAGTGCTGGTGGATTGTGTGTTTGATGAGGCTGAGGCTATCCCAAAGGCACCTGCGGAGAGGCCAAGAGATATTGCGAGGGTGTAACTGATCTTTTTGAGCGGAATTGCTTTTATCGTGCGTTTCATCGGATCTCCTTGATAGTTGTGGTGTACAGCTAGATATTCGGAGCCCAAGCTTTGCTTGCCCTTGTATTACCCTCCGAAAAGCCGGGGAATTTTTATCGGTCATATTTCACCATCTGTCGAATGCGTCGAAAAGCCCCTTTGTAGGGGCGGAGAGAGGTGGGCACATATTGTTTGTAGCCGTCCTTCGAGGGCCGATCGAGCCTCTTATTGACCCCCCGACGCCCTATGTCAAGGATCCTACGGACCTGTAATTTGGGGGTGGGACGACCCGGGATGAACAGACACCACGGTGGCTAGTCCGTCGAATCAGCCGGGTCCTATGGGGCCTTCTCGTGTTTTTCCAGAGACGAAGCCAACGGGCGCACCGGGTAGCCAGGGCGGATGAGCCCTTGGACAAGAGTAGCGTGAACGGGCCTATCGCACTTCGAGGCTATGTGCCCCTTGCCTCTATTTGGGAATCACCAAGGCGAACTAAGCCACGCAGGCCCTCTGCGAGCAGGAAATTTGATCTGGACCTATTAGCAGCTTTTATGCGAACTCAAGACAGCAACCTACGTGGCACTCTTCAGTGGGAATTGGCATGCCGGGATAGTTGGCAGCATGAAAGGAAGGGTCGATCTGCTCTTGGATCAGGTCCCCTACCATTGAAACGAAGGCGTCATCCTTGGAGGCAGTAGGGACACGAAATAGGCTGATTCCAATGTCTTTAGCGGTCTGAGCTGCGAGTACGTCCAAGTCGTAGATGACTTCCATATGGTCAGATACGAAACCTATTGGAACTACCACGACGGTGTCTATGCCACTTTCGACGTACTCTTTGAGCTTGTCTCCGATGTCCGGCTCTAACCAGGGCTCAGTTGGCGGCCCGCTTCGGGATTGGAAGACCAAATCCACCGGAACATCCGAGAAGCCACCGTTTTTGACCGAACTGCTGATTGCCTCTTTGACACTATCCAGCTGGCTCAGGTATTTCGACGATACCGACATCTTCAGTGGTATCGAGTGGGCGCTGCAAGCGACGGCAATTTTACGGTCACCCGAGGAGGTTAGGTCTTCAACTAGTGCTCTAGTCGCTTCAACCAGGGTACCTACGAATCCTGGATGGGAAAAGTAGTGGCGAATTTTATGTACGTAGAGTCCGGGAGCGTACTCATCGACCGCTCTTTGGATATCTTCTCTGTACTGCCTACACCCCGAATACGAACCGTAGGCCGAAGTGACAAAGGCTAGGGCAGACCTGACACCGTTGCTTTTGAGCTCCTTTACTGCCTCGCCAAGGTAAGGAGACCAGTTTCTGTTGGCAAAGTAGATCGGGAGGGTGATCGAGCGGGATGAAAGTTCCAGGCGCAATTTTTCGATCAACTCCAAATTTTGTTCGTTGATCGGGCTTTTTCCGCCAAAGAGCATGTACTGATCGGCCACCTTCTCGAGTCTCTGCCTCGGGACGTTTCGGCCAGAGGTCACATTTTCAAGGAAGGGCATCACCTCCGAAGGACCATTTGGACCTCCGAAGGAGAGCCAAATAATCGCTTCGTAGTTGATTGCTCCGGAAGGGTTCAACCTACCGGCCGGCTTTTACTACCTTGCCAGCTCTAATGCAGGAAGTGCAGACGTAGAGACGCTTTGGCGACCCTCCGACTATTGCCCTTACCCTTTGGATATTTGGATTGAAACGCCTTTTATTGCGCCTGTGGGAATGGGATAGGCTCATCCCAAAGAAGGGCTTCTTACCGCAAAGTTCACATACTGCTGCCATGTCACCGTCTCACAAAAATCTTTTGGCCACCGTCGGCCGAACAAAACAGACATACTAGTTGGTTAAATTACGCCTACCTAACGGGCAATGACAAACTAGCATCTCCTCGATGGTTACCAAGGTGCATGACCCGGCCGCTTACCTAGTGGACTCTCTAGGACTCTTTAGAGATCTGCTCGCAAGCCACAAGGCAGAGATTGACAGGCTGAACGTCTTTCCAGTTCCAGACGGTGATACTGGTACGAACATGACCCTGACCCTAAATAGCGTTGTCTCACATCTAATGGAGGTGAACAATCAGTCCTTGACCGAAGTCACGAGGGCCCTCGCAATGGGGTCTCTTTTAGGGGCGCGAGGGAATTCTGGGGTGATACTTTCCCAGCTTTTAAAGGGGATCTCCGAGGCTTTCGCTGGCCTAGAAGGGCCCTTGACCCCAGAGGTAATTGCACAAGGGCTGATGAGGGGTTCGAGGCTAGCCGACTCCGCCGTCTTGCGGCCCAAAGAAGGGACCATACTCACCGTGGCCAGGGCGGGAGCCGAAAGCGCAGCGAGGTACTTAGCCCAGAGCGGGAATTTTGAGCTCGGCGAGATGCTGACCCAGGTGCTTAGAGAGGTCCGAGGAGCGTTAGTAGAGACGACCAATCAGCTCGAGCAATTAAAAAAGGCCGACGTTGTCGATTCGGGAGGAGCCGGACTTATCTACCTATTTGAGGCCCTGCTGAGAACCTACACCGGCGAGCCAATGTCGGGTACCCTTTCGAGCTACCCATGGCTGGATCGGGCGAAAGAGCTTGGGGGGCCGTCGGTTTTGGAGGCAAACGACGCCGAAGCGGCTGAAGAGGAGGAGCTCCGCTACGAGGTCATGTACCTCTTGGAAGCTGAGGAACCGGCGGTTTCGGCGATGAAGGAGGTGTGGGCGGGGATCGGAGACTCCATTGTGGTGGTCGGATTCGACGGCACCTTTAACTGCCATATCCATACAAATGATATCGGAGCGGCTATCGAAGCGGGGATAGGCTCTGGCAAGGTTAGAGATATCCGGGTTACCGATCTAAGGGAACAGGTTGAAGAGGAGCGGTGGGTTCGTGTCGCAGGAGACGAAGCCCCAAAGGACCAGCCGACTCCGAAGGTCAAAACCGCAGTTGTCGCTGTCGCAAATGGGGAGGGGCTAAAGAGGATATTTGTGTCGATGCACGTTAGTCAGGTAGTTCTAGGCGGCCAGTCGATGAACCCCTCCACCAAGGATCTCCTTGAAGCAATTTCGGCCTGTAACGCCGATTCGGTGATCGTGCTGCCCAATAACTCGAACATTATCGCAACCGCCAAGGTCGCTTCCACCTTGGCTGGAGTCCCGGTGAAGGTCATTGCGACTACCAACGTACTAGAGGGTTTTTCTGCGCTCATGGAGTACGATCCAGATGCGCCCCTAGAGGAGAACTTCGAAGCCATGTCGAGCGTCGCCACCGAGCTGAAGGTCGGTGAAGTAACCCGGGCGGTCAGGGATTCGGAGGGAATTCATGGTCATGTCTTAGCGGGCCAGTGGATCGGCCTGTCCCAATCCGGGATAGAAGTCTGTGGCGACATCCTTTCCGACGTCGTGATCATGCTGATCAAGAGCCTCCTTGGTGATGGTCACGAGATTCTGACCTTGATCGAAGGGGAGGGTTCATCGCCAGCGGCGACCAGGGCGATAAAAGAGGCCGTGGAGGTGGACTACCCTAATCTGTTAGTCGAGGTACACTACGGCGGACAACCGCTTTACCCATATCTAGTTGGGGTCGAGTAGCCGACGACAAAGGTGTGATTGGCTATAAATGGCAAGGACTTTACATTCTCTTTCCGCTATTGAGGTCGGGGTTCTAAAGGGCGTCGGCGTAAAGATGACCGAAGCCTTGGAGAAAGTTGGCATCAGGTCTGTTTTCGACCTAATTACCTACTATCCGCGGCGTCACCTAGATAGGACCAATGAGGCAACCATCGATGAGGTTGTTCCGGGGGTCGAGACCCTAGTCCTAGGCAGAATAGTCCGCGTTGCCACCAGGAGGCTCCGAGGGGGAAGGGTAATCGTAAACGCTACATTGGCCGACGATACCGGCTATTTAGATCTGGTGTTTTTCAATCAGCCCTATCGCGAGCGACAACTCCGTGGCGCAGACGACGTAGCAGTTTTTGCCAAAGCAGAACAGTACCGCGGGCGTCTTCAGATGACCAATCCAATAGTAGATATGGTGGGTGCGACCACTGGGAGAATCGTCCCGATTTACCCCCAATCCCAGGTCGCAGGCCTACTCACGAGGGATATAGCAAAATTTGTGGCGGAAGCCCTCGATCGAGCGGGCGAGATATTCGACCCCCTTCCGAAATGGGTGCTGTCGGAGTTCTCTCTCATTTCGCGCGACGCAGCTATCAAGGGCATACACCAGCCAGCGACTATGACCGAGGCAAAGGTCGCTCGTAAGAGGCTGGTCTTTGACGAACTGCTTCGACTGCAGTTACTTTTAGTCGCCGAGAAGGTGAAGAGGGAACAGACCTCAAAGGGGATCAGCCACGACGTTTCGCCATTCCAGATTGGCCATGCGACCTTGGTATCTGACTTTTTGGAGCAGATACCCTTCACTTTGACCTCAGCACAGCAAAAGGTTATTTCTGAAATAGCTTCGGATATGTCCTCCCCGATTCCGATGCACCGCCTGCTCCAGGGGGACGTCGGATCCGGAAAGACCCTCGTGGCGTTGGTGTCAATGCTAATGGCGGTGCAGAGCGGGTACCAGGCGGCGCTACTCGCCCCGACCACGGTCCTCGCGGAGCAGCATCTCTTGTCGATCAAGGCACAGCTTGGAGACTTTAGGGTCGAGGCGAACAACGACCAAGAGGGGATGCTCTTCCCGATGGCACATCGGCCATTGAGGGTGGAAGCCTTGACCGGACAGACGACGGTCGCTCGGCGTCGGGAAGTATTAAAAGACCTAAAACAGGGTGCAATCGACATCCTCATCGGTACCCATGCCCTGTTGGTCGAGGGGGTTGAATTCCGGAACTTAGGAGCACTGGTAGTCGACGAACAGCATCGATTTGGAGTCGAGCAGCGGTCACTGCTTCGCGAGAGGGAGAAGACAAATTCAGGAGTGGAGCCGGACCTGCTCGTGATGACGGCAACCCCAATACCGCGTAGCGCAGCTATGACGGTCTTTGGAGATCTGGACGTTTCCGTCCTAGACGAGCTTCCCCCCGGGAGGACCCCAATCGACACTATCTTGCTAGACCATAGGGAACTCGAGGAGTCCGGATGGGCGGAAATTACCGCTCGAATAAGCAATTCTGAGCAGGCGTACGTGGTGTGCCCTCTGGTAGAGGAGTCGGAGAAGCTAAATACCGCTTCGGCCAATCTTGTCTATGAGAGGCTCAGCCAAGGACCGTTGCGGGGCCTGAGACTCGGGCTCGTGCACGGACAGATGAACGATAAGCAGAAGAACCAAACCATGGAGGGTTTCAGGCGGGGGGATATAGACGTCTTGGTGGCCACGACGGTTATTGAGGTCGGGGTGGACGTGCCCAATGCCACGATGATCGTCATCTTGGATGCGGACAGGTTCGGCATCGCTCAGCTACACCAACTACGTGGACGAGTCGGTAGAGGGGCTAAAGCATCACGTTGCATACTTGTATCTTCGGTCGACCCTGACTCGCCATCCGCTGAGAGGCTAAAAGCGGTGGTCGAGTCGACCGATGGCTTCAGGCTAGCCGAGAAGGACCTGGAGCTTCGGGGGGCTGGGGAATTGATGGGAACTCGCCAAAAGGGTGCGACGGACCTCAAGCTAGCGTCTATAACCCGGGATAAGGTCCTCGTCTTTGCGGCGAGGAAGGCGGCGGTGAGGATTGTCGATCGGGACTACCCGATGGGTTCCTATCCTTACTTGGTCAACGAGTTGACCGCTCTAATTGGAGAGGAAGAGGCCGCCAACCTCTTCCGTGGCTAGTCGAAGTAGTAGGGGTGGCTTGCTGCTCTTCTTGATGGCTCCTGCTATTTTTAGCCATAAATCATGGTTAAACTGGATTTCGATATAGGTTGGCTTGATGAGGGTACTCGGCGGGACTTCCAAGGGGAAGAAGATTAAGACTCCATCTGGCTCCTTGACGAGGCCGACGTCGTCTCGGGTGAAAAAGTCGCTTTTCGATATGCTCTGCACTCGGATGGACTTTTTTGGAATTGAGGTTCTCGACCTATTCGCCGGTTCGGGCTCGCTTGGCCTAGAGGCGATCTCAAGGGGTGCGAGTCACGTAGAATTCGTGGATTCGGCCCAAAGTGTCGTTCAGGTTCTAAAACAGAACGTCGCTTCGATACCTCCTGAAGTAGCCCACGTTACGGTAATGAAGTCTTCTGCACTAGCTTTTTTGAAAAATCGTATTTCCATGGGGGTCCATTACGACCTTGTTTTCTGCGATCCTCCCTACCTCTTTGATGAATGGAATGAGCTTTTGGGCCACGTGATTCAAGTTATGACGAAATACTCGATTATCGTAATCGAGAGCGACCGTGAAGTGGTTCTGCCAGATGGCCTCGTTGTCCTGAAGGTAAAAGACTACGGTTCAACTGTTATAATCCTGGCAAGCTTGGCCTAGATAGTACATTGGAGGCTAGATGATAAAGGCGCTCTACCCGGGCTCCTTCGACCCTTTCCACAATGGCCACGTTGAAATAGTTGAGAGGGCCTCTCTGCTATTCGACTCGGTGGTCGTGGCGGCGATGCGCAATCCACAAAAGGCTGATCCGCTTTTTTCGTTAGAAGAACGGCAGGAAATGATCGTGGAGGCGGTGCGCCACATTAAAAACGTTGAGGTCGTATCGTTGTCTACCTTGGTCGTAGACCTCGCCCTTAGCCTCGGCGCGAGCGTGATAGTGAGGGGCCTTCGAGTGGTTTCGGACTTTGAAGTTGAACTGCAGATGGCCCAGATGAATCGTAAACTGTCAGATATCGATACCGTTTTTATACCAACTTCAGCCGAATACTCCTTTTTGGCTTCCAAGCTCCTGCGGGAGGTAGCGAGTTTCGGGGGGAATGTCACGGCGATGGTTCCTAAGGTGGTGGCGGATGCGCTCGACGCGAAATTCGGAAGATGACCTGGGTCCAAACGAGGAGTTCGGCGATGGGGATCGCAGCCTGACAGATCTGTTGGATCGACTCCTTGCCATGGCTCACCAAGCCAAGACCGTGCCACTCTCGTCATCGATACTGCTCCCAAGGGACGACCTGATAGAGATGCTCGAAGCCGCAAGGACGAGCCTTCCCCAGGAACTGAAGAAGGCACAGTGGATGTTGCGCGAGAAGCAGGAGTTTCTCGATCGTGTCGAATTAGAAGCCGAAGAGATCATGCAAGCCGCCCGGGCGAGGTCGGAGGGGCTGGTTGCAAAGACGGAAATCGTCCGACAAGCAACCCTGACCGCATCAAATATCATCCAAAGCGCCAAAGAGGAGGCCTCTAAATTAAAGCTTGATGCCTCTGACTACGCAGATCAGAAGCTTGCCTCACTGGAAATAGTGCTCGAGCGCACACTCAAGACAATAAGGGCAGGAAGGGAGAGACTTTCACCTCCCTTGGTAGGGCTGGAGAAATCGTCTGAACTCTCCGGAGAGCATTCGGCGGAGTTGGATGCCTTCTTCGACCAGGATACCGGTGGTCCCGGTGAATAGGGATTTCAGTTTTGGCGTTACCAAGTTGCTTCGGGACCCTGCGATCGTCAAGCATCTCGATTTAGAAGGTCAGATACCGGAGATCTATGTCACCTCATCGTGGATTGCAGACGATGAGGTGATCCACCTCGAAGGGGTCGCCGAGTCGGTACATGAGGGGATACTCGTCAAAGCGAATATATCGACAAACTGGTCTGGGGAGTGTGTTCGTTGCCTCTCGCCGGCCTCCGGCGATATGAAGGTCTCCGTTATTGAACTTTTCGAGGAGAGGGCGGACCCAGAGGGCGACAGCTACCCCTTCGACGGTGACGTGGTTGACCTCGCCGAGATGATCAAGGACAACCTAGTCCTCGAGCTTCCCCTCGTCCCACTTTGCAAAAATGACTGCCGTGGGCTCTGCCAATACTGTGGGCAGAACTTGAATATAGGGACATGCGACTGTAAAGAAAAGGCGATCGACCCGGTTTGGCAAGCGCTGTCTGAGCTGGAGTTTCCGGAGAATAGCTAGGCGAGGCTTCTGCAAAGGCCACCTTTGCAGACGAAGGGTGACGAATGCTGCAGCGAAGTTGCTTTGCGGATACTAGCCTGTAGCGGCGCATGGGGAAGTCCTATGCTAACGATTCAGACCTTGTGAGTAGTGAT
>JAKCBW010000048.1 GCA_021842145.1 Actinomycetes bacterium
CCGATGACGGACTAGACGGGCTCGCCGCCGGAGTTGTGGCAATCGCCTCGCTGTCTTTTGGGATCTACTCGATCAAGCTGGAAAACCTGGGTCAACTACCCACGTCATCATTAGGTCCACTCGTTGCGCTGATCGCCTTGGGGGTCTGCCTAGGCTTTCTCCCGCACAACTTCAACCCGGCAAAGATATTTATGGGCGATACCGGAGCGATGTTCTTAGGGATTCTGATGGCCGCGTCAACTTCGGTTGTGGGTGGGCGAACTTCCGACGTTAGCGGTGAGACCTTCTTCTTCTTCGCCCCACTATTTATCCCATTTGTAATTTTAGGCGTACCGATGTTCGACATGGTCTTTGCAATTGTCAGGCGCACGGCTCGAAGAACCGGGGTCTCTTCGCCGGACAAGGAGCACCTCCACCATCGCCTATACGAGATGGGGCACGGGCCGAGGAGATCGGTGCTGATCCTGTGGGCCTGGACGGTGGTGCTTTCGGGATTTGCCCTCACGCCGACCTTCGTCAATCACGGCAACGCCGAGATACCGGTCTTCATCCTCGCCGCCCTGGTACTTCTGTACACCCTCTTTCACCCAAAGGTCAGAAAGAGAAGTATCGACGCCATCTTGCACAAGGGGCACGGTACTGTTCTTGGGAACCAAAGCGCTAAGAGGATCCACGCAAAGAGGTCGGGGGGCTAGCTCTTGGCAGATTTCAAGGTCGTCCGCAGCGTCCCTAAGGTCCGAGTTGAGCCGGTATAACACGGAGACTTGGTGGCCTACTTTGCGATATCACCCCGGCCCTTGTAACCTTGCATCTGTTAATAATTCATATACTGGGAGAGCCAAGAGTTGACCAAGAGGGAGCGAAGTGACCAAGACTAGGCGGTCGCTCGTCGGTATGCTCATCAAGCCGACCGGGAGGGACGCTAACGACAATCCAGTCGCCGGGGCGGTAACAGGTGTAACCGACGGGATCGCATCGGCCGTTGAGATACTCGGTGTACCATTCATCCTCCTCGGGATCGGTTACTACCTCTCTTCACACTTTCATTCCCCTTGGTATGTGGTCATCCTCGGGGCTCTCGGAATTATCGGTACTGCGGTCAAGTACTATTACGTATTCGTCGACCTCTCCAAAAAGGCCGAATACCCAATTAGGAAAAAAGAGGATCTCCCTCCAGGCGCCGGGATCGGCGGCCTGTTGGGCGGGGATCTGACGATACCTGAAGATATTGAGGGATCGGCGAAGATTTTGGGCAAAGATCAAGGGGATAAGTAGGTGTTCAACCTGACCGAATCGCAAAGTCCACCCATCGGAGATGGCCCAGAGGCAAGCCTTGCAAAGGGTATGGCCATCGCGACGGTTGTTCTAGGGCCGATACTCGTGGCCCTCTCTTACTACCTATGGGGAAATAATGGCCTCTATTCGTCGCTATATGCATTGTTGCTAGTCATTATCAATTTTATAGTTGCGGCGAAAGCGCTCGTATGGGGCGGTAGGATCTCTCCGGTCGCACTCATGGGGGCCGCTATGGGCAGCTTCTTTTTTGATTTAGCGCTGCTAACCGTAGCGGTGATACCGGTAGCTACGGCCAGCTGGATGAGTTTGAAAGCATTGGGGATGACCTTGATTGTTGCCCACGTAGCCGCGGTTTCATGGGAGGCTAGACGAGTGACTGCTTATATGGCGTATTCGGGTATTAGGCCAAAGGCTGGGAAGGAGTGACGATGTCGATCTTGGGCGCAGTCAACTTCCCGCCGATCGGTGAGGTCCTTAACTGGAAGCCATTTTTCCTCGGCGGCAGCGCGCTCGCCTTTAACAAGGTCACCTTGACGGCGGTCCTGGCGACTGCGATAACTTTCATACTCTTCTACACCGCTGGCAAGAAGAAGGCCCTCGTCCCGACTGGGGTACAGAACGTCGTCGAAGCGGGCGTCGATTTCATTACCAACTCGATCGTGTTGGACATAATGGGACCCGATGGGCTCGTCTGGCTCCCCTACCTTTGCGGCCTCTTCTTCTTCATCCTCATCAATAACCTCTTTGAGGTGATACCGGTCTTTCAGATGCCGGCTACCGCGAGGATGGGAGTGACACTCCCGTTGGCGATCACCGTTTGGGTTACCTTTATCGTGGTTGGAATCAAAAAGCAGGGCTTCGCTAGCTACTTCAAGCACAGCGTCGTGCCCTCGGGTGTCCCGGGAGCACTCTTGATCCTGCTTGTGCCGCTCGAGATCCTTTCAACCTTCTTTGTTCGCCCCTTCGCACTCGCTATCCGGTTATTTGGGAATATGCTCGCCGGGCACCTTCTATTAATTACCTTTGCCGCCCTATCTGAGGCGATGTTTGCGAAGAGTATTTCGCTTGTGCTGCTACCGTTGCCATTTGCAATGCTTACCGTCCTTACCGGCTATGAGATCTTCGTTAGTGCCTTGCAGGCATTTATCTTTACGATCCTCACTGCGGTGTACATAGGTGAGTCGATGGCGGGGAGTCACTAAGAGTTTTAATTAGCGTAGGTTTGCGGCGATAAGGACGCAGGCCGAGTTCACTAGTTCGCTGGATCCAAATACGGCCAAGTCCGTTCGAGGGTTCAGGGGTGCCCAAAGGCCATGCAGGGATGTGTTGCCTAAGGGTTGGAGGAAGGTCCAGCTACAAAGGGTCGTTTACGGCTTTTGGACTAAGTTAGATGATCTGTAGGAGGAATCTGGGTGTTCCACTCGATATTGGCAATCGTGGCAGTTGCCAACCCCGACCTGAGGAAGGGTCTCGCCGAGCTTGGTGCCGGCTTGGCCTACGGCCTAGCCGCTTTGGGACCGGGCGTTGGAATTGGTATAGTTTTTGGTCAAGCGATTCAAGCTATCGCTAGGCAGCCTGAGACGGCTGGACCAGTTAGGGCACTTGCTTTCTTGGGCTTCGCCCTTGCAGAAGCTCTCGCTCTGATCGGCTTCGTCGTTTTCATTCTCTTGAAGTACACCGGCTAGATGGTTAGCATCCTTCTCGCAGCTTCTCAGTCTTCCAACCCGATCCTTCCGGCATCGGGAGAGATCATCTGGTCGGTTCTGTCCTTTTTTGTCCTGATGGCCATCTTGGCAAAGGTGGCATTCCCACCTATCTCCAAGATGCTCAAGGATAGGTCAGAGAAGATCAGGGGAGACATTGAGGCGGCCGAGCGGGCACGTAATGAAGCCGAACTCGATAGGGCGAAGGCCGAAGCTCAACTCGCTGAAGCCCGTCATGAGAGCACCCGCTTAATAGACGAGGCACGCAAGACCGCCGAGGTGATCAAGGCCGATCTGGTAAAAAGGGCCGAGGGTGAAGTGGCAGAGATGCGCCAAAGGGCCGAAGAGGCCCTCGAAGCGGAGCGACAGAGGCTGGTCTTTGAGCTTCGAGGCGACATCGCCGATCTCGCACTCGAGCTTGCGGAGAAGATCCTGCAAAGCCAGCTCGATAGGTCATCCTTTGATCCTTTGATCGCATCGTTCTTGGCTGAATCGGAGGCGTCCAGCAAGTGAACGAGTCAGTTAGGGGTTACGTAGAAGCGATTCGAGTCCGCTCGGAAGAGGCGGGTACGCTGGCCGAAGTTGCTTCTGCGATAGCCGAACTCAAAAGGGCAATCGAATCTTCCAAGGATCTCATGGAGGTCCTTGGTGATCCGTCATACTCCCCAAGGGCGAAGGCCGAGATAGTCGGTGATCTGCTAGCTCGCTCGAATGCCCTGGCGATAAAGCTGGGACAGACCATCGTGATGTCCGAGGCCCCTAAGTACATACTCGATACATTCGCAGAGACTCATCGACTCCTAGAGGTAGACGATCTTGCAAACTACGTTGGAGCCGATTCGACCAAGTCCAGGGCCAACGGCTTTGCCAAGGCACTCTTTGGTCTGGCTAACCCTCTCGACCTCGAGATATGCGAAGATCAGCTCTTCAGATTCGCCCGTTCTATCGAGGCTAATCGCCCCTTGCGGCGTGCGTTGTCCGGAATGGGCAGCCATCCGTCTCAGAGGCGCGCAATCGTCGATGACCTGCTTAAGGAGAAGACCTCCAATTTGAGCTGGGAAGTGGCTCGTTACGCGGTATCGATAACGGTGGTGCGGGACATAGTCGAAATTATCGACGGACTTGTAGCCATAGCCGCACAAGAACGCAATCTCTTTGTCTGCCAGCTACGCAGTGCCCGCCCATTGAGCCCGCAGGAGATCGAAAGGATCCGGCTGTCGCTGGTCGCTAGCGTCGGCCGAGAACTCGAAGCCAGGGCGATGGTGGACCCGTCTCTGTTGGCGGGGGTAGTCGCAGTAGTTGGCGATGAGATTTTCGACGGTTCCGCGAGGCGCCGCATAGATCAACTCAGGGTTCGCCTGAGTTCAAGCAGTTAATTAACCCCACTCATAATCAGGGAGCTTAGCTCATGGAACCATTATCTATCAGGTCAGACGAGATCGCAGAGGTCCTCAAGAGACGCCTCGAAGGTTACGTTGCTTCCGTCGAAGGCGAGCAGGTCGGTCGTGTCCTCGAGGTCTTTGACGGGATAGCGAGGGTCTCTGGCCTTCCGGATGCTTCGGTCAACGAACTACTCGAGTTCCAAGGTGGAACTGTCGGTCTAGCGCTCAACCTCGACGAAGACTCCATCGGTGCCGTCATTTTGGGAGACGTATCCACCGTCGATGAGGGATTTATCGTCCATTCGACGGGCAAGATCCTCTCCGTCCCCGTCGGCGACGCCCTCCTCGGTCGGGTTGTCAACGCCCTGGGCGAACCGATAGACGCTAAGGGGCAGATCGATACGCCCCATTCGAGGCGCCTCGAAGTACAGGCCCCGGGAATCGTCGATCGTCAACCGGTATGCGAACCGTTGCAGACAGGGATCAAGGCGATCGACTCGATGACCCCTATAGGTCGTGGGCAGCGCGAGCTGATCATCGGCGACCGCAAGACCGGGAAGACCTCGGTCGCTCTCGACACCATCCTGAACCAAAAGGGCAAGGGTGTCAAGTGTATCTACGTTGCGATCGGACAGAAGGGCTCTACTATCGCCTCCGCTCAGGCGGTCCTAGAAGCCGGTGGCGCAATGGAGTACACCGTTATCGTCTGTGCCCCGGCGTCGGATCCAGCTCCTTTCAAGTATTTGGCTCCATACTCGGGCTGTGCTATGGGACAGCACTGGATGGAGAATGGCGAGCACGCACTGATCGTCTACGATGACCTCTCCAAGCAGGCCGAGGCGTATCGTCAGCTGGCGCTACTACTTAGAAGGCCACCGGGTCGTGAAGCCTACCCTGGCGACGTCTTCTACCTCCATTCCCGTCTCCTCGAGAGGGCCGCAAAGCTCTCCGACGCGATGGGTGGCGGCTCACTTACCGCACTGCCGATTATCGAGACTAAGGCCGGAGACGTCTCGGCGTATATCCCGACGAACGTCATTTCAATCACCGATGGCCAGGTCTATTTGGACTCCGACCTTTTCTATTCCGGGGTCCGCCCGGCGATCAACGTCGGTATCTCGGTTTCGAGGGTTGGCGGCGCCGCTCAGATCTCGGCCATGAAGTCGGTCTCTGGATCACTAAAGCTCGACTTAGCACAGTTTCGTGAGTTGGAGGCCTTTGCGGCCTTCGGTTCTGAGCTAGACAAGGTTTCCCAGGCCCAGCTCGATCGTGGATATCGGCTAACCGAGATCCTCAAGCAGAAGCAGAACGCCCCGGTCGAGGTGGAGGATCAGATAATTTCGATCTACGCCGGTACTACGGGCGCTACTGACGACGTGCCTGTTAGCGAGGTCGGCAGGTTCATCGCAGAGCTGATCGAGTTCGCCGGTGCCCGCTACTCTTCGGTTAGGACCCAGATAGCCGAGACCGGAAAGCTCCCGGAGCGCAAGGTATTGGACGACTTGATCGCCGAGTTCAAGGCCGGATTCGACCCCTCCGTCAAGAAGGGGGCCTGACCTTAGATGGCTGGTGGCCAGGAGAGGATACTGAGGCGACGGATCAAGAGTGTCCAGTCGACCAAGAAGATAACCCGTGCCATGGAGCTGATAGCGTCTTCGCGCATTGTAAGGGCGATGGGGAGGATTTCCTCGGCTCGGCCCTACTACGAGCAGCTCTCTGAGGTAGTTCGTGACCTTGCCGCAGGGTCGTCCTTGCCTAAGAGCCGCTATCTCGGACAGGGTGACGAGTCCAAGGTTTTGGGACTGGTCGTGATGGTCGCAGACCGCGGCCTTTGCGGTGGTTACAACTCGACCGCATTACGCATGGCGGAGAGGTTGATTCGTTCCCGAGAGGCCCAGGGCCTAAAGACCAGGGTGGTTGTGGTTGGACGCAAAGGCGAGGCCTACTTCCGATACCGGGAGATTCCCGTAGAGGGCTCGTTGATGCACATTTCAGATCGTCCGAGTTATCAAGACGCCCGGAAGATAGCGGAGATGATCTTGGCCCCATTTGAGGCCGGGGAGATATCCGCGGTCGATGTCATCTCGACCAGGTTCCTCTCGGCGGGAACGCAGAAGCTTGAGAAGTCCCGCTTGGCCCCGATAGATCCAGATATCTTCGCCTCGGATACCAAGACTTCTTACGATTTCGAGTATGAGCCATCCCCGGAAGTGATCATCGATCCACTTCTAAAGCAGTTTGTCGAGTCTAAGATCTTCGCCCTCCTGCTCGAGGCTTCTGCCTCGGAGCTTGCGGCAAAGCAGCGGGCGATGGCCGCCGCAACGGAGAATGCCGAAGAGCTCATCAAGAGCCTTTCGAGGGTTATGAACAGAGCCCGACAGGATGCCATTACCACGGAGATCATGGAGATAGTGGGTGGGGCCGAGGCCCTCGGCAGCAGCTCCGACTGGGAGTCTGAGAGCCAACTCGTGGAATTCAAGAACAACTCGCCCAAGGCGAGCTGAGTCAAGTCGCATAAGGAGCAAAAGAGCAGAGATGAGCAGTCAAGCCTCTAATAAGGTCGAGGAAGTAGAGAAGTCCTCTGAGGACGGCAGGGTCGTATCGATTGCGGGACCGGTCGTCGACGTCGAGTTTCCACCGGATGCAATACCAAACATCAACCAGGCGGTCGAGATAGCGATGACTATCGATGGTGAGGAGATCACCATTATCGCCGAGGTCGCCCAGCAGATCGGCGAGGGTCGTGTGCGATGCGTCTGTATGAAGCCCACCGACGGCCTCAAGAGGGGCGCTATCGTCAGGAACACCGGCAGGGGCATAACCGTCCCGGTGGGCGAAGGGGTTTTGGGTCATGTCTTCAACGTGACCGGGAAGATCCTCGATAAGGGCGAGTACGGCGATCAGATCGACGACCAGTGGGAAATTCACCGCCCTGCGCCGCCTTATGCGGAACTGGAGCCGAGGGCCCAGATGTTCGAGACCGGTATTAAGGTCATCGACCTCCTCGAGCCCTACGTCCAGGGTGGCAAGATCGGACTATTCGGTGGAGCCGGAGTCGGCAAGACGGTTCTGATCATGGAGATGATCAACCGCGTTGCACAGCAGCACGGTGGCGTTTCGGTATTCGCCGGCGTCGGTGAGAGGACCCGTGAGGGTACCGACCTGTGGCTTGAAATGCAGGAGTCGGGCGTTATCGCCAAGGCCGCATTGGTCTATGGCCAGATGGACGAGCCCCCCGGGGTTCGCCTGAGGGTAGCGCTCTCCGCCCTGACGATGGCCGAGTACTTCAGGGACGTCAAGGGGCAGGACGTTCTCCTCTTCGTTGACAATATCTTCCGCTTTGTTCAGGCTGGTTCTGAGGTCTCTGCACTGTTGGGCCGTATTCCTTCGGCGGTCGGTTACCAGCCGACACTCGCAGATGAGATGGGTGAACTTCAGGAGCGAATCACTTCGACCAAGGGGCGCTCCATCACCTCCTTGCAGGCGGTCTACGTTCCAGCCGACGACTACACCGACCCGGCGCCATTCACTACCTTCACCCACCTAGACGCAACTACCGAGCTTTCAAGGTCGATCGCCTCGATGGGTATCTACCCGGCGGTCGATCCACTGAGTTCGACTTCAAACATCCTGGCACCGCACATCGTCGGTGATAGGCACTATAACGTAGCCCGAAGGGTGCAAGAGGTCCTCCAGAGGTCTAAGGAACTCCAGGATATCATCGCTATCCTCGGCCTCGACGAGCTTTCCGAAGAGGATCGGATCATCGTTACAAGGGCGCGAAAGATCCAGAGGTTCCTTTCGCAACCCTTCTTCGTCGGCGAGGTCTTCACCGGCATCCCAGGGGTGTACGTCCCGATAGCCGACACCATCGAGAGCTTTGAGGCCTTGGTAAACGGTGACCTTGACGAGGTTCCTGAGCAGGCATTCCTTAACGTAGGTGGTGTGGAGTCGGTACTCGCCAAGGCGAAGACACTCTCGGAAGGCGCCTAGATGTCGGACTTTCATTTCAGCCTGGTAACCCCTGAAAGGGTGCTATTTGAGGGTCGGGCCCAGATGGTTACGATGCGCTCTGGCGAAGGAGACATCGCCTTTTTAGCCGGCCACGCCCCCTTTTTGGGTACCGTCGAAGTCTGCGTGTGCAAGATCCTCCTTCCCGACGATCGCGTTGAGATGGCGGCGGTCCATGGTGGTTTCGTAAGGGCGGCCGGCGATAACTTGACCGTATTGGCGGGCGTAGCGGAGTTGGCGTCGGAGATCGACGTCAACCGTGCCGAGCGAGCCCTAGAAGCCGCCGAGCGGCGGCTCGCACAGTTTGACGACGCAAGTGAGTTGGCTGCGATCGCAAGGGCTAGGGTGCGTTTAGACGCTTCACAGGTGAAGAGGGCCTAAGCATTGCGGAGGCTCCGCCTCGGGATCCTGATCTCACTTCCCCTTCCGATCGCCTTTGAGGTCGATGGGGTGCGCAAGGCTATGGGTAGCGTGGGGGTGTCCAAGATCCACCCCCATATCACCCTGGTCGCACCCTTTAATGCCACCGTGGAGAGGCTGATCGAGATCGAGGGGGCGATCTGGCCAATTGTCGCCAAGGCCGAACCCTTCACGATTACCGTCGGTCCTGCGGCGACCTTTTCGGAGACCTCCCCCGTACTCTTCTACTCGGTGAAGAGCGAGAATAATGAGTTAGCGCGGCTAGCTTTTAACCTCGAGCAAGGGGTGTCGCAAACCATAGGCCGGAGGGGGTTTGTCCCCCACGTCACCATCGCCGACGGGATCTCACCCGAGGTCGTAGCGTCGGCGGTAGGGCTTCTCTCTAAGTACAAGGCGGAATTTGACCTCCTTGGCGTGGATCTCTGTGAGAAGCCGGAGGAGTCCGGGTCGAGCTGGAGGATCAGGGCCAGGTGGATGTTGGCCGATCAGCTGAAGTATGTGACAGTTGGAACGAGCAGGGTCCGGATCGGTCGGCGCAGGGGAGTTTCACCTTCGGTGGAGGCCGAGTTGAACAGGCTAGCTTTAGTCCCCCCAGACCTGCCCCCAGATCAGAGCGCATTTGATACCGATTCGGTGGTGTCGATCGAGGCGTGGTCCCAAGGTTCACTCCTGGGGGTTGTTATCATGGGTAGGGTTCTGGGGACCTTTCGGATCGAGACACTCTACGTTGAAGTTTCGATGCGACTGATGGGCCTGGGAACCCGACTGGTCAGGGAGGCGGTTAGTTACGCTTCTGAGGTGCGGGCGACTGAACTGACCGTCTTTGGCCCAGACGAGACGGCAGGCTTCTTGGAGAGGCTAGGTTTCAATCCTCAATCTCAGGAGAGAGTATCTACCTCCCCCGGAGATCAGAATGGGATGATACTGTACCGCTTGAGCTTGGCGAGCTGATGGAAGGCGTTGACGGTTCTAACCGTCCCGGACCTAGACCGCATGACTAGCGAATGGGTCGAGGCTCCCTTAGAGCTGTAACGAACCCCGCGGAGGAGTTCACCATCTGTAACCCCGGTAGCTGCGAAGAAGCAGTTGTCCGAGCTGACCAAGTCGTCCAGGGTGAGGATCTTTTCGAGGTCGTATCCGAGTTCAAGGGCTTGTGACCGCTCGGTTTCGTTTCGAGGATAGAGACGACCCTGTATTTCGCCCCCCATACATTTCAGGGCGGCGGCCGCTATGACCCCCTCGGGTGTCCCCCCTACGCCAAAGAGTATGTCCGTTCCAGAGTCGGTCCACGCAGTCGAGATGGCCCCGGCCACGTCACCGTCGGTGATCAGCCTGATGCGGGCCCCCGCCTCCCGGACTTCGCGGATTAGATCAGCGTGCCTATCCCTATCGAGGATAACTGCGGTAAGTTCTGTTACCGAGACCCCCTTCGCCTTGGCGACCGCTTTTAGGTTGTCGACAACCGGTGCGCCTAGGTCTATTTGACCAGCGGCCTCGGGGCCAACGGCGATCTTTTCCATGTAGACGCAGGGACCAGGATTGAACATCGAGCCTCGCTCGGCGACGGCGATTACCGCCAAGGCGCCCCCACGGCCCATCGCCGTTGGGGTGGTGCCGTCTATCGGGTCTACAGCGACGTCTAGCTCGGGCTTAGTCCCGTCTCCAACTCGCTCCTGGTTGTAGAGCATCGGGGCGTGATCCTTTTCACCCTCACCGATCACCACGATACCGTCCATAGAAACGGTCTCTAATACCGCTCTCATCGCCTCTACCGCTGCGCCATCGGCACCATTTTTGTCTCCACGACCCATCCAGCGTGCGGCAGCCATTGCCGCAGCCTCGGTAACTCTGACTAGGTCTAGACCTAGATTCCTGTCTGGCGCCTCTGGATTCATTGTCATCGCAAACAGGTTACCCTGAACAGGGCGGCATCCTTTTGAAAAAGGAAGCTTGGTGACCTCAGTCCCGAATAATTATTTATTTTGGTCGGTATTTGATATCAGCTATTTAATGGTCGTTAACGTCGAGTATCGGTAAAGCGAAAATCCGTGGCGGGTTGCTAATGCGCACCGATAGGCTTAGCGTCCATCTAAGTATCAAGTTGGACATCGAATAGTGCCCTTAGTCAGCCGGAAAGATCATAATCCCCGGGTAATGGCCTAGAGGTTCGGCTATGGATTGGGTACAGTGTGACTGGTGAGCATTCTGGAACCGAGGTCCCGAATATCAGCACAACAAGCGGTTCGTTCTTAGAAGAGGGACTTGTCAAGGAGTCGATAGCGATCACTGTTGAGTACTCACTATGGCGCCGGGGTTCGCTTGCTCAAAAGGCCATGAAGAGTATCGCAAACCAGACAAACCAGACAAACCAGACAAGACAGACAGGGCGGCCAAGGTTGTCTTATTATCAAGTTAGGGCTGTATATGACGGACTTTGCTAAAGTGCCAATGTCGGCGGAGGCTGCCGCAGCGGCTTCGTTGTCCCTTGGTCCCCCGAAGCTCAGCGCAGATGGGAGCAGGGTATGTTACTCGGCCAGTTCGTCGAGGGGTAATGCCCTGTTCGTGTCGTCGGTAGATTCGCCACTTGAGAGGGTCGCAACGCCATTCTCGGTGAGGTCGGGTTACTTTGGCTTTG
>JAKCBW010000049.1 GCA_021842145.1 Actinomycetes bacterium
CTCCTCCTTCGTTGACGACCTTGACGCTGACTCTCTCGCACTGATCGAACTTGTTGAGGCGATTGAGGAAGAGTTCTCTAAGGGAGATCATGTCTTTAGAATCGAAGACGAAGAACTCGAAGAACTAAAGACGGTAAGGGATTCGGTGGACTATGTGGCCGAGAAGCTGGGAAGTAACTAAGCCGGGTTTTAGTCGGCCATAGCATGTCGCCCAGGTCGCCGAGTGGCGACATGGGTCCGGCGGCCTCGAATTCGCTACAGGGAGGTCCAGTGAGCCAGGCCTTTAGAAGGTTGAACAGCGATTTGGTCGATATCCTCCCACCGGGATTGGTAGGGACCAAGAGCCTAGATTTGGCGTTTAAGCACCGCTCGTTGGTCAAAGAGTATGATGTGGAATCGAACGAGCGGTTGGAGTTTTTAGGCGACGCCGTATTGCAGATTGCGGTCTCAGACTGCCTCTTTAACCGACTGGTCGACATCCCTGAAGGTGTGCTGACAAAGCTCCGTGCGTCGATTGTCAATTCTGCAGTTCTCGCCGAAGTTGCTAGACGTTACTCAATCGGGGATGTGATAGAGATGTCAAAGGGGGAGGAGTCCTCTGGAGGAAGATCGAAGGGCTCTATCCTGGCCGACTGCGTTGAGGCTATTTTCGGTGCTTGCTATGTGGAGTGTGGTTTTGACGCCGCACGTGGATTTGTAACACTACTGCTTGGTGACGAGATAGACGCCGCAGTCGCCAATCCAGTCGCCGTAGGAGACTACAAATCAAGCTTGCAGGAGTATCTCGCACGGGGCTCGCTGGTGCCGACATACGAAATGACCTGGGAGGGCCCAGATCATGCCAGGAAGTTTTATGCCAAGGTGTACGCAGACGAAGATCTGCTAGGCGTTGGGTCGGGGGTTTCAAAGAAGCAGGCACAGCAGGAAGCTGCGAAGGACGCACTAATCCAACTCGGCATAGGGGCCTAGGTGCCGGAGCTACCAGAGGTCGAAACGGTCAGGTCTGACCTGCAAGGGAGATTGTTGGGCGACCAGATCCTTAGCTCGCAGTTCTCCAGCTCTAGGGTTTTTCGAGACCTAGACCGAGTATTTCTCAAAGGGCATCCTCTCAATGGACGCTACATTGTCGGGATTTTTAGGTGGGGAAAGTTCATCTTTATCGCCCTTTCTTCGGTTCCAACCGTGCTAAAGCCAAGCACTACTCGGCGTACCTTCATTAATGAAGGGGAGATGGGCGAGGACAACCTTGGCATCTTGGTTGTGCATCTCGGGATGTCTGGTCAGCTATTGCTGTTGGGTGAAGGGGATAGACTACCTCCGCATACACATCTGGAACTAGCATTGGCCTCTGAGTGGAGACTGATCTTTTGTGATCCACGCACTTTTGGTAGGGTATTTTTTGCATCGGGAATCGGGTCGGGTCCGATAAAGGAACTCCAACACCTCGGGGCAGATCCATTGGCGAGCTTCTCGGACCTTCAACTTGGTTTTGAGGCCATTTCCGATTCGCGAGCCGAAATAAAGGCACAACTGCTCGACCAGAGGAAAGTATGTGGGATAGGTAATATTTACGCCGACGAGATCCTAATTAGAAGCGGGATTCACCCACGGAGGAGGGGTGCGACCCTCAAGGAGGACGAGATCTTATATCTGGCTGAAACGACCCGAGAGACCCTGCTCGAAGCGGTCAAATTGCGTGGATCTTCGCTGAGGGATCAGAGGTATCGGGATCTTTTTGGCGAGATCGGCCAGTTTCAGAATTTTCACTTGGCTTACCAGAGGGACGGTCAGCCTTGTAAAATATGCGGTTGCGAAATTGTGAAGGAAAAGTTCCAAGGGCGCCACTCGCACTTCTGCCCTACCTGTCAACCATTGTGCTAGCCATACTTCGAGAGGGATCCGGGCGTTAATTATGCATCTCAAGAGCCTTAGTTTGAAAGGTTTTAAATCCTTCGCAGAGACGACCAAGATCAGCCTCTCACCTGGGGTGACCGTGGTAGTGGGGCCGAATGGATCTGGAAAGTCTAACATCGTTGACGCGATAACCTGGGTCCTTGGAGCGCAGGGCCCGAGGGTACTGCGATCCCAGAAGATGGAGGACGTCATCTTCGCTGGTAGTTCAAAGAGGTCCGCCCTTGGACGAGCCGAGGTCACTCTAGTGCTCGATAATGAGGACTCCACCCTCGAGATTCCCTCCGCAGAGGTCGCAATCACCAGGTCCCTGAACAGGGCGGGGGACTCCGAGTACCTCGTAAACGGGTCTGAAGTTCGACTGGTGGATTTGGTCGAGCTCCTCGCAGATGCCCACCTTGGCAAGAGCCAGCATGTGATCATCGGACAAGGCCAGATAGACCAGATGTTAAGTAGTCGACCAGAAGATCGCCGTCAGGTCATCGAGGAGGCCGCTGGTATACACAAACACCGCAGGAGGAGGGAAAGGGCTGAACGCCGCCTACTGAGCTCCGATGCAGACGTCGAACGGGCGAACGACCTCCTCAGGGAGGTCAAGAGGCAGGTGAAGCCGATCCAAGCCCAAGCGTTCGCATTCACAAGGGCGGAAGAGCTTAAAGCAAGGCGGGGGGAGCTGAGGGCTTTCCTTGCTGGATCCACTCTGAGACGTTATCTAGGTGAATACGAGAAGGCTGAAGAGGTAAAGCAGCATATCAAGGCGGATATACAGCTTCTACGGGACGAGTTGGCCGTTCTGGACCGAGAGGTGATTACCCCCGAGCCGGATGTTTCCTTGGGAGAGACTGAGGTTGCCAAGCGGGAACTTGACGCATTGCAGACCAGATACCTAGTAGTTTCCACCAGGCTTCGTGAAAGACACAGCTCCCTTTCACGTCAATTAGAGCAGATGACTGTGCCTGGAGAACTTCAACGTATTGAGGATCGCATCGAAAGGGCGAGGGCTGAACTTGAAAAGGTTTCCAGCGAAGCCGAAGAACTCTTTTCGGAGCAGGAACGGCTGGAATCTATAGGAGAGTCGCTCAAAGGGTTCGAGGTTGATCCCGATGAGATTAGAAGGCTGAGGGGGTCCCTTCTTGAGGTTTCGGGTAGGGTTTCGGGGCTTGTAGCACAAAGATCCGGACTGACCAGAACCATAACCGACATGGAAAGCCAGATCGAAGTGCTCAAAAAGAGGTCGATGGGGGTGGATTCTGACCTTGAGGTTGCGAGGGGAAGACTTCTAGAACTAACCGCTAGCGCTGAAGAAGCTTTTGAACCTGAAGCCGCCATTGCCGCCATAGACCCTGATCGATTAGTAGATGCCATCGAGGAGATCGAAGCCAAGATAGTCCAACAGCGTAAGGTCGTGAGCGAGGCGAGTTCTGAGGTTGCATCCAATAGGGCTAGCGCTAAGGCCCTCGAATCAATCCTTGGTGAGCAGAGGCGTGCCGCTCGTATAGACGAGGTCAGAAAGTTCGAAGGAGTGATTGGAGGGCTTTTCGAGCTCGTGGGGGCTAAAGACGGCTATGAGAAGGCGTTAGAGGCGGTCCTTGGACATTTAAGTACCTCAATTTTGGCGGAAACCTTCGAGGCTGCAATGGAGGCCCTTTTACATTTCAAACGTGACGGTAGTAGTTTTTCAGCGATCATCTCCGGTGGGCCTTGGGGAAATGAACCGGGCGAGGAAGACATTTCCCGGTATGCTCCGGGTGAAGAACTGACTTCAAAGTTGATCTTTTCAGACCCTAGGGCAGAGCAACCGGTCAGAGGTCAACTAAAAAGGGTAAGGGTCGTCGAAAACCTTTCGGAAGCCATCGGTTACCTTCAGGACTTCCCGGAGTTTGATTTTGTTACGCGCTCAGGCGAGCTGATACGGGACTTTACCCTATTTGCTCCTGGGACATCGGTAGCCCTTCCGCTTTCTGACCTAATGGAGGCGAGGCAGAGACTCGACCATTGGAGTACTGAACTCGATCGGGCTTCGAAGGAACTGGAACTTCTCGAAGCGGAGCTATCTGTTTCTAAGCAATCGTTAGCGGAATTTAACACCGCAAGTAAGAGGAGAAGGGTTCTCCAAGAGGCCCGAAGCAAGGAAGTGTCCGGCCTCGAGGGCGAAGTTTCAAACAAGTCATTTGAAAAACAGGAGCTTTCTCGAAGGTTTAGCGAGGTCGAATCGAGTCTCGTGGATCAACGGTTGCAACTCCAAGAGACGGTGTTGGAATTAGAAAAGCAGGAGGAGTCGAGGTCAGATCTTGAGGCGTTGGTGTCGAACCTGGAGGTCCGCCAGGCAGAATTCGACAGGAAGAAGAAAGCGCTAGAAGTACTTCAGTCGGAGTTCAGATTGAAAACCGCCGCCATTCAGGAGCGAAAGAGGTTGGCTACCGCCGCCGAAGCTGAAGCGATGGCTTCAAAGGATATGGTCTCCGAACAGCTAGTTATCCAGGCCAAAGAGAGAGAAAAAATTCAGAGCGAGCTTGACAAAGTCAAGTCCCAGATCGGCCTGCTGGGTGAGGTAGAGGGCCTCCTGTCAGAAGCGGTGGGGAATCTTTCCCGACTCTCCTCGCAAGTTGTAGGGGTATTGAATAAGAAGGCAGAGCAGCTCTCTCGAATTTCGACGACTAAAGCCGATGTAGGCGAGAAGCTTGGCTTATTGAATGAAGAGTTGCACAAAAAGGAGCTTATTTCCACCGAAGCGAGAACCATCTATGCAGCGAGTGTCGAACGTTTCTCTCGTGATCTAGAGATGACCGAGCAACAGATTCTGGCAGCGCCCTTGCCGGCGGCTTCATCGTCCGCCCATATTGCCGAGCAGCTTGAAGAGCTGGAGACGGAGCTAGCGAAGATCGGCCCGACAAACCCCTATGCTCAGTCCGAACTCGACGAAGCTAACAAGAGGATCACCTTTCTTGAGCAACAGCTCGAAGACGTCAGGTCGTCAAGGAGAGAACTGGCAAAGGTGACTCATCAGATCGAGCGTGAGATGAAGGCGATTTTTATCTCTGCGTTGGAGGACATTAACAGATCATTCCACAACATCTTCTCCGAACTCTTTCCTGGGGGAGAGGCTTCGGTGGTACTCCTAGATCCGGCAAACGTCCTCGAGTCGGGGATAGAGTTCGAACTTTCAATTCCCTCGAAAAAGGTCAAGAGGATGTCGCTCCTGTCTGGGGGTGAACGTTCGATGGTTGCGCTGGCATTTTTGTTTGCCGTTTTCCAGTCTCGACCCTCTCCGTTTGTCATCCTCGATGAAGTGGAGGCCGCCCTCGACGACAAGAACCTCGGCCGCTTCCTAGGCCTGCTAGACCTATTTAGATCATCGTCGCAACTATTGGTGATTAGTCACCAGAAAAGAACCATGGAGGTGGCCGACGTACTCCTTGGGGCGACGATGGACCATAGCGGAACCACCAAGATCATACGAGAGGAGATTTCCCAAAGGCTTCCGTTGATCAAGGTGGAGGCTTAGCTCTTCTGTTGGCCAATACGGACTAGGGCCCTTCGGATCAGTTGAGGGGTGGATTTCAGGCCACCAAGACGACCTTGGAGGAGGACAAATTTGACAAGTTCACACCGGCCGAGAGTTTGATCTGGCTAATCCTTAGTCTTTGCCGTGGTTAGAGCGGGGAACTCACCTTGCCGTATCACCGAATATATTTCACCCACAGACTGATACGTCCAATTTGCTTTAGTAGCCAATTTGCTTTAGTAGCCAATTCGCTTTAGTAGCCAAATGACAACAGCGGCCCACTAAGAGGGGTTGAGCTATTCAGTTCAGGGCCGTCGGCCAGCTAGTTGGATTATCCGTCGGAGGATTGGGTAACTTTTGATGGCTCAAGCGCACAATCGGAGTACCAGCTTTGATCTGGGCATTTTGATGACGGGCTAGTGCTTTGCTGCGACCGAAATGATGGCATGGGACAGGAGTTGATTCACTGATGCTTCCACTCCCTTGGGTAACTCGTCTTTTTTAGCTCTGGCCTCTTTAATTCAGACTCTGACCAGTCGGATAGATCGCTAATATCGATCGGTAAGGGCTGAGAGCATCGTGGGCTCCTATTCTGGATGGATAATGCACCTTTTGTTCTTAGTACTCGTATACCTAATTGCCGTTTTGGTGGTCGCCGCAGGTGGCGTATACATCTCCCGACAGCGCAGGTCTAGGCTGTCAACTTCGTCGAAGAAGGTCATGCCCGCTCCACCTGGAACGCTAACTGCGAGGGGTGGGGAAGACGAGAAGGCCGCTTCGGTTGTAACCGAGCAGCCGCCGGTCGACAACGTAGCATCTGTTGTTTCTTCAGATGTGGAGGAGAGAGAGCCTCCGAAGTCATTGTCCGCTGGTTTATCCAAGACGAGGGGCGTCATTGGGGCGGCATTGTCGAGGATGAAGCTGAGGGGTGGACTGTCCGAGGAGTTCTGGAGCGAACTCGAAGAGACCCTGATACTAGGGGATATTGGTCTTGAGATTTCGCGAGATCTAGTGTCAAAGACACGAGATGCATTTCGACAGACCGGTCTCAACTCATCTGTCGAGGCGATCGACCTCCTTCGGCGACAGATGTTGGCCGACCTTGAGGGCAAGGAGAGGTCGTTGACCCTTTTCGGCGAGGCCCCAAACTTGGTCTTGCTCGTCGGAGTGAATGGGGTGGGGAAGACGACGACCATCGGGAAGTTGGCAAACTACCTAACCAGCCGTGGTTCCTCTGTTATCCTTGCGGCCGGCGATACTTTTAGGGCGGCGGCTTCGGAACAACTCGAACAGTGGGCGAATGCTGCAAATGTAGAGATTGTAAAGGGTAGCTCAGGGGGTGACCCGGCGTCGGTGATCTTCGACGCGGCGTCTCGTGCCAAAGCTATCGGTGCAGATGTTGTCATTGCTGACACCGCAGGGAGGCTCCAAACGAGCTCAAACCTGATGGGTGAACTGGCCAAGATCCACAGAGTCGCCCAGAAGGCGCCGGGTACCCTAAGCGAGGTCCTCCTGGTGGTCGACGCCACTACGGGTCAGAACGGACTGTCCCAGGCCAAGTCATTCTCTCAGGCCGCCCAAACAACCGGAGTGGTACTTACCAAACTCGACGGTTCGGCAAAAGGCGGAATAGCGTTTGCAATCGAAAGGGAGCTTGGAATCCCGATTAAATTCGTCGGAACAGGTGAGAAAATGGGCGACCTGGTTCCATTTGACCCTGCGACATTCGTCGATGAAATATGCGGCTAACCCTCGGAGCCGAGATACTTGGTCGCCATTTCGGCCAATTTTCATTTTGTTTACTTACTTTGCTAGAGCAGCTTTAGGGAGTTTAAATGTTTGACGGACTTGGTAACAGACTCGATTCCGTACTGACCCGCATCAAGGGCAAATCGCGACTGTCCCCGGCTGATGTCGACGAGGCCCTCGTCGAGATCAGGGCCGCTCTTTTGGAAGCCGACGTGGCGCTGAGTGTCACAAACAACTTTGTCGAGCGGATTAGGTCCGTCGCTGTTGGAGCCGCAGCATCGAGGTCGCTGACGCCCGGGCAGCAGATCGTCAAGGCGGTCGACGCCGAACTGGTGCGAGTTTTAGGTGGCGAGTCCCTCAAAATAACCTACGCTTCGAAACCACCCACGATCTTTCTTCTGGCGGGTTTGCAAGGTGCGGGTAAAACTACTACTGCGGCAAAGCTGGCCTTGCACTTCAGGAGGAATGGACGGAGTCCCCTACTCGTCGCAGCAGACCTCCAGCGCCCTGCTGCAGTAGAGCAGCTTAGGACGCTCGGAGAAAGAGCGTCGGTCCCGGTCTTTTCGCAGCCAACAGACCCGGTTTCGGTGGCAAAGGCCGGGATAGACGAAGCCCGAAGAGTCGGTAGGGATATCGTTATCATCGACACCGCCGGACGACTGGCTATCGACGAGAGCCTTATGGCGGAGATATCGTCGATCTCTCATGCCGTGCAACCCAGCTACACCTTTTTGGTGATTGACGCGATGATCGGCCAGGACGCGGTGAACACGGCCAAGGCGTTCAATGAAACGCTCTCCCTCGACGGCGTAATCATGACCAAACTCGATGGTGATGCCAGGGGTGGCGCAGCGTTGTCGGTCAAAGAGGTGGTAGGTAAGCCGATAGCCTTTGGATCCACAGGAGAAAAGCTCGAAGATTTTGACACCTTCTATCCGGAAAGAATGGCCAGCCGGATCCTCGGAATGGGGGACGTACTGACCCTGATAGAGCAGGCAGAGCGGACCCTTGACGAGGAGGTGACTAAAAAGGGCGCCTCGCGGATGATGGAAGGGCGATTCGACCTCGATGACTTCTTAGAGCAACTTAGGCAGGTCAAGAAGATGGGCCCGCTAAAGGGGATTATGGGAATGCTCCCCGGGGTGCCCAAGGAGTTGAAGGACGTGGACATCGACGATAAGGAGATCGACAGGATCGAGGCGATAATTTCGTCAATGACCATCGATGAAAGGCGCAATCCAAAGCTTATAGATGGCTCTAGACGCCAGAGGATCGCTAGCGGATCTGGGGTTCAGACCCATCAAGTTACCGGCCTGCTCAAGCAGTTTACCGAGATGCAAAAGGTGATGAAGCAGATGGGAATCGGTCCGGCCTCAGCCACGAGGAGACATAAGACAAAGTCAAATGCCCGCAAAGGGAGAAGGAATAAACGTTAGGCAGGGCTGAAATTATTTAACGTTAGACTGGCTCTGCTCAAGTTGGGGAAGTGTGCCCTAACGTAAGTTTTCATTTTCGGCATTGGCCGACGGCAAAAGTAGCGAGGTAAGTAAGTGGCAGTCAAGCTTCGTCTAGTACGGACAGGTAAGAAGAAGCAGCCTTCGTATCGGGTAATTGCGGCAGAGGCGACGTCGCCTCGCGATGGAAGGTTTATCGAAGTAATAGGCCACTATTCTCCCCGCTCAGAACCCTCGGTGGTTCAGATCGACAATGATAAGGCCCTCAAGTGGCTGAAAAATGGTGCTCAGCCAACGGAGACGGTCCAAAAGCTGCTTGTTATTTCGGGTGCCTGGGCAGAATTCAAGCCAGCAAGTAAGGGTTAGAGATGTCGGACGAACAGGATTTTAATACCGTCGAACCAGAGCCGACTCAGGCAATCAATCTCCTGACCTATCTGGGTCATTCTATGGTTTCAGCTAATGAAGCGGTCGAGGTTGAATGGACTCGTACCGGCAACACCGTCAAATTCACCGTTTATGTCCCCTCAGCGGACATGGGCAAGGTAATTGGCAAGGGTGGCCGGATCGCCAACGCTATTAGAACCCTGGTAAGGGTGGCCGGGGCTAAAGACGGAGTCGAAACTTCTGTCGAGTTCTCTGAAGCGAGGTAGTTCTACTGGATCGGGCCGAATCCAAAATGCTCATTGAAATAGCAAGGATAACTAAGCCGCACGGTTTAGTCGGCGAGGTCCAGACGGTGAGTATTACCAACGTGCCAAATCGCCTTAAGTCGGGACTTCGGGTAGTTGCCAAGGTGAAGTCCGACGAGCTTGAGCTGACCATTAAGAGTGTCAAGGGCACCCAGGCCCACCCAATAGTTGGCTTCGAGGAGATCAAGGATCGTAACGAGGCGGAGAAGCTTCGGGCGGCAAGAATACTCGCAGAGGCGGAGAGTGTCGAGGGCGAGTTACTCGTGCATGAGTTGATCGGCGCGACGGTCGTCGAGGCATCTGGACGAGAATGGGGTACCGTCAAAGATGTCATCGCGAATCCGGCTTCTGATATATTGGCGACGGACCTCGGGAAGTACATACCATTGGTATTTGTCGTGGGCCTTGAAGATAATACGATTACTATCGAACCCCCAGAAGGCCTCTTCGATCTCTGAGCATTTGACGTCGAACTCGCTAGGGAGCTGGGCTTTTGCGGATAGATATCTTTAGCATCTTTCCCGATTTGATAAAGGGTTATTTCTCTCAGACCGTAGCGTCCAGAGCGATACGTTCTGGGGTCTTTGAATTAAATGTGATCGACATACGCACCAAGGCCACAGACGTGCATCGTTCGGTTGACGACGCACCATTTGGCGGAGGAGCGGGGATGCTGATGAAGCCAGAGCCGATTTTCGCTGCGGTTGAAGAGCAGGATCCGCCGCGGCCACTATTTCTACTTTCCCCTTCAGGTCGAAGGTTCGATCAAGGATTCGCCCGTGAGCTCTCCCTACTCGATGGGTTTTCGCTGATCTGTGGCAGATACGAAGGATACGACGCAAGGATTGAAGACGCCCTCGCCGACGGGGCTATCAGCATAGGCGATTATGTGCTCGCAGGAGGCGAAATAGCGGCCATGGCGATCGTGGAGGCTACTATACGGCTTCTTCCGGGAACTCTAGGCAATTCGCAGTCGGTCGTCGAGGAGAGTTTTTCCTCTTCGCTGCTTGAATACCCCCAATACACCCGTCCAGCCGAGTTTAGGGGAATGCAGGTTCCAGAGGTCCTGCTAGGGGGCAATCACAAGTTGATCGAGGAGTGGAAAAAGATGATGTCGATTGTCAAGACGATTCGACTCCGTCCCGACTTGATCGAAAAGCGTGGAGGGCTTGATCCCTCAGAGGCTGATCTTTTGACCAAGTACGGCTATGCTTGGATGGTCGAAGTGCACACCAGGAGCCAAGAGGACATATGAACCCCACCGACATTATTGACAGAGACTCTTTTCGAGAAGGAATCCCAGAGTTCGCCCCAGGAGACACGCTTAAAGTGCACGTTAGGGTGGTCGAAGGCAACCGCGAGAGGGTGCAGATTTTTCAGGGCGTAGTCATTCGCCGTCAAGGCGGTGGGATACACGAGACCTTTACCGTCCGCAAGGTGAGCTTTGGCGTCGGCGTCGAGAGGACCTTCCCCTTGCATACACCGATCGTTTCCAAGATCGAGGTATTGACTCGTGGAGACGTAAGAAGGGCCAAGCTCTACTACCTGAGAGATAGGGTTGGAAAGGCCGCGAAGATCAAGGAGAAGAGGTAAGACGGGGAGTTTCCC
>JAKCBW010000050.1 GCA_021842145.1 Actinomycetes bacterium
ATCGACACATCCGAACCATCGGTGGACCCATCGCAAACGGCAATTACCTCAAAGGAGATGCCCAGCCCTCGCAGGATCTCAATAGTCTCCTCTATCTGGGGGCGGAGCCTATTCCCGGGGTTGTAAAAGGGAACAACGACGCTGAGGTCCAACTCCTCAGACGGTTCGACACTCATACGAAAGGCATCACTAGGCTCCCTTTGTGACCTGGCGAAGGACACAAAGCGAAACGGGTCTCCCGCCGAGGCAAAGATGGTCTTGGCATCACGTTTTTTCAAGTATCCAACCTAAGGCAGAGACCACATACCCGGCAGCCAAGTCATCTGACCAAGACTGGTACTGACAAATCTTCCCTTTAAAAGCAACCTTAAAAGCGAGCTGTATAGTTTGAGTCTACTAAGGGCCCACCCGAAGGTACCCGATGATCGATACTCTATGCCCAAAGAGCCTTCGGTCTTATCGGCCAACTCCTCGGCCCCTCCGACAAGCTGGCTAAAACCCCCTCAGTTTGGTCTTCTCGACGAAGGTCCGAAATAAAGCGCTTTTCCACTGGATGGACCCTTCCATCGACAAAGCATGCAGTTAGGATCGAAGGCAACTGGCTTTTGGTGAAAATGCCAAATTATTGCAGAATCAGTTATCGTATTTTTCAGCCGCTAGCCATCGATCAAGTATTTGGCTTTTGACCTCAGCCAGACTCTAGACCTACTCGTCGGTGTCGTGAGGAGTGCTGAATGCGGCTCCTCCTTCCCAGAACCACCGCTGGCAGCCGGCGTCAACAACTTTGGACTCCATGAGGCAAATACGACATTAGGTGGCCGAAGGGTGTTGAAATCGAAAAACACATCTAGGCAATTTTTTACAATATCGATTAGTTTTAACCTCCGAGAGGTGACATTTGCTAGCGAGTTTCACGATTTTTGTTCGCGAAGGAATAGAAGCATCGATGATCGTTGCTATCTTGCTCGCCTATCTGAAAAAAGTTGGGCAGACCGAATACTTCCGCTATGTGATAGTCGGGGTCGTAGCGGCCCTGTTGCTTGCCGCCTCATTAGGGGTGATTATCTACACTACCGTACACAGTTATGCCGGTACCACGCTGCAGACCAAGATAGAGACCTTCACCTACCTCCTCGCAACTGTAGTTATGACATACATGACTTTCTGGATGCGTTCCCACAGCCGAAACCTATCCAAAGACCTCGGGGTCAAGGCCGAGCAAATTTTAGAAAAAAAAGCTGGATTCTCCATGGCCCTGATGGCCTTCCAAGCCGTCGGCCGAGAGAGCCTCGAAGCGATGGTCTTTACGCTAGCGATAGTCTTTGCTTCCAAAATCGAGGGCCCGGCCATTGGCGCGGCATTAGGAACGGCGCTTTCACTCGTCTTCGCATGGTTCGTCTACCGGTTAGGGCACCGCATAAATATAGCGAAGGCATTCAAGATCCTTGGCGTGGCGCTTATGTTCTTTGCCGCAGGCCTGCTCGTTGATGCGATACAGAACTTGCAGCAGCTCGGTTGGATACCATTTTTGAATAGGGCCCTCTGGAACACGGGATCCTTTCTCAATGACCAATCGACACTGGGAGACATAGCCCACAGCTTCTTTGGCTACGCTTCACAACCGACCCTTCTACAGCTGCTGGCATACCTATGTTACCTTTCGGTCACAGTCTCCCTCTTCCTCATCCTCGGACGAAGAAGGGGCAGAAAAGTGCACTCGGTCAGTTGACGAAGCCTAGAGCCGAAAGCTCACTCAATCTGAGAAGGGCTTCTCTCCTTTCGAGATTGTGGTCAACAATCTGACGAGGATAAAGACGACGGTCTTGTAGTGCCGAATCGGCACGAATAAAACTGGCCCAACCCTTCTTATCGAGGTGGGTGAGTTCGGGGATAAAGCGCCTTACGTAATCTCCCTCTGGGTCAAACTTCTGAAGCTGCAGCGTAGGGTTGAAGATCCTAAAAAATGGCGCTGAATCCGATCCACACCCAGCTATCCACTGCCAACCGCCAATGTTTGAGGCGACGTCTCCGTCTAGAAGGTGGCTCATGAAATGCCTCGCCCCAAGCCGCCAGTCTAGGTGTAGGTCCTTCACCAAAAACGAGCCGACTACCATGCGGACACGATTGTGGATATAACCGGTCTCCAGCAGTTCTCTCATACCGGCATCCACTAATGGATAACCGGTCTCCCCGCTCTTCCAAGCCTGTAGACGACTATCTGCTATCGATCCAGTGTCCCATCTCATGGCGTCGTACTTCGGGTCCAGGGCAACCTTGGGCGAATTTGGATTATGGTAAAGGACGGAGCCAAAAAAATCACGCCAGCAAAGCTCCGAGGTAAAGCGGAGTCCTGGGTCGAAGTCGACCACCCTTTTGAATATCGTTCGTGGATGTATCCGGCCAAACTTTAGCGCTACCGAAAGCCTTGAAGTGCCATCTATCGAAGGAAAGTTCCTCAGCTCTGAGTATTTGGGCAGTATCTCGTCGGCAAAGTGATCGAGTCTAGCTACTATCTCTGCACTCGAAGTGGCAAAGTGACCGCTGTAGCTGACCACTTTGCCTAGTGGACCCCAATTGCGCTGCTCGGGGAGGTTCGCCGATTGAAACTCATACTTCCGCGGCAACCGAACGACCTCCACCGCCAAGGCGCTCTTGATCCAGGTTTTGAAAAACGGCGTAAAGACCCTAAAAGGCGAGCCGTCCTCCTTGAGAACCTTATCGAAATCTACGAGGTACGGAGTGTCGACGAAATGAACCCTGACGCCTATGGTCCTAAGCGCTTCAGCTACTTGGCTTTCGATCAGCCGAGAAAGTGGAGTCACGTCCCTCGAGCAATAGAGGTCTGATATACCATTCTCGGTAACAAAACGGGCCAGTTGAGCCGCACTATCTCCGAACATGAGAGTCAGATTGTCATCAAGTTCCTCGTTTAGTTCCTCGAGGGCCGCTTTCAGATACCTTGTACGCAGGGCGGAAGAGGAGGCGGAAAGCACCTTAGGGTCGACCACAAATACGCAAAAGGGCTTCTCTCCGCTTTGCAGGGCCCGCAGTACGGCTTTGTTATCACCTACCCGCAGGTCGCGTCGAAACCAAATTGCACTTCCCACGAGGAAAGGTTAGCAACTTTCACTGGAGCGGGGTGTGATCCGTCAGTCGTCGAGCTTGAGGGCGGATATAAAGGCCTCTTGGGGCACTTCAACCCTTCCAATATTCTTCATTCTCTTCTTGCCCTCCTTCTGCTTCTCAAGGAGTTTGCGCTTTCTGGTGATGTCGCCTCCATAGCACTTTGCGAGGACGTCTTTTCTCCTCGCCTTGATAGTCTCTCGAGCGATAATCTTCCCGCCAACCGATGCCTGTACCGGCACATCAAAGAGCTGCCGAGGAATCAACTCCCTTAACTTCTGGGTCATTTTCCGACCGTAGTCATAGGCCTTAGATTTGTGAATTATGGTAGAAAAAGCGTCGACCGGCTCGCCGTTTAGCATCACATCTAGCTTGACGAGATCGGCGGGTAGGTAGAGGTCGAACTCGTAGTCCAAGGAAGCGTAGCCCTTAGTCCGACTCTTCAACTGGTCGAAAAAGTCGATTACCACCTCCGACAAGGGAAGCCGATATACCAGTTCGAGCCTCTCTGGTGAGAGATATTCCATCTTCAGCATCTCGCCCCGTCGAGTCTGGCAGAGGTCCATAACGGTCCCGGTGTACTCACTAGGCGTTATGATCGACATCTTTAAATTTGGCTCTTCGATCCTTGCTACCGAGGTAGTCGGCGGTAGTTCGGATGGATTATCTATCTCGATGAATCCGTCTCGAGAATCGGTCAGGTACACTCGGTACTTCACAGAGGGTGCCGTCGCAATGAGGGAAAGGTTGAACTCCCTCTCAAGTCTCTCTCTCACTATCTCCATGTGCAGTAGCCCAAGGAAACCGCACCTAAATCCAAAACCCAGGGCCCCAGAAGTCTCCGGCTCATAAGTTACGCTAGCGTCATTGAGTCTCAGCTTTTCCAACGAGTCACGAAGTTCTTCGAACTCATCGCCTTCTACCGGAAACAGCCCACAAAATACCATCGGCTTGGGATCACGGTATCCAGATAGCGGTTCTTTCGTCGAACGCTGGGCACTGGTAACCGTCTCCCCGGAACGCGCCTCGCCTACGTCTTTTATCCCGGCGATCATATAACCCACCTCTCCTGGGCCAAGTTGATCGACCGCCACCGGATAGGGGGTCTTTATTCCAATCTCCTCTGCGTCATGCACCGCTCCGGTCTGCATGAATCGAAGCCTCTCGCCGGTCGAAACGGTTCCTTGCACGACCCTTATCGAGCTCACAACGCCTCGATACTGGTCGTAGTAGGAATCGAATATCAGTGCCGACAGCGCAGCATCTCTGTCCCCCTTGGGGGGAGGAATGCGATCCAACACCGCATCCAAAAGGAGGTCTACCCCAGCACCGGTCTTAGCGGAAACCCTCAGGATGGACTCCGCTGGGATACCCAAAATCGTCTCGATCTCCTGGGCATAGCGATCTGGTTCAGCTTGGGGAAGGTCAATCTTATTCAAGCAGGCGACTATTTCAAGGTCATTCTCCAATGCCAAATAGCAGTTCGCTAGGGTCTGGGCTTCGATACCTTGCGAAGCGTCGACGAGCAGGATGACCCCCTCACATGCGGCTAGTGACCTAGAGACCTCGTATCCAAAGTCCACGTGCCCAGGAGTATCTATCAGGTGGATAACGTGACCCTTCCATGACACCCTGACGTTTTGAGCTTTAATCGTTATTCCCCGCTCTCGCTCTATATCCATAGAGTCGAGATACTGCTCGCGCATCTGACGAGGATCAACTGCATGGGTCAGCTCAAGAATCCTGTCGGACAACGTCGATTTGCCGTGATCGATGTGGGCGATGACGGAAAGATTGCGTATTAGATCTATTTCATTCATGGTCTGCCCAAAAGCCTAGGCGCAACGGCGCCAAAAGGTGTTAAGGCCTTCTAGACTCTTGTCTCTGCCGGGCGGGAACTCCGCATATTGTGGCATAAAGAGTGAGGATCCTTCTCAAGATGGCCAACATCAAGAGTCAAATCAAAAGAATAAAGACGAACGAAAAGTCGAGGGTCATAAACAAGGCCGCTCGCTCAGAGATCAAGACTCGTATCAAGTCCGCCGTCGAATCGGCGAGTAATGGTAGCGAGGACGCAGAGACGAATCTTAGGAACGCCATCAAGAAGCTTGATAAGGCGGCTTCCAAGGGAATCATTCACAAGAATCAGGCAGCTAGGCGCAAATCTCGTCTTATGAAGCAGATCGCCTCTCTGTAAGATGGGCGCTTTGGGCGGTTAGTCCAAAAGTCTCGTTTTCACTCCTAGCAACATAAGCGGCGGCCAATAGGCTGGCCGCTTGTTGTCGTTGGACCGTTACCAGCTGCCCTGGGGAGAGGCTGCGCGCATATTTATTTTGCGTCGATAAAGGGCGGACAACCTGGTGACCATTACTTCGAGACAGATCTCTTTTGGCATAATCGGCTCACCCCTGAGGGCGAGATCGGCCTCTTGGACCCAGCCGAATGCCACCTTGTAGTCCTCTACCCCAAATAGTTGCGCCACCGGGATCATTTTCTTGACCACATATGGGTGCTTCGTCCCTTTCTCAGAAAGCAATCCGGCTCGTCGAAGCGCCGAATTGACCGCTTCTGGGTTTTTTGCACTGCAAGACGAGATCGCCGCGAGCTCACTAAGTCTCTTGGCGAGTACCGAAATTAGAATGACGGGGTCCCTCCCCGCATCTACAAAAATTGTCTTCAAGACCTCAAGGGCACCCGCTTGATCACCTTTTTCGATGGCGTCGGTCAAGTCCCACATGGGGACCTCGCCGTGTTCACCAAGATAATCGACGATCTCACTTACATCCAGCGTTGCTCCTTCGCCATGTCGGGCCAAAAGAACAGACACGATCGCATCGGCCCGAGCCGGGGCATCGCCAAGATGTGTAGAGAGCATCTCGAGGGCTCTATTGGTTAGCCTTAGTCCCGAAGCATCAAGTAGGGATTCGACATATATCTGTTTGGCTTTCCCCGAGGGAGTCGCTACTGTTTCGACCTTACCAACCTTCTTGATCAGCTCAAACAAGGTATCCTTCGAAGTCGTAGGGCCGTCGGAACCTTCCGATCCTCCAGAGACGCTTCGCATCGGTCTTAAATCCAGAAATATCACCATATTGGGGCTAACGCCCTGTTCGATGACCGCTTGGGCTAACGCCCTTTCCTCCTGGCTGAGTTTCGATGAGTCACGCAAGACCACAACTGCTGAATCTGCAAACATAAAGCTCTGATTTGCCGCCCTTAGAGCTGGCTCCACATCATCGACACCAGCAGTGACGTCGATAACTTCAGACCCATTTGACCTACGGTCCGACACAATCTCCAGCATCCGCCGTAAGACGAATTCAGAATTCTCTCCAGATATTGCCAGCACACTAATCGAATCGTCAGCAACTCGGCCTTTGTCTATGGATTTACTCGGCTGGCCCACGATGGTCTGAACTCCCCAAAATCGAAAGGATCTCTCTGCTAGAGGGAAGTCTAGAACCCGCCTTTGCCTAGTTTGATGTTTATCAAAGTTGACTTTCCCAAAGGTAAGCCGAATCGATTCAGTTTTTCCTAAACGACACAAAATACTCTGTCGACCTACCGCCGAACCAGCACAATTCGACCAGTGCAGCAATCAGTACCAGTGCAGCAATCAGTACAGTCTTGAAGTCAACTTCCTTCTGTACTGCGCAATCCGCTCGTCTCCGATCGGAAATGCCCTCAGAAGGTCCACAAACTCCGCTCGCGCTGCTTCATCAGACTTTACCGAATCAAGGAGGATATTCAATCTTTTCTCGAGCTCTTCATCGTTGGCCGTCTCTACGTTGGCTTTTCTTAGTCTTGCCAACGATGCCACCCGAGCCGTAGCCTCGGTCTCTGGGATCCTTTTGAGGAGGCCCAGCGCGTCATCAAACTTTGACTGTTCGACCCAAATTTCTGCGAGCGCCGCTATCGCCCCCTCATTGTTGGGTTCAAGCTCGAGCGCTGCCAAAAGTGACTCCTCATCCCCGATGGCCACTAGCAGGTCAGCTGGAGAGCTGACCGGGGCAAGCTTGGCTACGAACTCTCGAACAGCACTCTCAGGCAGAGCACCTACAAAAGTATCGATGACCTTGCCGTCTTTTAGAGCAAACACCGCTGGGATCGATTGAACTCGAAATGCTTGGGAGATGGCTGGATTCTCATCGACATTGACTTTGACTAATTCGACGCGCCCCTCGGTCTCGTTGACTACCTTCTCAATGGTAGGTCCTAGCGTCTTACAAGGACCGCACCAGGGAGCCCATAGGTCAATCACCACTGGCACTTGCTTTGATCTTTCCACTACTTCTGACTGAAACGTCGCATCAGTTACATCCTTCATAACCTTCAGATTACCGTTGCATCTGAGTGATAAGCAGAAGTCCACTCATTTAGATGCACCTTTTCCAAGGTTTGATACTCCCGGGGAGTAGTAGAGACTCCCTGTCTTGAGAGACGGAGTATCTATGGCAAGGTTAAAGAGGTGCTCGCGCTTGGTTCGTGACCAAGGAGCGCCAATGGTCACCGATCATCGGATCAAACCACGAGCCCTTCGAGGGAGGAACTCTGGCGCTTCTATCTAATCTATCTAAAATCCACCATCGACTCCAGCGGCCGAATCGACGATGAGAACCGTGGATAAGCCACAAAGGCCGAGATCGATGCCGCTGACACGATTTGTCTGCTCGGCCTCTTCATTTTGAGAATCCATCACAAATGGTGGTCAGGTACCTCCCTAAGGCTCACTGAGGACGGTCACGCTCCTCGGTTTAGATTGGGATGGCCGAAATTCAGAGCAAATGAGGCTCTAATTCCACTTGCTGCCTCCGAACTAACTGGCCAAAATCTCCCGCTGACTAGCAATGAGTTGAAAGATTCTTTAGGATGGCTCGCTATGGATGGATTAGACATTGATCTGCTGACACGCTGGGTGGCAAATAACGTACATGAACTCCAGCCACCCCTCGAATTGAGCCTGATCGCCGGTGGACGATCTAATCTGACCTTTGAAATCAGGGACAATTTAGGCAATCGAGGGGTACTTAGGAGACCACCAATCAGCCATGTATTACCCACGGCCCACGACATGGAACGTGAGTTCAAGATAATCTCTGCCCTTAGTCCGACCGATGTTCCGGTTCCAAAACCATTGGCCCTTTGCACTGACAGAAAAGTCGCCGAACTGCCCTTCTACGTCATGAGTTACGTCGACGGAGAAATCCTGAAAAACTATGAAGAGGTAGAAAGGACACGCACCCCGGAGTCTAGGGAGGCTATATCTAAGTCGTTGATTTCGGTTCTGGCAAAACTCCATGATATCGAACCAGATGCGGTTGGCCTCGGAGACCTGGGTCGCAAAGGCGACTACCTAAATCGCCAACTAAAACGTTGGCACGGACAGTACACAAAATCCTCCCAAGAAATTGACTCGTACGTGCCGTTAATTGATGAGGTGCACGCCAAGTTGTCTGCGAGCGTCCCCGACCAACTTGGCACCGCAATTGTCCATGGAGATTACCGCCTAGATAACACAATGGTCTCTCCAGAGGACTCAATAGCAGCGGTTCTGGATTGGGAGATATGTACCTTGGGCGATCCGCTAGCGGACCTGGGTTTACTAATGGTCTATTGGGCACAACCTGAAGATCAAGAAGCGCCACTCGGCACGGTAACAACCCTGAAGGGGTTCTACACTCGCGAACAGCTTGCTATCGAATACCAAAATCAGTCCCAGAGGGATGTTTCAAATATCGGCTATTACCTGGCGTTTGGCTATTGGAAGCTCGCCTGCATTCTCCAGGGGGTCAACTCACGCTACCTCCAGGGAGCCACCGCCGGCGATACCACCGATGTCGATAAATTTGACTCCCAGGTCAACTGGCTAGCCCAATCGGCGCACGACGCACTAAGGGAGCTGTGACACCACCCCGCCCTGAAGTGAGGAGCACTCTCGCCTATCACTGGTAGCAGAATCTGAGCATCAGAGACAAAGACAAGGCGGTTTTATGCCGGTCAAAGTACCAGGTTTACCAGCTTCGGAAGGCGCACAATAATTTTAGCGGGTTCGCCGTCTCCCAAAATTGAGGATATCTTCGGGAGTGCCCGAACGGCTGTGATCGCCTCTTGCTCGGATATATCCGTCGAAACCTCTATTTTGTCCTTCAGCTTGCCGTTCACCTGCACAATTAGAGTGGTCCTTAGATCCTCGAGCAGTACTGGGTCGGCCAATGGCCAACTTTCCAGATGGATGTTTCCCCCATTTTTTCGTTCCCAGAGTTCGGCGGTAATGTGGGGGACCATCGGAGCCAACATGAGTAGCAGAATGTCCTTGGCTTCTGAAACGGCATCGCCTGACGAACCTAGGGCTTCAGCCTTATAGATGGCATTCGTAAGTTCCATAAGGGAAGCAACACAGGTGTTATAAGCCCACCTCTTGTAACCAGATGTGACCTTTTCTATCGTCCTATGGGTCGTCTTTCTGAGTTCGAGGTCTGCTTCCGCCGAATTTGCAAACTCCCTAGCAACCGAAACGCCGGGGAAACTTTCGCCTTGGTTCAAAACTAAGCGCCAGACTCTGGAGAGATACCGGTAGCACCCCTCGATCATTTCGTCGGTCTGCTTGGTCCAATCGAAGTCGTCCCCAGGCGGCCCAACAAAAAGGTGGAAAAGGCGTAATGCGTCAGCACCAACTCCATCAAAGTATCCCGATGGCGCTATCAAGTTTCCTTTTGACTTCGACATCTTCGAACCATCGAGGCGTATCATTCCCTGAGTAAAAAGCCTCCTAAATGGCTCTCGAACGTCGGAAGGGCCGATACCTAAATCGCTTAAGGCCTTGGTGAAAAAACGTGCATAAAGCAGGTGCAAAATCGCATGCTCGATACCACCAATGTATTGATCCACCGGCATCCATGCACTGACGATGTCCTTGTCAAAAGGCTTATCCATCGAAAATGGATCACAAAAGCGGAGGTAGTACCAGGATGAGTCGACAAAAGTGTCCATCGTGTCAGTCTCTCGCCGAGCCGGTCGTGAGCAGTTTGGACAAAGGGTGTTGACGAAACCCTCATGTCTGGCCAACGGTGACTCGCCAGTTGGCAGGAATTCCACGTCGTCAGGTGCAAGGACCGGTAGTTGATCCAGAGGAACCGGAACTATCCCGCATTCTTCACAATAGACCGCCGGAATGGGACATCCCCAATACCTTTGACGTGAAACCAGCCAGTCACGCAGGCGGTATTGTACCTTTGGTCTACCGACCCCTCTTTCAGAAAGAAACTCGATTGCCCTCGTCTTCGCCTCATCGACGCTTAGACCATCTAAAAAACCGGAATTTATTTTACTTCCGGGTCCACCGTAGGCTCCATCGCCAGAGTAGTCCTCGGGCCTTTTAGTCGTTTCTACAATTGGTAAACCATATGTCTTGGCAAAGTCAAAATCCCTCTGGTCCTCGCCCGGCACGCCCATAACGGCTCCAGTTCCATATGTTGCCAGGACATAGTCAGCGACGTAGATTGGCACCTTTGCCCCATTGAAGGGATTAACAGCGAATGCCCCCGTTGCCACCCCTCGTTTTGCCTTGCCCATCTCGGTCGACTGGCGCTCAATGTCCGACCTCGATGACACCTCTGCACAAAAGGACGCCACTTCATCCCGAAATTCATCCGTCACAAAGTCAAACAGCCTTGGATACTCGGGTGCAACAACTAGGTATGTAATTCCAAAGGAAGTATCGGGGCGGGTCGTGAAGACTGTTATTGGGTCCAAGTCGGCTCTATCTGAGATCTCAATTTCGAT
>JAKCBW010000051.1 GCA_021842145.1 Actinomycetes bacterium
GCCACAGTAACCTGCGTGCTTTGTCTAGATTGGCATTATCGGGCCAGCTGTTAATGGGGGCAAAGCGCTGATTGCCCGTACCACCCCCACCTCGACCGTCTGCGATCCTATATGTGCCAGCACTATGCCACGCCATGCGAATAAAAAGCGGCCCATAGTGTCCGAAGTCGGCGGGCCACCAATCCTGCGACGTCGTCATAAGCTTGGTCAAATCCCGCTTCAATTCCTCGACATCAAGAGTCCTGAAATGCTCCTTATAGTTAAAGTTCTTGCCCAACGGATTGGACAGGGGAGAGTGTTGGTGCAGGATGTCGATATTCAGTTGGTTGGGCCACCAGTCTCGATTCGACTTACTTCCTAGCGCGGTATGAACCACTGGGCACCTGTTGTCGCCGTCACTGTCGGACACTTTGGTTCTCCTTGAGTCTTACTTAATGACGTCGATAATCAGTTACTTCCGTATTCTTTCTGGATCCTAAGGTGCGCCCGCCAACCGGGAGAGTGGAAAACTTCCGGCCACTCCCGTTTGACTCTCCTTCTATGACCCTTACCTCGAAGGTGATCATTCGACGTCTTTCACTGTCGCAATAGACCTACAGTAGCGGATGGCTTGACTCAAATCAATGATCTACTCCATTGTAGACGTTGAAGTTGGGGCCAGCATTTGAACTATCCGGCGAAGATTTTGTGGGTCTGTACTGTAGCGCAGGACTTCGAATCACCCTAAACGAGCTTGCTTCAGCAATGGCCGCCATCTCCGGCTAACTTTCAGGAAAGGCCAAGGGACACCGTCAGGCGAATTTTGTCAGCTCTCCGTCCGAATTCGGCCGAGGCCAGCATAAATCAGTTAATTCAAACCCGGAATTGTTTTGGCGAATACCGTATCCCAGATGGTTATCTAATTCGTTTCCTGGCCAAGTGGATACTTTGCTCTTGCTATTATCAAGTCGCTTCTTCCGCTCAATGCGGCAGACAGAAGTAGATCAATTTGGTTGTGCAGGATCCGATAACGGCCCTTATCGGGAATGACTACCGGTATTAGTATGACGATTTGATGGTCAATTGAATTACGAATCTCATCAATATAGTTAACGAGGGGTGTAACGATGGACGAGTAGTCGCTTTCAAGTATCTCTAGCTGGACTCCGGGGTTCCATTCCATCCACTCTTGGGCGATATCATCTTTTGAGGAGAGTTTTGAATTCTTAGAATCATCCGATGTTGGACTGGTAATACGTACGTAAACCGCAATCGCCTCCTGCCCAAGCGATAATGCTTCACCTATAGCGTATTGGGTTAGTTTTGAGATTTGCGAAATAGGAATTATCACGGTTGTCTTTTGAGATTTTGGTTTGGATGGTATTACGTCTGCTTGCAGGGTTGCATCTACTCTTTGGTAGTAGTTGTTGATGCGTAAGAAAAGCAGAATGACCAACGGAACCGCGATAACTACGATCCACGCGCCATTTAGGAACTTCGTGTAAAGGAAAATCAAGGTAGAGATACCGGTTACCGTTGCACCAAAGGCATTAATCGCCGCTCGGAATTTCCACCGATTCGGTTTGGTCTGCTTCCAATGGATCACTAACCCTGTTTGCGCAAGCGTGAAGCCAGTGAAGACGCCAATCGCAAACATTGGAATGAGGTTATTTGTGTTGCCGTTGACCCCGATAAGAAGCAGTGCTGAGAAAAAGGCTAGAGTCCAGATACCTGCAGAGAAGACTTGGCGGTCTCCCCTCAGTGCAAATCTATGCGGTAAGAAGTTATCCTGGGCCAAAAGACTCGCCAATATAGGAAGTCCTCCGAATGAAGTATTTGCAGCGAGCGCTAGGACCAATGTAACAACGATCGACAATGATATGAATGCGAAATTGTGACCAAGCGCTATGACCATGATTTGGCTCAACACTGTTTGGTGAGCATTAGGGAATATGTGAAAGCGACTTGCGAGCGAAGCTAGACCGATCAGCATGCTACCCAATATCAGACCAAGGAGCATCTCGGTTTTTTTAGCTCTCGTTACTCGCGGTTCCTTATACAGCGGCACACCGTTTGCTATCGCTTCGACACCGGTCAGAGCACTGCACCCGGCAGAAAATGCTTTCAGGATCAAAAGAATCCCGAGGGTCTGTGAGGCCTTCGATGGGATATGAAATGTCGAGTTCCTGGCCGAAAGCGCCAGAGGATGGAAAAGTCCCAGCACAATGACGAGATAAATACCGAAGATAAATAGCGCCGTCGGCAGCAAAAATACTCTAGCTGTCTCTCCAAGTCCCCTCAGATTCATTAGTGTAAGTACTGCAAGCACGACCAGACACAGGGGAACGGCTTGAGGCGCCAGTGCTGGAAATGCCGACGTAAGAGCGCTCACTCCCGCAGCGATCGAAACGGCCACCGTGAGCGTGTAGTCGACTACTAACGAGGCCGCTGCAAGCAGACTAACATTTCTGCCCAGGTTGGCTTTCGAAACAGCGTACGCCCCTCCACCAGTTGGGTATGCCTCGATAACCTGGCGGTAGGAGGTTACCAAAATTGCAAGCAGAATAACGATGACAATAGTGATCGGCACCATAGCGTTTAACGCAGTCGCCCCGCCTACCGCCAGGACAGTCAGTAGAGCTTCTGGACCATAGGCCACCGATGTCAAGGCATCGAGCGAAAGTGCTGAGAGGCCCTCAATCGGATTGATCCGTTCCTTTGCCGATTCAGATGTTCGAAGTGGTCGACCGACTAATAATCGCCAGAGGTTGAGAGGACTCTTGGTTGAACTGGTTGAGACGGATCCTAATTTTCGTACAACTGGTCTATCTTTTCTGGAGTTCGGATTAGTGGCGATGGCGGGGATGCGCCGTTTGGACTGGTTAGCCATTGCCACCTAATGCTAGCCATTTCCCCAAGGTCGCTGAACCTAGCCTGGTCCTTCTACGAAGTTGCCGTTGCCATCTATCTGGTAATTTAACCTTCGTCGATGCTTAGTCGAAGAAGTATGCGATTCCATGATGACCGATGAGCCTCATGAGTGAAACGAAAGCCGCAATAGCCGGTACCCTGCGAGAATACTTATCTCGCAGGGTATCCGGTTTTGTTCTGGCCTCGAAGTCTTTTGCTAGCAGGGAGTGCGGGGGTCACCGCCCTACTTTGCAAAATTGGTAATTTTGAACTTATGACCGCTTGAGGCCAGAGACAAGCTTTACTTGGCCACTTTTCCCAAAGGAAGTATCTCGCGGTGGTATTGGGAATGCCAGATATCTGCGGCTGCCTTATAAAACGCTACTAGAGCAAAGGTGATCCCAACCCAACCGCTGAATTTTCCAATACCAGCATTGCCGGTCCAATTAGATATGGCTGAGCAAGTAAGGGCGATGGTTATAAGCCCGAAAATTAGAGCTAGCACCTTTTCGATCTTCAGTGACCCAATAAAAAATATGAAGGTCATCAACGCATAGCAGGCCACAAAAAGTCCGAGGGCCTTTCCTCCATCGGAGCCTGCCTGAGGGGCGTAATAGCCGATCCAGAGTCCAAGTATTATCCAGAAACCACCATATGTCCCAAACACAGCCACCGTGAAAGTGTTTCCGCGCGGATATTCGAGTCCGGCCACCAACACCTGGATCAGGCCAGAAAGTACGATCCCAACCGGGATGATAATCGCCACGCCTTTTGATCCGATCAAGCCAGCGTTAATGAAGTTGAGTATGAGTGAGCCGACTGCAAACGCTAATACTCCAAGCGGACCCGGGTCTGCGTGGTGCATTGGCTTACTGACAACCTGCGAGTTACTGGACTGCAGCGCGTTGTCCACTGCCTTTTCAATAATGCTCACCTAAGAGCCTCCTTTTTTAAACTTCGTCTCCGAGAATCTGGTGACCCGATGAGTGTATATGACGAAAGTCACAGGTGCAAACATAGCATGCAAACGTGTATGACACGTATACAAATTAATAATTTCCGCCGATCGAGATCTTCCTAGGCTGGTGACTAGTGTTGACTTCCACTATTTATTCGAAAAGCACCTTGTTGATCGCAGCTCTTAATTTTTGGAGCCTGATCAGCCGAGATGTCCCAGGACGCCAAAACAGAGGAGACAGATCGTTACCTGGACTTCGAAATGAAAGAACTCGTCGCGTAACTCCAGCTCGAAGGGGCGTGTGGTCACAGTATTGCAATTTACGAATGGGTGAACCGGCGTTATCTGAGCATTATTTGTGGGGTAGTTGTGTACCGATGGTCTTGGGGAGTGCGCCAAGAAGGTGTGTCGCCAACGGAGTTACTACCCGCCGTTTTTTGAATTTTCCTGTTACCGGCGACTAGAGGCTTAGACAACTTTACATTTCTTGGCGGTCGGAACTTTGCTATCGAATGAACGCCAGCCTGTAGCATGTAGCGATTAGCTGTGTCTAAAGAGGGTTAAGTTGGAGATCGGTTCAAATTTCGGTGGTGTCCTTAGGACGGTATCTATAGCGGATGCATTAACTGATGACCTGCGTTCAAAAGTTCTCGATGGCGCCTTTCCGCCGGGATCGACGATCACCGAAACAGATATAGCCGCAAATTACGGCGTATCAAGGCCGACAGCAAAGGCAGCCATTGTTTCCCTTGTACACAGTGGACTTCTTAGGCGAGAAGCAAACAAGCCGGCATTCGTGCCGCGATTGACCCGAGGAGACGTAGAAGATCTTTACTTCGTCAGAATCAACATCGAAGCGTCGGTAGTTGGTTATCTCGCAGAGATGGGAATCATTCCCCAGGGAGCCTCAAAGGCAGTCGCTCGGTTGGCGGAAATCGATCATGACGCTCTTCCGTCGACTTTTGTTGCCGCAGATCTGGCGTTTCACCGAAGCCTTGTAGATGCGGCAGAGAGTCCAAGACTTTCAACCCTCTATGGGCAACTTCTAGGAGAGATTCATTTATCAATGGTCCAAGCTCGATACGCACTCGGTCAGGAGCGTATAGTTGGTGAACATGGGGCAGTTCTCAAAGCTCTCGAAAATGGGGATGGGGAGACTGCGAAAGCATTGCTTAGTGAGCATCTGACCGGTGCCTGCGAAGCGCTCAGCAAGGTATTTGATCAGTTCAGTTGATCTGCGGGGTCCTCGAAAGCTTATCCACGGCGAGTGGGGTGTCTCTTTGGGGGGGCTAATACAGCGGACGCTAGATCGCTTGGGATCAGTCGAGAAACGCTCTATAAGTATGCCAGACAGCCAGACCTCTCCTAAGAATCGGATCCGCCGCCTACTCGGCTGCTAGAAGTTTCGATACACCTCTTTTCATGTTCGAAAATACGAGCATGAAGTCATTCACTCTTTGGCTCGTTATCCATTAGCTCACAAAGGAGTAGGTCGCAGCGTCGAAGTGATAAGTCGTGGTGGTCCCAACTAGTTGGAGCGTGAGGATATCCCCCGTGAAGGAGACTACTTTGAGACTTCCTTTGACGTTCGGTGAGACCAGGACCTCAGTATTGTTGTGCGGAGCAGGCACTATGACACCAGATGTAGGACTAACCGCTTGGGTTTCGGTACTCACACTGAGTTGTACGCCAGCCAAGTCTGTTGCAGCATCGCTGCCTGCTACAACGTTGATCAAAGTATGACCGGACCACCCCGACCACTGATTCTCCTCGTAAAACGGTGGGGTGAAAGCACCAGGAACATTCTGCAAGGAGTCTGGAACGATCTTGGCCACCTTAGGTCCGAAAGTTACGACCACCGCATACGTCCCATTTGCCTCTTTGAGCAACCCAGGAGTATTCGGTGGGACGTAGGGTTCCCTGAGCGGCCCGGTCCTTGCGAGGGCCACTTCTTCCTGTGGTAGATACCACGCATTCAACTTCTGATTAGGCCATCCCGCTGGTGCTGCTTTGATGTTTACACCGTCGATACATAGCGGTCCGGCTGGTTTATATAACTGACCGGCCGGACAGTGTGGCGGCGGCGACGTCACGTTAGGGAAGGTGACATTCTTAGGCGGGATCGCCGACAGAATTGCTGGAGTGGCGCCAGAGGAGGCGACCGACAAAGTGACGAATGTACCCGTAGCAGCCAACAACACAACAAGTCCGGCGATAACGGGTGGTTTCTTAAGCCTACCTCGAAGGTTGATTCGGTCCATAAGACGCCTTCTTTCTAGCAAATAAGTCTAACGTTCTAAATATGGGGGACCCTGACAATCGGTCCCAAGATAGTGATGCTGTTAGATAAACACTTTCCATTGCGGCTCTTGTTAAATCTGCGATAGAAAGTACGGGGTCATAGCTGTCTGAGAGCGATTGTTGAGTGCGTTCCACAGATCGATGTAGGAGTTCTGCGGTGAAGCCTCGCAACCGCCAGGGCTGTATAGCGGAGCCGTGAAGATGATGGGACCTATTGCCTGGGGGAACTCCTGACTCCCATCATTCTCTGCACCCCATAGTGAGATGTTTGCACACTGGATTTCTTGAGGGGGGTAGTAGTTGGTTACACCGCCGACGGTTAGATAGCACCCGTTGTTGTAGATCTCGGGTACGGACATAGCCGGGGCCCAACCCCAGGCCGCAAGGTAGTTTGCGCTTTGGTTCCAACCGCCCGAATCGCATGAATTGTTGACCCCTGCATCCGCTGTGGCGGACCTCAAAGTTTGGCTGCTCGGATGGGAGACGCCCGATGAACTCGCATTACTCTAAAGTGACTTGCACCGTAATAGTGAGGTTTCCTAATGCGATTTGTCTCAGCCGTTGCCCCAAAGCGCAAAACTCATGCCGACCAGGTACCCCAAAATCTTGGGGATTCATCAAGGATCCTTCACCTAGGTCGAGGCGTTGTTCATTATCCTGAAGAAAATCTGGATAGTTGATCGAAAAGGATTAATAAAGAGGAGCCATCGACATGCAAAGACTTGGATACCAAGTGGTCGGTCCCGACGACGGGCCACCACTAATACTTTCGAATTCCTTGGGAACCACAATGAAGATGTGGGGTCCCCAGCTGGATCATTTGAAGCAACACTTTCAGGTAATTCAGTACGATACACGTGGCCACGGTAGTAGTTCCACTCTTCCAGGACCGAACTCAATAAGGGAGCTAGCGGAAGACGTGATACGACTAGCAGACGAACTGGAAATTTCCCGGTTCAGTTTTGTTGGACTTTCCTTGGGTGGAATGACCGGAATGTATCTTGCATCGATATTTCCTGACAGAATTGACAAACTTGTGTTGTGCTGCACATCTCCGAGAATGGCGAACTCCGCATCCTGGGACGAGAGGGCCAAATTCGTACGAACTAACGGAACGCTTGCCCTGACCACTCAGCTTTTGCAACGCTGGTTTACCCCTCGCTTTGTAGATGATACCCCTCAGCTTGCAGATTTTCTTGAAGAGATGCTCGCAAGCGTGAGTGATGAGGCCTACGCCGCGTGCTGCGGTGCAATCGGAGAAATGGATCTTTGGGACTTGCTCCCGAAAATATCTGCGGAGACGCTGGTGGTGGCGGGATCGTCAGACCCGGCCATCACACCCTTGACGGCCCTTGAAATTCAACAGGCTATTCCCGGAGCGAGCCTTGCAGTAATTGCAAACGGTTCCCATCTGGTCAACGTGGAAAAGCCGGCGGAATTCTCAGAACTTATACTCAATCACTTACTAGGCACGACATTTCAACGAGGATCCAAAATGAGGAGGTTGGTACTCGGAGATTCTTTTGTCGAAAACTCACTTGCTAACGCAAGTAATTTTACGCGCCCACTGCAGGAGATCATTACTGAATTTGCTTGGGGAGGCGTCTGGAGCAGACCGGGTCTCGAACTGAAGGCAAGGTCTATCGCAACGGTGGCCATACTTGCGGCCCTTGGTCGGCATGACGAGCTAGAACTTCACATCAAGGGAGCCTTGAATAACGGACTAAGTGAATCGGAGATTTCCGAGGTACTACTGCACGTTGCGGCTTATGCAGGTGTCCCGGCCGCGAACACGGCATTTAGAATCGCCAAGTCTGTAGTAGATGGAACCAAATAACGGGGCGAAGTCGGGTGGCTGGGGTGCGTTCAAACGGCCATAGTCGCCGAGCAGCATGTTTTGTTTGAGAGGCGGAATATAGCTGTCGCTGAAGAACTGGTAAATCCAGAGAGACTTGGTATTTGTTCGGATCGCCCTATCCGTCATTCAGAGTTCATCGAGTCAACGACCTGCGGGTAACGCTTAGCGGGGAGGAAGTACGGCTATTGAAAGGTGCTTTACGATCGAGGCAAGCACACCTGGGGGGAGAGGCGGGATTGCGTGCTCGATATAGCGGTCGCAATTTTCGGTTTGAACATCCCCGTACCTGATTCTCCTATTGGCGAAGAACAAAGACAGTTAGGTTCCTTGGTCCGTGAACCCCTTCAACGCGGGCCAATTCGATGTCTGAAGTGGCGGAAGGTCCAGAAACCATTGTCATTGGCCGTCCAATATCGTGTGCTGTTATCGCACCCACGATGTCCTGCGCTATTTGGCTTTCGTTTATGACTACGAAGAGATGATCTGGAACTAACGTCGAGATCGGTGGTGCCTCATCGTCGGATGAATTAAAAATAATCGTTCCGGACGTAGCTAGGCCGATCGCACAACCCGTGAGTGTGCCCAAGACCTTCGTGTTGTAGTCGTTCAGTGTCAGCTGGTCTGGGTGGGCAAGCTGAAATCCGGCGACTTTTTTGCTGAATAGGCTCATCAATGGAGTTGACACGCATATCGTATCGTATCCTCGAGGTGCGTCAATTCTCGAAAGGACACTTTCGAAACTTGAGGCCAAGGCATCCTTTTCAATCTCCACCATTGTGGAGCGATAGTCTTCAACTCGTTCGATGAATAGCTTTACAAGGTCGTCGCGGCTTAAACCCGAACCATCCTTACGAAGGGGGGCAGTTCGAATAAGAGTCGACTGGGTTCGTACTCCGTTTGTTTGTGAGGTGTTTGCCTGACGAATCCTCTGCAAGATTTCACTTTTTGAGGAGGGCATCTAACGTTCCTTTCCGGTAAGCATCCCGCAGTGTGTCTTTCGGTGCAGCTGGCAAAGTTCGAGATTCGATCCACCCATTTATTGGCGGCAAATATTTACCAACTCTGTTTAGCACGGGTCCTCCGTATTTGAGAATTCGACTAACCGAGGCTGTAGCGATGTTGAATAAATTCGTGTTTCCCATGACTACTCCTACTACTCCAAACGAACCCCGTTCAATATTTCCCAAGACGGTATCGCGTTTGTGGTCGGAGTGGATCGACCTTAGGTGAATTAGGATCTCTGGGATATTTATCTTTACTGGACATACCTCGTAGCATGCACCACAAAGAGTCGAAGCAAAAGCTAGTTCACCGGCTAAAGGGTCACCGACGAGCTGAGGCGTGAGGATGGCTCCAATGGGTCCAGGGTAGACCGATTCATAGGAGTGGCCGCCGACCCGTTCATACACTGGACATACGTTTAGGCAGGCCGAACATCGAATACAGGAAAGTGCCTGCTTGCCAATTTCATCGGATAGCACCCGTGTCCTTCCGTTGTCCAGAAGGATTATATGATATGACTTCTTATTGAGGGGTGTTTCTTTTTCAGGTTCCAGTTGTGCGGGCGGTCTCCCGGTCCAGATGGTGGTGTAGGGGTTCATTCTTTCGCCCGTCGAAGAACGGGGGAGTAGGGTCAAGAAAACTTCTAGGTCTTCCATCGTCGGAACGAGTTTTTCAATTCCGACGATGCTTATGACGTTGTTGGGGAGTGTCAGGCACATTCGCCCGTTTCCCTCAGACTCGACTATAGCTACTGATCCGGTTTCAGCTACTAAGAAGTTGCCGCCGGTAATTGCCACCCTCGATTCTAAAAACTTCTTTCTCAGGTGTTGGCGCGCCGCTTCGGCGATCTTTGAAGGTTCAGCTTCGAGGGAGCCCTTCTTAGCGAAAGTCGCCTCGAAAATGTCTCGAATTTCCACTCGATTCCGATGTATCGCAGGGACCAGAATGTGCGAAGATTCATCCCCTGCCAGTTGGCAAATCAACTCAGCAAGGTCGGTTTCTGTGGGTTCGATTCCGTTCTCAACGAAAAAATCATTTAGACCAATCTCCTCGGTAACCATTGACTTAACTTTGATTACCGATTGAGCACCTGACTCGCGTACCAATTCGAGTGCAATTTCCCTCGCTTCAGTGGCATCCCTGGCCCAGTGCACTTGGCCACCCGCTTTGGTCACGTTGCGCTCATACTCTTCTAGATAGAAATCAAGGTTGGAGAGGGTGTGCTGCTTGATTTGGGCTGCTCGAGTCCTGAGTTCTTCCCAATTTTCTACCTCGGAAACTACTTTCTTCCGCTTTTCTCTAATCGTAGAAGTGGCATGGCTAATGTTTTTACGCATTTGGAGGTTGCGAATTTCTCTAGTCGAGCGCGATTTGAAGGAGACTCGACTCCGCTGATGATCGTGGTTCTCAGTTCTCAACAGCCAGGTGTTAGCCTTTGGAATGTTCTCGTTTGGCCCCTCAGTTGTGCCGGAATCCTTGCTCACTTTGCCCCCGAAAAATTAGATAGCTTCCCTTGTGTCTGCCGAGTAGCGATTTCGAGTATTTCTGCATAATGCATTACTGTCAATGGCTTTTTTGCGGCTTGAATCCCACCACTAAGGTTCATGAGACAGGATGAGTCAGCGGCCGTCAGCACTTCGGCTCCCGTCCAGTAGACGTTTGCCAGCTTTTCCTCCATCATCACTGTTGAAATGGCGGAATTTTTAATTGAAAATGTTCCTCCAAATCCACAGCAGGAATCAGATTTAGGAAGTGGAACCAGCTGAATACCACTCAGCATGCCAAGCAGTCGCTGTGGTCGGTCTCCT